>NZ_JBIUYA010000022.1:0-114157 GCF_044744285.1 Pseudomonas sp. NPDC087336 | reverse complement strand
CCGAAAACTTCGTAACTCATTGTTTACCAAGGAGTTTTCCGTTTCGACTGCGCCGGAAGTGGGGCGAATTATAGGCTTCCAGAATCTGCCGTCAACCACTAATTACGCCTTTTTGGCAGAAGAACCCTTTTTAGCCATTAGACGCGGGATTCGACGAGCCAGCGGCGGCAGCCTCAGCACTAACAGCAATGCACCTATAGATGCATAGATCGACCACTCCTTCAGATCGGCGCGCACGATCCAGAGCATATGCAGCAATCCAAGCACGAGCACCAGACAAGCCAGGCGATGCAGCTTCTTCCAGCGAGCCCCCAAACGTCGCTGACTGTACCGATTGGAAGTGCACGCCAATGCCAGCAAACACAAGAAACCCAAGGCCCCGACAATGATGTACGGACGCTTGCGCAGTTCGACGCCAAGCTGCGACCAGTCGAACCCAAGGATGAAAGTCAGATAGGCACTCAAGTGCAGGACCACGTACGCGAAACACCACAATCCCAATTGCCGCCGGACAGCTATCCACCCCGCCCAACCCGTGAGTTTCTGCAGCGGCGTCATGCTGAGTGTGATGAGCAACAGAACAAGCGTCCCCAACCCCAACCGGTCAACCAGCACCTTGCCGGGATCCGACCCCAGCGCATCCTGCCAGGCCTGGTACAACCAAAGCAGCGGCCACACCATTGCACAAATAAAAACCGCTGAACGCCAGAACGGATTGCGCATCAATAGTTCTTCCGCAGATCCAGCCCTGCATATAAAGAAGCGACTTCATCGGCATAACCGTTGAACATCAGCGTGTCACGCACATTGGGCTTGAACAGGCCACTCGGCAGCCGGCGCTCGCGGGCCTGGGTCCAGCGCGGATGATCAACCGTAGGATTCACGTTCGCGTAGAAACCGTACTCGTCCGCGGCGATGCTCTGCCACGTGGTTTTAGGCTGCTCGCTCACCAGGCTTATCCGCACGATGGACTTGATGCTTTTGAACCCGTATTTCCATGGCACGACCAAACGCAAGGGCGCCCCGTTCTGATTCGGCAACTCGCGCCCATACATCCCCACCGCCAGTATTGCCAGCGGATTCATTGCTTCGTCCAATCGCAGCCCTTCTACATAAGGCCAGTCGATCAAGGCGAACCCGGAACGCTGCCCTGGCATGCTCTTGGGATCCTGCAGGGTTTCGAAGCGGATGAATTTGGCGTTTGACGTCGGCTCTACCTGGCTGAGCAGCGCCGAAATGGGGAAGCCAATCCACGGAATCACCATCGACCACGCCTCTACACAGCGCAGACGGTAAATGCGCTCTTCCAGCTGGTAAGGCTTCATGAAGTCTTCCAGCGCATACCGCCCCGGCTTGCCCACCTCCCCGTCCACGACCACCGTCCAGGGCTCGGTTCTCAGCGCACCGGCGTTCGCCGCCGGGTCACCCTTGTCAGTGCCGAACTCATAGAAGTTGTTGTAGTTCGTTGCATCCTTGAAGGGGGTGATCGCCTCATCCTTCACGCTGACGGCCCCCCACCGGGTGGAAGGAAGTTTTTCGGCAAACCAGGACGGCGCCTTGCCAGGCTCGACATCCGGGTAACGCGCCGCTTCATCGGCCACAGCCCATCGAGGCAGGCTGGTCACGGCCAATCCGGCCACGGCAGCACCCAATACGTTACGTCGAGAAAGATAGAAGGATTCAGGCGTGACGTCCGACTCACGGCAGTCGGACGCTTTTGGGACTTTGATCAGCATGGCTACTCCGCAGCATTGGAGAACAGACGCACCAATAGACTACGGAGTATGAGGGAAATTACATCACTCGGCGCTTTTGCGGCGACGAAGATGTAACAGGTATTGCACCGGGCCGGAGGCTGCGTAGGCGAGGAACACCAGGAGCAGGATACGCGGCGGATCACTGAACACGACCGCAAACACCAGCACCACGGCAAGGATCGCCACGAAAGGTACGCGCCCCTTCAGGTCCAGCTCCTTGAAGCTGTTGTACTTGATGTTGCTGACCATCAGCATGCCGGCCGCCGCCACCATCAGCGCAACCAGAAAGGACATCTTGGATCCCTGGATGCCGTAATCACTGAACGCCCAGACAATACCGGCCACTACACCGGCCGCAGCCGGGCTGGCCAGACCGATGAAATAGCGTTTGTCGGCAGTACCGACCTGGGTGTTGAAACGCGCCAGGCGCAAAGCCGCGCCTGCTACATAGATGAAGGCGACCATCCAGCCGACCTTGCCCATGTCGCCAAGCGCCCAGCCAAAGGCGAGCAATGCGGGCGCCACGCCGAAGGCGACCATGTCCGACAGCGAGTCGTACTCGGCACCAAAGGCACTCTGGGTATTGGTCATGCGGGCAACGCGCCCGTCGAGACCGTCGAGCACCATCGCCACGAAAATCGCGATGGCGGCAAAGGCGAAATACTTGCTCGCGCCGATCGAGTCACCGGCGCTCAAGGCAGCCTGTGCACTCATCGAATTGATGATGGAATAGAACCCTGCGAACAGGTTCGCAGTGGTGAACAGATTCGGCAGAAGATAGATACCACGATGCCGGACTTTACGGCCTTCAGCGTCATGCCCTTCTTCGATGTGCTCATCGATGGGCAGAAGGCTTTCGGCGTCAGAAGCCTGCTTTGGCTCTTCGGGACGTTCGCTCATGGACATTACCTTGCAACGGGGTGGAAAGTTTCGACAGGTGTCTGGGACGACGGTTCGACCGCAAACGATGCAGCTTTATACCAGAACCGCTCACCCAAACGAAAAAACGCGGCCTAAGCCGCGTTTTTCGTACAAGTGCTCGACTTAGTTCTTGGCTTTGTCGACGATCTTGTTGGCACCGATCCAAGGCATCATGGAGCGCAGTTGCTCGCCGATCACTTCGATACCGTGCGCGGCGTTGTTACGACGCTTGGCGGTCATCGAAGGATAGCCGGTAGCGCCTTCGCTGATGAACATCTTGGCGTATTCGCCGTCCTGAATACGTTTCAGGGCGTTGCGCATGGCCTGACGGGATTCGGCGTTGATGACTTCCGGGCCAGTCACGTACTCGCCGTACTCGGCGTTGTTGGAGATCGAGTAGTTCATGTTGGCGATACCGCCTTCGTACATGAGGTCAACGATCAGCTTCAGTTCGTGCAGGCACTCGAAGTAGGCCATTTCCGGCGCATAGCCAGCTTCAACCAGAGTTTCGAAGCCAGCTTTCACCAGCTCAACGGTACCGCCGCACAGAACGGCTTGTTCGCCGAACAGGTCGGTTTCAGTCTCGTCCTTGAAGGTGGTTTCGATGATGCCGGTACGACCGCCGCCAACACCGGCAGCGTAGGACAGCGCAACGTTCTTGGCGTTGCCGGAAGCGTCCTGGTAGATCGCGATCAGGTCGGGGATACCGCCGCCTTTCACGAACTCGGAACGTACGGTGTGGCCTGGAGCTTTCGGCGCGATCATGATCACGTCGAGGTCAGCGCGCGGCACAACCTGGTTGTAGTGGATCGCGAAGCCGTGGGAGAAGGCCAGGGTGGCGCCTTTCTTGATGTTCGGCTCGATTTCGTTCTTGTACAGGGAAGACTGGAACTCGTCCGGGGTCAGGATCATGACCAGGTCGGCAGCAGCAACGGCGGAAGCAACGTCAGTCACTTTCAGGCCATGGGCTTCAGCTTTGGCAACGGTGGCCGAGCCTTTGCGCAGACCAACAGTCACGTCAACGCCAGAGTCTTTCAGGTTGCACGCTTGAGCGTGGCCCTGGGAACCGTAACCGATGATGGCAACTTTCTTGCCCTGGATGATCGACAGGTCGCAGTCTTTATCGTAGAAAACTTTCATGAATTTCCCCTCTATCAGGCCGTTCAGGCCATTCGCTAATTTGGTTTAGATACTGAGTACTTTGTCGCCGCGGGCAATACCGGTGACGCCACTGCGGACGGTCTCCAGGATCGAGGCGGTGCCAATGGACTGGATGAAGCTGTCGAGCTTGTCGCTGGTACCGGTCAATTGAACGGTATATACGCTGGCACTGACATCGACGATCTGTCCACGGTAAATATCGGTGGTGCGCTTGATCTCGGCGCGCTGGGCGCCGGTGGCCTTGACCTTTACCAGCATCAGTTCGCGCTCGATGTGAGCACTTTCCGACAGGTCGACCAATTTGACCACTTCGATCAGCTTGTTCAGGTTCTTGGTGATCTGCTCGATGACCTCATCGTGGCCGACAGTGGTCAGCGTCAGACGCGACAGGGTCGGGTCTTCGGTGGGGGCCACGGTCAGGCTTTCAATGTTGTAGTTGCGCTGCGAGAACAGGCCGACTACACGAGACAAAGCGCCAGGTTCGTTTTCCAGAAGCAAGGAAATAATGTGCCGCATGATTAAGTACGCTCCGTCTTGCTCAGCCACATATCGCGCATGGAGCCGTCTTTGATCTGCATCGGGTAGACGTGCTCGCTGGTGTCGACCGCAATATCGATCACTACCAGGCGATCTTTCATGGCGAACGCTTCTTCCATCTTCGACTTCAAATCTTTCGAATCGGTGATGCGCACGCCAACGTGGCCGTAGGCCTCCGCCAGCTTGACGAAATCAGGCAGCGATTCCATGTAGGAATGAGAGTGACGGCTGCCGTAGCTCATGTCCTGCCACTGGCGAACCATGCCCAGTACACCGTTGTTCAGGATGACGATCTTGACCGGCAAACCGTACTGCAGGCAGGTCGACAATTCCTGAATGTTCATCTGGATGCTGCCCTCGCCCGTTACGCAGGCGACGTCATCATCCGGAAAGCTCAACTTGATGCCCATGGCTGCCGGGAAACCAAAGCCCATGGTGCCCAGGCCACCGGAGTTGATCCAGCGGTTCGGCTTGTTGAACTTGTAGTACTGCGCCGCGAACATCTGGTGCTGACCCACGTCCGAGGCTACAAAGGCATCGCCCTTGGTCACTTCGCACAGGGTTTCAATCACCGCCTGCGGCTTGATCACACTGCCGTCGCCCTTGTCATAAGGGAACAGGCCGCGGTCACCACGCCACTCGTCGATCTGCTTCCACCAGCTGGCCACGGACTCCTTGTTCGGGGTCTCGCCGATTTCCTTGAGGATCGCGACCATTTCGGTCAGGACGCTCTCCACCGGACCCACGATAGGCACATCGGCCTTGATGGTCTTGGAGATCGAAGCCGGGTCGATGTCGATGTGGATGATCTTGGCGTTCGGGCAGAACTTCGATGCGCCGTTGATGACGCGGTCGTCGAAACGTGCGCCGACGGCCAGGATCACGTCAGCATGGTGCATCGCCAGGTTGGCGGTGTAGCTGCCGTGCATGCCCAGCATGCCGATGAACTGACGGTCGGTACCAGGGTAACCGCCCAGGCCCATCAGGGTGTTGGTCACTGGCAGGTTGAGCATCTTCGCCAATTCGGTGAGCGGCGCGGAGCCACCCCCCAGGATGACGCCACCGCCCGAATACAGCACAGGACGCTTGGCCGCCAGGAGCATTTCTGCCGCCTTGCGGATTTGTCCCGAGTGGCCGCGAACGGCTGGGCTGTAGGAGCGCAGCTTGGCTTTTTTCGGGAAGACGTATTCGAACTTCTCGGCCGGGTTGGTCATGTCTTTCGGAATGTCGACAACGACCGGACCAGGACGACCGGATTGCGCCAGGTAGAAAGCCTTCTTCATGACTTCCGGGATTTCCGACGCGTGCTTGATCATGAAGCTGTGTTTCACGATCGGCCGGGAGATACCGATCATGTCGGTTTCCTGGAAAGCGTCGGTACCGACCATGGTGCTAGGCACCTGGCCAGAAATCACCACCATCGGAATGGAGTCCATGTAGGCCGTGGCGATACCGGTGATGGCGTTGGTTGCGCCCGGACCGGAGGTCACCAGTACCACGCCGGCTTTACCGGTGGCACGGGCGTAGCCGTCAGCCATATGGGTCGCAGCCTGCTCGTGACGAACCAGGATGTGGGTCACTTCCGGTTCTTTGAACAAGGCATCGTAGACATGAAGAAGAGCACCACCCGGGTACCCGTAGATATATTTGACGCCTTCGTCGCGCAAAAAGCGGACGAGCATCTCACCGCCAGATAAAAGCTCCACGTTGTTCACCTCTAAAACGCCAGAATACCGCCCACAAAAGGACGGGTCTTAATAGGTTTACTTCTCAGCAGAGCATGAGCGACGGTGGTCGCCGACTACGTCAGCACTGACTGAGCAAGTATTGGGATCGTCCCAAGTGTTGCGGGCTTTTCCCACCCAGCGCGAGGTAACGCGTTGCGGGTGTAACAGGTCGGCGCGGATGTGCGCCTCATGATCTGCCGAGTGGGTCTGCTTCTGGCAGTCCCTCTACAGCGGACTTTGGATTCTTCTGTTTCGTCCCTTGCAAGTCAAGTCGTCTATGAGGTTTATTCTACTAACCACATGAGAACGCAAGAAAAAACCCGTAAACCCCCTGCGTGTTAGCTTCAATTGCGCAACTTTTGACAAGGAATTGGCATGCGTACGCACTTCCTCATCGCCGGCCTGATGATCGCCCTCAGCCCGCCGTCCATGGCCGCGCAGATTTACAAGTGGGTCGACACCCAGGGCGTTACCCATTTCGATGCTCAACCGCCTCGGGATCAGCCAGCCACTACTGTCGTCACGCCCGCCTCCTCCCCCGGCAAGCCGGGCACTACCGCACACAGCGGCGCCATTGGCGACCAACAGGCGATCAACAAGTCGGTGAAGAAGCAGGTGACAGAGCAACAAAACCAGCTCAAGGCTTTCTGCGAACAAGCGCGAACCAATCTGGCGCAATTGCAGAATAATCCACGTTTGAGAGAGGAAGTGGATGGACAGATGCGGCGTCTTGATGGCTCCCAGCGTCAGGAGCGCATCGGCGAAACGCAAAAACAGATTGCGGATAACTGCTCGTAGGAGCTGTCGAGTACAGCGGATCGGGGTTCAGCGCGAAGCGGTGATCAGTTGATCGAACTCTTTGAGCAAAACCTGCAGCTGCCGATCCTTGCCCTGGACATTGCGCCCGGCAAAGACCATTTCGGCCATCTCCTGAATCCCCGATGCATTCGGCAAGGGCAGATCCTGCTCCAGGATTGCTTTCATGCGCGGCAGGAAGATCCATTGCAGCCACTGCTCAAAGTCCAGCGTATCGACCGAAAACGGCTCGACGCTGGACAGCGCTTCAGCGGATGGCGGGACTTCATCCCACCACCCTTGCACCCGCAATTCACGTTCGATCAGCAGCAGCTGATCGGCAATCTTTGGAAAACGTACATCCATCACGAAGTAACCTTGGCTTTCTGACGAGCCAGTGCTGCGCCCGCGGAGTCGCCCTGCTTCTCACGCGCCTGGGCGATCAGCTCCCACAGGCTGGCCTGCAGTGCCGGACGCCCGTTGGCGAAGGTCAGGCCACGGCGAGCAAATTGCTCGGCCTGCGGCGCATCACCTTGGGCCATGCGCACTTGCGCCAGGCGATAGAGCACTTGCGGCTCACGCGGGGCGACACGCTGGGCACGCTCGAGGCTGGAAGAAGCGCCATTGAGGTCGCCGCTGGCCTGTTGCTGCTGCGCGGTGGTCAACAGGGCCAGCACCGGACCGTCCAGTTGTTCGTCGGCGGACAGGCCACCGGAACTGGCCGACGGAATCCCGCTCGGCGTCGAAGGCATGCTGTAGCTGCCCTGATTGACCGGTGCGGACTGGATCGGCGAGGTATCGATCGGGCCTGGCGTAATCGGGCCTGGCGTAATCGGACCTGGCGTAATCGGGCTGGTGCTGATTGGCGCCGACGTCACCGCACCACCCCCTGGCACCATCACGACAACACCGGTATCGCCTTGTGGAATTTCCTGGGCCTGGGATTGCACAGGACGTTTTACCGTCGTCTGACGGTAGCCGCCGTTCGCCGAAACGCGCTCGCTATTGGAAACCTTGGTACCGGAATCCACCACCGGAATCGAGCCGCGCTGTACCGAAGAACAACCGCTGAGCAAAGCCACGGCGGTAACCGCTGGAATCAACCACTTGTTCACTTGAAACCCTCTTTGCTTAATTCATCCAGCCCTTGACCCAATCCATCACCGTTTCACCGTTGATCGGGCTTTCGCCACCACAAGCGGGACCGGGAGGCGGTTCACTGCCGCGAATATACGGCATCTGCACGGCGCCGGGGCAACCGGCGTCGGAGCCTTGGCCGGTTCGCGAGTCGACCCAGGCCTGAACGATATTATCCGGCTGCGGCATGTCCAGCGGCAACGGGTCGGCCTTGCGCATGAAGCTGGTCCAGACCTGCAACGCACCGGTGGCACCCGTGAACGGTGTCTTGCCGTTGTCGTCGCGCCCCAACCAGACCACCGCCAGCAAGTCCTGACTGAAACCTGCAAACCAACTGTCTCGCGAGTCGTTGCTGGTCCCGGTCTTGCCGGCCAGGGTCAAGGTCTTCGGCAACACGTTGTAGACCGAGCTGCCAGTACCTTCACGCATCACGCGCTGCATGGCGCTCTGGATCAGGTAGATCGACGCCGGGTCGAAACGCTGCTGGATCTGGAACGGATAACGCTTGAGCGGTTCGCCTTCGGCCGTCAGGACGCTGCGAATCCCGCGCATTGGCGTATTGAAGCCACCGTTGGCGAGCGTCTGGTACATGGTCGCCACTTCGATCGGGGTCATGCCGCCGGCGCCCAGCAACATCGAGGGGAAGGCCGGGAACTCGCGGCTGACACCCAGGCGCCCGAGAGTCTTGAGGACATTCGGCACACCCACGGCCAGGCCCAGGCGTGCGGTCGACAAGTTGTAGGAGTGCGCCAGCCCTTGATAAAGGAAAACCGTGCCGTGGGAGCGGCGATCATAGTTCTGCGGCTTCCAGACCTGGCCGTCCGCGCCCTTGACCGAGAAGTAGTCGTCCGACAGCCAACTGGTCAATGTGTACTGGCTTGGTTTTTCCAGCGCCGTCAGGTAAACCGCCGGCTTGATCAACGAGCCGATCGGTCGCACTGCGTCCAGCGCCCGGTTGAATCCGGCAAAGCTGGCCTGGCGACTGCCGATCATGGCCTGCACCTCGCCGGTTTCCGGGTTGGTCACGACCATGGCCGCCTCGACCTCATCCGAGCCCTTGCGGCCAGACAGGCGCTTGAACGTGTCGTTGACCGACGCTTCGGCCTTCATCTGCAGGATCGGATCGAAGCTGGTAAAGATCCGCAGCCCCTCTTCGGTCAAGTCTTCGTCGCGGTAGTCTTCACGCAGCTGGCGCTTGACCAGATCAAGGAAACCGGGGAACGAGCTGTCCGCCAGGCTGCCGCGCTTGGTCACGCCCAGCGGCATTTTCTTCGCGGCTTCGACTTGCTCGGCCGTGGCAACGCCCTGCTCCTGCAGCACATCGAGCACCAGGTTGCGCCGCTCAAGTGCACGCTCCGGATACCGGCGCGGATTGTAGGAGGACGGTCCCTTGACCATGCCGACCAGCAAGGCCACCTGATGCAACTTCAGCTCGGCCAGTGGCTGGCTGAAGAAGAACTGGCTGGCCAGCCCGAACCCGTGCACCGCGCGCTGGCCGTCCTGGCCGACAAACACTTCGTTGAGGTAAGCCTCGAGGATTTCTCGCTTGTCGTAGTGCAGCTCAAGCAGCAACGCCATCATGGCTTCGTTCAACTTGCGGGTCAGGCTGCGCTCGTTGGTCAGGTAGAAGTTCTTGACCAGTTGCTGGGTCAGGGTACTACCGCCCTGACGCATGCGACCCGACGAGCCGTTGACCCAGATCGCCCGGGCAATCGACTTTGGCGAGACACCAAAGTGGTGGTAGAAATCACGGTCTTCGACAGCGACCAGGGTCTCGAGCAAATACGGCGGCACCTGATCGATCTTGATCAGGATCCGGTCTTCGAGGTTTTTCGGGTACAGGCCGCCGATCAGCAGCGGTTCCAGACGGACCACCGACAACTTCGAACCCTTGGTCCCCGACAGTTCGGCCACGTAATCACCGGAGAAACGCACTCGCACCGGTTGCGCTTGCTCCATGCCTTCATAGAACTGGAAGCCACGGGTGTTCAGATCGACGGTATTGCCGCTGACCGAGGCCGCACCCGGACCGTTGGCCACGCTTTCACGTCGATAGCCCAAGGCATCGAGCTCGGTGAGAAAATCATCCCGGCTCAGCTTTTGTCCGACGAACAGCTCGAGCGGACGCGCGTAGACCTTGGCCGGAATCATCCAGCGCTTGCCGGAGAACTTCTCCTGCACGATGGCATCGAGGTAAACGGCGAACCCGGCCAGCACCACAAGGCCGACCAGGCTGAGTTTAAGGGCCCAGCCCAGCCAGGGCCGCAGGCCTCTGGAGGGGGGTTTCTTTGGGGTACGGGGGGTTCGAGTACGAGTCATGGCGGCGGATTATACGCACTTTATTCATCCTCAACAGGAGGCCCGCGAGTTTGCGTTAGGCTGGCTAGACGCCATAATGACCGCCTGAATTTTTCCGACTCTTAAGGATCGCCTGTGAGCCAGTCCCTGATCGCCGCTCTGCAAAACCCGGCCCTCTACCCGCATCCTGTAGATGGATTCAAGGTCATCGAGACCCACATTTCCTGGGTCGTGCTTACCGGCCCCTTTGCTTATAAAGTGAAGAAGCCGATGAACTTCGGCTTCCTCGACTTCACCACCCTTGAAGCCCGGGGGCATTTCTGCGCTGAAGAGCTGCGCCTGAACCAGCGCCTGACCGAGGATCTTTACCTCGAAGTGTTACCGATCACCGGTAGCGCCGAAGCGCCACAACTGGGTGGCGAAGGTCCGGCCATCGAGTACGCGTTGAAAATGCGCCAGTTTGCCCAGGACGGATTACTCAGCACGCTGCAAGCCAACGGCGAACTGACACCCGCGCACATCGACCAGATGGCTGATCAAATCGCCCGCTTCCACTTGGACGCCCCGCGAGTGCCGGCTGAACACGAAGCCGGGACCGCGGACAGTGTCATGGCCCCTGTACGGCAGAACTTCGAGCAGATTCGCCCCTTCCTAAGCGACAAGGCCGACCTGCTGCAGCTGGACGCCCTGCAGGCCTGGGCCGAAAGCAGCTTCGAACGCCTCAAGCCACTGTTTGCCCAACGCAAGGCCGAGGGTTTCATTCGCGAATGCCATGGCGACATCCATTTGGGCAACGCCACTGTGATCGACGGCCGCGTGGTGATCTTCGACTGCATCGAGTTCAACGAACCGTTCCGCTTCACCGATGTGTACGCCGACATCGCCTTCCTGGCGATGGACCTGGAAGACCGCGGCCTCAAGTGCCTGGCGCGTCGATTCATCAGCCAATACCTGGAACTGACCGGCGATTACCAGGGCCTGGAACTGCTGAACTTCTATAAAGCCTACCGCGCACTGGTGCGTGCCAAGGTCACCCTGTTCAGCATGCCGGCCGAGGCCACTGCGGTGCAGCGCGCCACCACGCTGCGCCAATACCGCAACTACGCCAACCTGGCGGAAAGCTACAGCACCATCCCGTCGCGCTTCATGGCCATTACCCACGGTGTTTCCGCCGTTGGCAAAAGCCACGTGGCCATGCGCCTGGTGGAAGCACTGGGGGCGATTCGCCTGCGCTCCGATGTGGAGCGCAAACGCCTGTTCGGCGAGCAAACCGTCGCCAATGACCTGCAAGCCGGCATATATAGTGCCGACGCCAGCGCCGCGACCTACCAGCGCCTGCACGAAATTGCAGGACAGATCCTGCACGCCGGGTTCCCTGTGGTGGTCGATGCCACTTACCTCAAGCATGAGCAGCGTGACAACGCGGCGAAAGTGGCCGAGGCCACCGGCGCGCCTTTCCTGATCCTTGACTGCAATGCACCGCAAGCAGTGATCGAGAGCTGGCTGGCCCTGCGCCAGGCAGACAAAAAGGATCCGTCCGACGCCACCTTGGCCGTTATCGAAGCCCAGCAAGCCAGTCGTGAAGCACTGACACCCGCAGAAATCCTCTGCAGCAAGCGCGTGCAGACCAACGAAAGTGGAACCCTCGACACGGTGGTGGAACAGATTCGCCAGCGCCTGCCCGGCCTATAAGGGGCATTTGCGCCGTGAAGCCTGACCCGGCTTCACGGCCTTCAAATACTGGCACTATACTGGCGTCATAAATCCAACAGGTGACGTGACATGAGCCAGCCCAAACTGCTCGACACCCCGCTGTATGCCTTGCTGCACAAAGACGATATCGCCGGTTTCAATAAAGAGCGCCCCCAGCACGGGACTATCGACATGGTCGGTGGTGATTTCCGTGGCCTGGACCTGCGCGAACTGGACGCCGACGGCATCGACTTCACCGACGCCTATTTCCGCTCCGCCGATCTGCGCGGCATCGATTTTCGCAACGCTTCGCTCGAAGGTGCGAGCCTGGCCCACGCACAGATTTCCGGCGCCTACTTTCCGGTGGAACTGAGCGCCGACGAAATCCTGATGTCGATGAACTTCGGTACGCGCCTGCGTTATCGCACCCGCTGACCGCCAGTCTGAAATGACAAGTCCAGCGCCCCTGCTTTGCGCTCGACTCTGGACGACCTTGCTCGAAAATCGGGCAATTTGATCGCTACCCCCCCTCCTTTTCCACGCTTTTAGCAGCCCTACTGTCAACTGCCTCTTAGAAGCGTTTGCATCAAAACTGAGCAAACAATCACGCTTTTCCTGCTGATGGCTACACTCCTCAGAAGCTTGCCCACGCACCATTCGGCCATCGCAAGGAGGCTTGATGAATGATGAACTGCAACACCTGAAGAATCTTGGCAAGACGTCGGCGCAATGGCTGCATGCAGTGGGCATCCACAGCGCCTCGGACTTGCGTCGCCTGGGGGCGGTGGACGCTTATCGGGCCGTGCGCACGCGCGGGTTCCGGGCCTCCAAGGTGTTGTTGTACGCGATCGAAGGCGCCTTGATGGACGTGCACTGGAATGACATTCCAGCCGAACGCAAGGAAGCCTTGAACAAACAACTCGAAGCCATCTCGTCACGCCACAAGAACTGAACGAGTACCGCTCGCCATGTACCTACTTGGGGAACAACCGGCTTACGCCGAAACACTGATCAATCGCCTGCAACACATCCCCGCCCGACTGTTGCAGGGTTTGGCACCGAGTGGGCCCACCGTCGAATTTCCTGCCGTAGACGACCTCGCCGCCGCATTATCCACCGATCAACTGTTCATGCTGGATAACGGCCGGCTGCACGGCTGTATCGATGATCGCGCGCTGTTCTATCTGCAGCGGGGCGATCTGATCGGCCTGCGCCAGGACGCGGGCTTGCCCCGCTGTCGCTTGTGCAGCAAGACGCCCCTGGCACTGACACCCTACCTTCGATCGCAGGTGTTCCAGCACATCTATGCCGATCCGGCCCGCTCGGAGCTGTTCCTGCAGTACATGGCGGGCCAGACCGCCCTGCTGTCCGATGCCGTGGCGCGCCTACAGCAGCCGGAATTTCGCGCCACCAACGGCTTCCAGCGCGTTACCAGCGGCGACATGCTGATCCATCAGGGCGATGAGGCGGACCATGTGTTCGTCATCATCGACGGCCACGCCGAAGCGTTTGTCGATGGCGTGAAGGTGGGCGATGTGCCCAAGGACGAGATTTTCGGCGCCATGGCCGTGTTTACCGGCGAGAAACGCAACGCCACGGTGATCACCAGCGAACCCTGCACCATCATGCGCATTCCCAAGGATCAGTTCTTGAGCCTCACCCAGAGCAATCCGAAGATTGCCAACAGCCTGATCGAAAGCATGGCCCGACGTATCGACCTGCTGAATAAACAGGTTACACAGTTGAGCGCACTGAAAACGACAGGCAGAACCCAATGAATACAAGGACTTGGCACAAGCGTGCGACAGGATTCGAACAAATGGGAAATCACCTGTTGACTTGGTAATGAGAATCGATATGATTATCACAACTGGTCGCGAGACTGGTCGATATTCTGAAAAGCCCTTGGTTCGGACTCTCAGATTATCTCCTCATCAGGCTAATCACGGTTATTTGACCCGGCTCTTGCCGGGTCTTTTTTTTGCCTGTGGAAAAGTCGTGCAGCGCTGCAACAAGTATCCTGAGCACCTGGCACTGGTTTGCATTGGGCAATTCAGCTATTGATCACTGCTCGCGACCTGAGGATCAGCATGAAATTTCTTTGTACAGGCACTGAGTTGACCGACGCCAGCAGCCGCGGTTTCGACATCGACGGCCAAAAACTCTTCGCCGTGCGCCGGGGCGGCCAGGTTTACGTCTATATCAATCGCTGCCCGCACCGTGGCGTCGGGCTCGAGTGGACCCCGGACCAGTTCCTCGACCCGAGCAACAGCCTGATCCAGTGCGCCACCCATGGCGCCCTGTTCCTGATCGAGGACGGCGAATGTGTTGCCGGCCCCTGTGCGGGGCAATCGCTGACCCGGGTCGATTGCCGCGAAGACGCACAGGGCATCTGGGTCAGCCTCTAACCGCCGAGCAATACGTCAAGACGGCGGTCCACCACCATTTCCTCGTGGGTCAGGCGTACGCCGTAGGCCAGCACTTCAACCCCGCACGCCACCGCCTCACGCAAGGCCTGTGCGTAGGCCGAATCGATTTCTTCTGCCGGTCGCACAGCTTCGATGCCACTGAGATTGACGCAGTACAACTGCACCGCGCGAATCCCGTCCCGGGCCAGATGGGCCAATTCACGCAAATGCTTGGCCCCGCGCTGGGTCACCGCATCGGGAAACGCCGCCACAGGCGTGCCGTCATAACCCAGGGTGACGCTTTTGACTTCCACGTACGCGTGCCCGCTCGGGTACTCGAGACGGAAATCGATGCGGCTGCTTTCCTGTCCGTAAGCGACTTCGCGTTTCAGCTCGGTGAAGCCGTTCAACTCGCCGATCACCCCCGCCCGCAACGCTTCTTCGATCAAGCCATTGGCCCGCCCGGTATTTACGCAAAACAGGCGTCCGTGCGGGGTTTCGCCGATTTCCCAGGTGCCGGGCAACTTGCGCTTGGGGTCATTGGAGCGACTGAACCAGACCTGCCCGCCTTCGACCTGGCAATTGAGCATCGAGCCCGTGTTCGGGCAGTGAATGGTCAGCAACTCGCCATCGACGGTTTCGATATCGGCGAGAAAACGCTTGTAGCGGCGTATCAGCCGACCCTCTTCGAGGGGGGGATGAAAAAGCATTAGCCTTGCCAGCTCCGCAGACCACGACCGATACGCTCCACCGCTTCCTGCAAGCGTTCGAGGCTTTGGGTGTAGGCAAACCGCACGTGGTGCCCGGCCTGGTAGCGGCCGAAGTCCAGTCCGGGGGTGATCGCGACATGTTCAGTTTCGAGGAAATGACGGCAGAACGCGAAGGCATCGCCGCCGAACTTGCTGATATCGGCGTACAGATAGAACGCGCCTTCCGGCTCAACGGCGATACCGAAACCCAGATCTCTCAAGGCAGGCAGCAGATAGTCCCGTCGACGACCGAATTCGGCGCGTCGCTCTTCCAGGATCGCAATGGTGGCCGGCTCGAAACAGGCCAACGCCGCGTGCTGGGCCATGCTTGGTGCGCTGATGTAGAGGTTTTGCGCAAGCTTTTCCAGCTCACTCACCGCCGCATCCGGCGCTACCAGCCAGCCAAGACGCCAGCCGGTCATGCCGAAATACTTGGAAAAACTATTTAGCACAAAGGCACTGTCGTCGACTTCGAGCACGCTGGCCGCATCGGTGCCGTAAGTCAGGCCATGGTAGATCTCGTCCACCACCAGGTGACCGTGACGCTGCTTGATGGCCTGGGACAGCCCCGCCAGTTCGTCGCGGTTGAGGATGGTGCCGGTCGGGTTGGCCGGGGAAGCCACCAGCGCGCCCACACTGTCGTGATCCCAATGCCGCTCAACCAGGTCCGGTGTCAGTTGATAACGCACCTCCGGACCTACCGGGACCAGCTGCGCGGCCCCTTCCACCAGGCGCAGGAAGTGCCGATTACATGGGTAACCCGGGTCGGCCAGCAGCCAGTGTTTGCCCGGATCGACCAGCAAGGCACTGGCCAGCAACAACGCACCGGAACCGCCGGGGGTGATGAGGATGCGTCGCGGGTCGATGTTCAAGCCATGACGCTGCTGATAAAAGCCCGAAATGGCCTCGCGCAGTTCGGGGATACCGCGGGCGGCGGTGTAACGCGTCTTGCCCCCTTCCAGCGCAGCCTGCCCGGCGCGGATGATCGGCTCGGCGGTGGTGAAGTCCGGTTCGCCGATTTCCAGGTGGATCACATCGTGACCGGCAGCCTGCAATTCATTGGCCCGCGCCAGCAACGCCATGACATGAAAAGGTTCGATCGCGCGACTGCGGGCACTGTAGGACTGAGCCATTGGCCTTCCTTCAACAGGGAAAAGAAACGATTCTACCCAAGCGCAGGAACGAGCGAGAACCTAAAGCGGTCAGAGGCCTTATGACCCAGGTACAAACGAGCTGAGCGAGTGCTCAGGGTTTGACTAAAATCATTAATTGAGCAGGGTTCCAGAACCACCAGGCAATGCTTTGCCATCATTTGCAAGCACCGCGGGCCGCGGCCTCGACATCCGGGAGTAGCGCGGTCTGATTTGATCTGGTAAGTTCGCCCGCTTGCAGCCGCAGGGCCGGCAGGTGCCGGTGATGGAGCAATCCTGCGCAGATGGATTACAAGAGTAGAGGCGGTCTATTTCATGTCCACCCAAGCAAAGCAACAAGCGAATCAGGCGATCAGCGGCTTCGAGCCCTATGTTCAGAAAGCTGGCGAAGAGTACATGGGCGAGCCCATGCGCAAGCACTTCACCAAGGTTCTGAATCAGTGGAAAAAAGAGCTGATGGAAGGTGTCGACAAGACCGTGGACCACATGAAGGACGAAGCGGCCAACTTCCCTGACCCGGCAGACCGTGCCAGCCAGGAAGAAGAGTTCGCTCTCGAGCTTCGAGCCCGCGATCGTGAGCGCAAGTTGATCAAGAAGATCGACAAGACGCTTCAGTTGATCGAAGACGAAGAGTACGGCTGGTGTGAATCCTGCGGCATCGAGATTGGCGTCAAGCGCCTTGAAGCACGCCCTACCGCTGACTTGTGCATCGACTGCAAGACACTGGCGGAAATCAAGGAAAAGCAAGTCGGCAAATAATCGCGACTTGAACGAAGAACGGGGCGTGCGAACGCTCCGTTTTTGTTTCTGATGTTTTTTTGGCTTTAAATGCATTCATGACCGCCATCACCTCCCCCGCCTACATCGGGCGCTTTGCGCCCACGCCCAGTGGCCACCTGCATTTCGGCTCGCTGGTCGCCGCACTGGCTTCCTACCTCGACGCCCGCTCGGTGGGTGGCCGTTGGCTGATGCGCATGGAAGACCTCGACCCGCCCCGGGAAGAACCCGGTGCCCAGGCGGCAATCCTCAAGGCCCTGGAGAGTTACGGTTTCGAGTGGGATGGCGAGATGGTCCGCCAGAGCGACCGCCACGAGGCCTACGCCGAAGTGCTCAATCGCCTTTTCAACCAAGGCCTGGCCTACGCCTGTACCTGCTCGCGCAAACAACTGGAGCCGTACCACGGCATTTATCCAGGGTTGTGCCGCAATGCCGGACACGGCACCGAAGATGCCGCCATTCGCGTTCGCGTCCCCGAGCTGGACTACCACTTCATTGATCGGGTGCAGGGCGAGTTCCATCAGCATCTGGGCCGGGATGTCGGCGATTTCGTGATTCGCCGGCGCGACGGGCTCTATGCTTATCAACTGGCGGTGGTCCTGGACGATGCCTGGCAAGGCATCACTGACATCGTGCGCGGTGCCGACCTGCTCGATTCCACGCCGCGCCAGCTCTATTTGCAGGAGCTGCTCGGCCTGCGCCAGCCGCGGTACCTGCACATCCCGCTGATTACCCAACCTGATGGCAACAAGCTCGGCAAGTCCTACCGCTCACCGCCGCTGACCGAAGACCAGGCTTCACCGTTGTTGCTGCGAGCCCTGCGCGCCCTGGGACAAAAGCCCGGTGCCGAGCTGGCCTGCGCCACGCCGCGGGAAGTGCTGGACTGGGGCATTGCCCACTGGGACGCCCTGTCGATCCCGCGCACACTGAGCCTGCCCGAGGCGCAGCTACAGTGATCGTGCTTGCAGTGGCGCGCCCATCCGTTACCATCGCCGCACGTTTTCGGGCACGGGCATAAAAAAGAGAGGCCGGGATGTACATCTATCGCTTGGTCCTGCTCCTGGTAGTGGGGATTTATCTGTTTTCCCCAGCCATCATGGATTGGTGGATCGACGCCACTGGCGCCTGGTATCGCCCTTATCTGCTCTGGCTGATCCTGATCGTCGTGACCTTCATCCTGCAGAGCCAAAAAGATGCCGATGAGCTTTAGCCTGACCCAGATGATCCTGATCAGCGCCGCGTACCTGGCGGTGCTGTTCGGCGTGGCCTGGGTCAGCGAACGGGGCATGATCCCGCGGGCGATCATTCGCCACCCGCTGACGTACACCCTGTCGCTGGGGGTCTACGCCAGTGCCTGGGCATTTTATGGCACCGTGGGCCTGGCCTATCAGTATGGCTACGGCTTCCTGTCCAGCTACCTGGGGGTTTCCGGCGCGTTTCTGCTGGCACCGGTGTTGCTGTATCCGATCCTGAAGATCACCCGCACCTATCAGCTGTCGTCCCTGGCCGACCTGTTCGCGTTCCGCTTTCGCAGCACCTGGGCTGGCGCGCTGACCACGATTTTCATGCTGGTCGGGGTACTGCCCCTGCTGGCGTTGCAGATCCAGGCGGTCGCCGACTCCATCGGCATCCTCACCCGCGAGCCGGTACAGCATCGCGTGGCGTTGAGTTTCTGCGCGCTGATCACGCTGTTCACGATTTTCTTCGGCTCCCGGCACATCGCCACCCGGGAAAAACATGAAGGCCTGGTGTTCGCGATTGCCTTCGAATCGGTGATCAAGCTGATCGCCCTCGGCGGCGTTGGCCTCTATGCGTTGTATGGCGTATTCGACGGCCCGCAACAGCTGGAATTGTGGCTGCTGCAAAACCAGACCGCCCTGGCCGCGCTGCACACGCCACTGCAGGAAGGCCCTTGGCGCACGCTGCTGCTGGTGTTCTTCGCCTCGGCGATCGTCATGCCGCACATGTACCACATGACCTTCACCGAAAACCTCAACCCGCGCTCGCTGGTCAGCGCGAGCTGGGGCTTGCCACTGTTCCTGCTGCTGATGAGCCTGGCGGTGCCGCTGATTCTCTGGGCCGGCCTGAAGCTCGGCGCCACCACCAACCCGGAATATTTCACCCTCGGCATCGGCATCGCGGCCAACAGCAAGGCCCTGGCTTTGCTGGCCTATGTCGGCGGCCTCTCCGCTGCCAGCGGCCTGATCATCGTCACCACCCTGGCCTTGTCCGGCATGGCCCTGAACCACCTGGTGCTGCCGCTGTACCAGCCACCAGCCGAAGGCAACATCTACCGCTGGCTGAAATGGACCCGTCGCGCCCTGATCGTCGCCATCATCATGGCCGGCTACGGTTTCTACCTGCTGCTGGGCGCCGAGCAAGACCTGGCCAACCTCGGCATCGTCGCCTTCGTGGCCACGCTGCAATTCCTGCCGGGCGTGCTGTCGGTCCTGTATTGGCCGACCGCCAACCGTCGCGGCTTCATCGCCGGGCTGCTGGCCGGGATCCTGGTGTGGCTGGTGACCATGCTGCTACCGCTGGTCGGTAACCTGCAGGGCTTCTACATACCGTTGTTGAACATGATCTACGTGCTCGACGACACCAGTTGGCACATGGCCGCGATCGCCTCCCTGGCCGCCAACGTACTGATGTTCACCCTGATTTCGCTGTTCACCAATGCCAGCACCGAAGAGGCCAGCGCCGCCGAAGCCTGTGCCGTGGACAACGTACGCCGCCCGCAACGCCGGGAACTGCACGCCGCCTCGCCCCAGGAATTCGCCACCCAGCTGGCCAAACCGCTGGGTGCCAAGGCGGCGCAGAAGGAAGTCGAGCAGGCCCTGCGCGATCTCTACCTGCCCTTCGACGAGCGTCGACCGTACGCCTTGCGCCGCTTGCGCGACCGGATCGAAGCCAACCTGTCCGGCCTGATGGGGCCGAGCGTGGCCCAGGACATGGTCGAGACGTTCCTGCCCTACAAGGCCGGCGGCGAAAACTATGTCACCGAGGACATCCACTTCATTGAAAGCCGCCTCGAGGACTACCATTCGCGCCTGACCGGCCTGGCCGCCGAGCTCGACGCCCTGCGTCGCTATCACCGCCAGACCCTGCAGGAGTTGCCGATGGGCGTCTGCTCGCTGGCCAAGGACCAGGAAATCCTCATGTGGAACAAAGCCATGGAGGAATTGACCGGGATCGCCGCGCAGCGTGTGGTAGGTTCGCGCCTGAGCACCATTGCCGATCCGTGGAAAGCGCTGCTGCAAGGCTTCATCAACGTTCCGGATGAGCACTTGCACAAACAGCACCTGGCCCTCGACGGCCAGACCCGCTGGCTGAACCTGCACAAGGCGGCGATCGACGAACCGCTCGCACCGGGCAACAGTGGCCTGGTGCTGTTGGTGGAAGACCTGACCGAAACCCAGATGCTCGAAGACAAACTGGTGCATTCCGAGCGCCTGGCCAGCATCGGTCGCCTGGCCGCGGGCGTGGCCCATGAAATCGGCAACCCGATCACCGGCATCGCCTGCCTGGCGCAGAACCTGCGCGAAGAGCGCGAGGAAGACGGCGAACTCAAGGAAATCAGCGGGCAGATCCTCGAACAGACCAAGCGCGTCTCGCGCATCGTGCAGTCGCTGATGAGCTTCGCCCATGCCGGCAGCCACCAGCACAGCGACGAGCCCGTCTGTCTGGCCGAAGTGGCCCAGGACGCCATCGGCCTGCTGGCCCTGAACCGGCGCAATTTCGAAGTGCAGTTCTACAACCTGTGCGACCCCGATCACTGGGTCGAAGGCGATCCGCAGCGGCTCGCCCAGGTATTGATCAACCTGCTCTCAAACGCCCGTGACGCCTCGCCTCCCGGCAGCGCGGTGCGGGTCAAGAGCGAAGCCGGCGAACACACGGTCGACCTGATCGTGGAAGACGAAGGCAGCGGCATTCCCTCGAGCATCATGGATCGATTGTTCGAACCCTTCTTCACCACCAAGGACCCGGGTGAAGGTACCGGTCTGGGCCTTGCACTGGTCTATTCCATCGTTGAAGAGCATTATGGACAAATCACCATCGACAGCCCGGCTGATGTTCAGAGCCAACGCGGTACCCGTATCCGGGTGACCTTACCGCGTCATGTCGAAGCGACGTCCGCTGTGAACTGAGACCGTCGAGAGTATCGAATCAATGCCGCACATTTTGATCGTCGAAGACGAAACCATTATCCGCTCCGCCTTGCGCCGCCTGCTGGAACGCAACCAGTACCAGGTCAGCGAAGCCGGTTCAGTGCAGGAAGCACAAGAACGCTTCACCATTCCCACGTTCGACCTGATCGTCAGTGACCTGCGCCTGCCGGGCGCGCCGGGTACCGAGTTGATCAAGCTTGGCCAGGGCACGCCGGTGCTGATCATGACCAGCTATGCCAGCCTGCGCTCGGCGGTGGACTCGATGAAGATGGGCGCGGTGGATTACATCGCCAAGCCTTTCGACCACGACGAAATGCTCCAGGCCGTCGCGCGCATCCTGCGTGACCGCCAATCGGCGCAAGCCAGCAGTGAACCGGTCGCCGGCAAAGTCGCCAATGGCGCGACCAAAACCGGTAGCGACAACAGCAACGGTGAAATCGGCATCATCGGCTCATGCCCACCGATGCAGGACCTGTATGGCAAGATCCGCAAGGTCGCGCCGACGGACTCCAATGTCCTGATCCAGGGCGAGTCCGGTACCGGTAAGGAACTGGTGGCGCGCGCCCTGCACAACCTCTCCAGGCGGGCCAAGGCGCCGATGATCTCGGTGAACTGCGCGGCCATTCCGGAAAGCCTGATCGAGTCCGAACTGTTCGGCCACGAAAAAGGCGCATTCACCGGCGCCAGCGCCGGACGTGCCGGCCTTGTGGAAGCGGCGGACGGCGGCACCCTGTTCCTCGATGAAATCGGTGAATTGCCACTGGAAGCCCAGGCGCGCCTGCTGCGCGTGCTGCAGGAAGGTGAAATTCGTCGAGTGGGTTCGGTCCAGTCGCAGAAAGTCGATGTGCGCCTGATCGCTGCGACCCACCGCGACCTCAAGAGCCTGGCGAAGATCGGCCAATTCCGTGAAGACCTGTATTACCGCCTCCACGTGATTGCCCTGAAACTGCCGGCTCTGCGCGAACGTGGCGCGGACGTCAATGAAATCGCCAACGCCTTCCTGGCGCGCCAAAGCGCACGGATCAACCGCACAGACCTGAAGTTCGCCCCGGACGCCGAGCAAGCCATTCGTCATTACTCCTGGCCAGGCAACGTTCGCGAGCTGGAAAACGCGGTCGAGCGTGCTGTCATCCTGTGCGAGAGCCCGGAAATTTCCGCCGAGCTACTGGGCATCGACATCGAACTGGGCGACCTGGAAGACGACGAGTTCATCGGCCTGCCCCCACAACAGGGCAACGGTAACGCCGGCAACAACAATCACGAGCCGACCGAAGACCTGTCCCTGGAAGACTACTTCCAGCACTTCGTGCTCGAGCATCAGGATCACATGACCGAAACCGAGCTGGCGCGCAAACTCGGGGTGAGTCGCAAGTGCCTGTGGGAACGCCGTCAGCGCCTGGGCATCCCACGGCGCAAAACCGGGGTACCGAGCGAGAGCTGAGCCCCACCTGTCTCATGTGCGGGTAACACATGATTTTGTGAAAAAACTGTTACCTCAGGTTTTTCACGTAACAGAAGCCGGGGCTTACGGTAACGAAGCCCCGGTTTTTTTTGGCCCTCATTTACCCCAGCAACGCACCTAACCCCTTGTTTTACTGGGGTTCGCAAAAGTTGGCACGCACCCTGCTATATGTTTGGTACAAGAACAATAACAAGCAACGAACAAGACAATAAAAATAAGACGAATCGACTCACGCACAATAAAAACAAGACGGCGAGAGGCGCAGCTAACTGATTCTTTTGGAGAGGCGTTGTATTTGGGGCTTGCCCCACGACCAGGCCGAGAACAACAAAAAACTGTCTTAAGACAGAGCCTGAACTGGTTGGATCGCAAGATCACTGCAGCACAGCGACCAAAGCAATCCGTTTGCTCTTGACTCCCGATTGGGAGGGTCATGAAGGAAAGCTTCATGGCAAGGGCACTCAACAAAAACAAGAAGCCCGAAACCAATAACAAAAATAGAGCATGCAACTACTTCTTGGGGAGCTTCGGCTCCCCTTGTAGTTTCCGCGATCTGGAAACCCCTCAAATCAGCCCGCTTCTGCCTTGAAGCATGCGGCTTGCAGCTCAAACCTGCAGTGTCCTACACCATCCCTCGACTAAATGCTAGAATCCCCGCCCATCATGCGGTCATTCTTCGTTTTGGCCGAACATTCCTTCAAACAGTGCATCCCATGCTGAAGAAGCTGTTCCAGTCATTCCGTACTCCCCTGCGTCGTACGCAACACATCCGCAGCACGCCTGAAGTGCTCAACAGCGGTCAACATTCGCTGCAAAAGGGCCAGTTCAGCCGTTACGCGGTAAACATCGTCGAACGCCTGCAGGGCGCCGGTTACCAGGCTTATCTGGTCGGCGGTTGTGTGCGCGACATGCTGCTCGGCATCACGCCGAAAGACTTTGACGTCGCCACCAGCGCCACGCCCGAACAGGTACGGGCCGAATTCCGTAATGCGCGGATCATCGGCCGCCGGTTCAAGCTGGTGCACATCCACTTCGGCCGCGAAATCATCGAAGTCGCGACCTTCCGCGCCAATCACCCGCAAAACGACGAAGAGGAAGACCACAATAAATCCTTGAGTAACGAAAGCGGGCGCATCCTGCGCGATAACGTCTACGGGACTTTGGAAGAAGACGCGCAACGCCGTGACTTCACCATCAACGCCCTGTATTACGACCCGGTCAGCGAACGCATTCTCGATTACGCCAACGGCGTACACGACATTCGCAACCAACTGATCCGCTTGATTGGCGACCCCAAGCAGCGTTACCAGGAAGATCCGGTGCGGATGCTGCGTGCCGTGCGTTTTGCCGCCAAGCTGAATTTCGGCATCGAAAAACACAGCGCCACGCCGATCCGCGAACTGGCACCCATGCTGCGCGAGATCCCGTCGGCCCGCCTGTTTGAAGAAGTGCTCAAGCTGTTCCTGTCCGGACACGCTGCCGACACCTTTGAAATGCTGGTCGACCTGCAATTGTTCGATCCACTGTTCCCGGCCAGCGCCGAGGCACTGGAATACAACCCGACCTACACCCATACCCTGATCAGCGAAGCCCTGATCAATACCGACCTGCGCATCAAGCAGAACAAACCGGTGACCCCGGCGTTCCTGTTTGCCGCCTTGCTCTGGCCTGCCCTGCCGGCGCGCGTATTGCGCCTGCAGGACCGTGGCATGCCACCGATTCCGGCGATGCAGGAAGCCGCGCACGAATTGATTGCCGAGCAGTGCCAGCGCATCGCGATCCCGAAACGCTTCACCCTGCCGATCCGCGAGATCTGGGACATGCAGGAGCGCCTGCCTCGGCGCAGCGGCAAACGTGCCGACCTGCTGCTGGACAATCCGCGCTTCCGCGCCGGTTACGACTTCCTGCTGCTACGCGAAAGCGCCGGCGAGCAGACCGATGGCCTGGGCGAATGGTGGACCGACTATCAGGATGCCAATGACAGCGAGCGTCGCGACATGATTCGCGACCTCAGCGGCAAGGACGACGGCACCGGCGGCCCACGCAAACGTCGCCGCAGCGGCGGCTCCAAGCGCAAGCGCTCAGCGGACGCTTCGAGCACCACGGGCGAATAAACCAATGGAACGCATCTACATCGGCATGGGCAGCAACCTCGCTGACCCCGCCGAACAGCTGCGCAGCGCCATCGAAGCGCTTGCACAGTTGCCGCAATCGCAGCTGGCCGGGGTTTCAGCCTTCTATCAAAGCGACTCGCTGCTGCCCGGCCAACCGCGTTACACCAACGCGGTTGCCGCTCTCGACAGCACGCTGGCACCGCTTGAGCTGCTGGACGCCTTGCAGTCAATCGAAAACGGCCAGGGCCGCGAGCGCCTTGAGCGCTGGGGGCCGCGCACGCTGGATCTCGACATCCTGCTGTTCGGTGACCGCCTGATCGACGAGCCTCGCCTCAAAGTCCCCCACTACCACATGCAGGAACGGGCCTTTGTGCTGTATCCATTGGCGGAATTGGCGCCTGCAGATCTGCGCCTGGCCGATGGCCGCGGCCTGGCAGAATTGCTCGCTGCGTGCCCGTTCGTCGGCCTGGAACGCCTGACTAAAAATTGACACAAACCCTGTGGGAGCGCAGGACAGAAAATGCGCGATAAGCCCGCCCAGCCTGCTGAATCGCATCAGTAAGCCCGGTAACACCGCTGACGTAACAACGCGGTAACACACGTAATTGACTTCCCACGTTCTCCTCACGACTATAGGCGTCCCGCTGCCGCCATCCCGGCATCAAGGGCGCAATCCAGGCCTTAAAAGCACGACAAAAGACCGTGCGCCTGTATTTAACGAAGAATCACGCGCGTTACTCGCAGTAGTTTCCACAGCGCCTGAATGAGGAACTTTTCATGCCAGCCATCACCCTGACCACTCTGCAAGGTCTCAAGCACAAAGGTGAAAAAATCACCATGCTGACCTGCTATGACGCGACCTTCGCCCACGCCTGCAACCAGGCAGGTGTCGAAGTGCTGCTGGTGGGCGACTCCCTCGGCATGGTTCTGCAAGGTCATGACAGCACCCTGCCGGTGACTACCGCCGAAATGGCGTACCACGTGGCAGCCGTCAAACGCGGTAACACCGACGCCTTGATCCTTGCCGACTTGCCCTTCATGGCCTACGCCACCACGGAACAGGCCATGACCAACAGCGCCCTGCTGATGCAGGCCGGCGCTCACATGATCAAGGTCGAAGGCGCGTTGTGGTTGGCGGACTCCATCCGCCTGCTGGCGGAACGAGGCATTCCGGTCTGTGCCCACATGGGCCTGACCCCACAATCGGTGAACATCCTCGGCGGCTACAAGGTCCAGGGTCGCAATGAAAACCAGGCGCGGCAGATGCGCGCCGATGCCATTGCCCTGGAGCAGGCTGGCGCGGCGATGCTGCTGCTCGAATGTGTTCCCAGCGAGCTGGCCGAAGAAATTACCCAGGCCGTGAACATTCCGGTCATCGGGATTGGCGCCGGCCACCACACCGACGGCCAGGTACTGGTGCTGCATGACATGCTGGGCCTGTCCATCACCGGTCGCGTACCCAAATTCGTGAAAAACTTCATGACCGGCCAAACCAGCATTCACGCTGCCTTGAGCGCCTATGTCACCGAAGTCAAAGCGGCGACTTTCCCAGGCATCGAACATGGATTCTCTGCATGAACACCGTCAAAACTGTCCGCGAACTGCGGGCCGCCGTGGCCCGTGCCCGCGGTGAAGGCAAGCGCATCGGCTTCGTGCCGACCATGGGCAACCTGCACAGCGGTCATGTCGCATTGATCACTAAGGCCACCCAACGGGTGGATTTCGTGGTCGCGAGCATTTTCGTCAACCCGCTGCAGTTCGGTGCTGGCGAAGACCTCGACAAATACCCGCGCACCCTCGCCGCCGACCAGGAAAAACTCCTCGAAGCCGGCTGCGACCTGCTGTTCGCGCCAACTGTTGAAGAGATGTACCCCGACGGCATGGCGGGACAGACCCGCGTCAGCGTCCCGCAACTGTCCGAAGGCCTGTGCGGCGCCAGCCGTCCGGGACATTTCGAAGGTGTGGCAACGGTGGTCAGCAAGCTGTTCAATATGGTCCAGCCGGACCTGGCGATCTTCGGCCAGAAAGACTTCCAGCAACTGGCGGTCATTCGCGCGCTGGTGCATGACCTGAACATGCCGATCCAGATCATTGGCGAGCCGACAGTGCGGGCGGCCGATGGCCTGGCACTGTCGTCGCGCAATGGCTTCCTCACCGAAGACCAGCGCGCCGTGGCACCGGTGGTGTATCGCACGCTGTGCGAGATCGCCGAAGCGATCAGGCAAGGCGAGCGCGATTACCCGGCCCTGATCCGCGCCAAGCTGCAACAGCTGGAAGCTGCGGGCCTGCGCCCCGACTACCTGGAAATTCGTCATGGCCTGAGTCTGCGTCCGGCAACCCCGGAAGATCGAGACCTGGTGATCCTTGTGGCGGCGTTCCTGGGGACGACGCGCTTGATCGACAACCTGCACCTGAACCTCGATACCCCCGCCTGAATTCCCCCCTACATATCCCCCGAGACCGCGCCGGTATAAAAAAGTACCGGTCGCAGGTCCGACAAAGCCAAGACAGATCGTCGCTCTGGGTTTACTGTTACCGGCCTGCGCTATTTAATCGTGTGCACGCAGGCTAACCGGGTACCACCCAGACAGTGGTCAGGACATTCCGGTATTTTCAGTGTCTTAAAGGCAGTTCAAGTAAAAGGAAACCCGCAGCGATGGCGTACTACCGCACCCCCCACGACGTGACCGCCCTGCCCGCCTGGCAAGCGTTGAAAGACCACCGCCAGGCCATGCAGGATTTCAACATGCGCGAGGCCTTCAACGCCGACCCGCAGCGATTTACCCAATTCACTCTTAGTAGCTGCGGCCTGTTTCTCGACTATTCGAAAAACCTGATCAACGCCCAGACCCGCGACCTGCTGGTGTGCCTGGCCAACGAAGTCGACCTCAAGGGCGCGATCAAATCGCTGTTCGATGGCGAAATCGTCAACGCCTCCGAAGGCCGCCCCGCCCTGCACACCGCCCTGCGCCGTCCGGTCGGCGACAAGCTTTCGGTCAACGGCGTCAACGTGATGCCTGAAGTGCACAAGGTGCTGAACCAGATCACCGACCTGGTGGGCCGTATCCATGATGGCCTGTGGCGCGGCTACTCCGAGAAGCCGATAACTGACGTGGTCAACATCGGCATCGGCGGTTCGTTCCTCGGCCCGGAGCTTGTGTCCGAAGCCCTGCTGGCCTATGCCCAGAAGGGTGTGCGGTGCCACTACCTGGCGAACATCGATGGCAGCGAGTTCCATGAACTGGCGCTGAAGCTGCGCGCCGAGACCACCCTGTTCATCGTCTCGTCGAAATCCTTCAACACCCTCGAAACCCTGAAAAACGCCCAGGCCGCACGCGCCTGGTACCTGGCCCAGGGTGGCTCGGAAGCCGAGCTGCATCGTCACTTCATCGCGGTATCGAGCAACAATGCTGCCGCCGTGGCGTTCGGCATCCGCGAAGAAAACATCTTCCCGATGTGGGACTGGGTCGGCGGGCGTTACTCGCTGTGGTCGGCCATCGGCCTGCCAATCGCCCTGGCCATCGGCATGTCGAACTTCAAGGAACTGCTGTCCGGTGCCTACACCATGGACCAGCACTTCCTCAACACCCCGTTCGAACAGAACATGCCGGTGCTGCTGGCCCTGCTGGGTGTCTGGTACGGCAATTTCTGGGGCGCGCAAAGTCACGCGATCCTGCCGTACGACCACTACCTGCGTAACATCACCAAGCACCTGCAACAGCTGGACATGGAATCCAATGGCAAGAGCGTGCGCCAGGACGGTACTCCCGTCAGCACCGATACCGGCCCGGTAATCTGGGGCGGCGTGGGCTGCAACGGCCAGCACGCTTACCACCAGTTGCTGCACCAGGGCACCCAACTGATCCCGGCTGACTTCATCGTGCCGATCGTCAGCTTCAACCCGGTGGCCGACCACCACCAGTGGCTGTATGCCAACTGCCTGTCGCAAAGCCAGGCGCTGATGCTCGGCAAGACCCTGGCTGAAGCCCAGGCCGAGCTGCGTGACAAAGGCATGAGCGAAGAGCAGGTGCAGAGCCTTGCGCCACACAAGGTGATTCCGGGCAACCGTCCAAGCAACACCCTGGTGGTCGAGCGCATCAGCCCGCGGCGCCTGGGTGCACTGGTGGCGATGTACGAGCACAAAGTCTTCGTGCAAAGCGTGATCTGGGGCATCAACGCCTTCGACCAATGGGGTGTGGAGCTGGGCAAGGAGCTGGGCAAAGGCGTCTACAACCGCCTGGTCGGCAGCGAAGAAACCCCGGCTGACGACGCGTCTACCCAGGGCTTGATCAACTACTTCCGCGGGCGTCACCGCGGCTGACTTGACGCTAATCCTGCGGCGGGTACTAACCTTTGTAGGAGCTGGCTTGCCAGCGAAGACGGTATATCAGGCAATACTTATGTCGACTGATACACCGCTTTCGCTGGCAAGCCAGCCCCTACGAGGGTCGCGCAGCTCCCCTCTTGTCCTCAAAACAAGAAGAAGGAACCGTCATGTTCGATATCAGCACGTTCCCCAAAGCCGATGCCGTGCGCCGGGCTGCACAACTGAGTCAAGACGACTATCACCGCCTGTACCGCGAATCCATCGAGCACCCCAGCACCTTCTGGGCCGAACAGGCCAACCGCTTCCTCGACTGGAGCACACCCTGGCAGACCGTCCAGCGCTACGATCTGAAAACCGGTGAAGCCCACTGGTTTGCCGGCGCCCGGCTGAACGTCAGCTACAACTGCATTGACCGTCACCTGGCAACCCGCGGCGATCAAACCGCGATCATCTGGGAAGGCGACGACCCCGCCGAATCCACGCAAATCACCTACAGGAAACTTCATCATTACGTCTGCCGCCTGGCCAACGTGCTCAAAAGCCGTGGCGTGAAGAAAGGCGACCGGGTGTGCATCTACATGCCGATGATCCCTGAAGCCGCCTACGCCATGCTCGCCTGCACTCGCATCGGTGCAGTGCATTCGGTGGTGTTCGGTGGCTTCTCGCCGGATTCGCTTCGCGACCGGATCCTCGACGCCGACTGCCGCACAGTGATTACCGCCGATGAAGGCGTGCGCGGAGGTAAATTCGTGCCGCTCAAGCACAATGTCGACAAGGCGCTGCAAAGCTGCCCGGATGTCAGCACCGTGGTCGTGGTCGAACGGACCCAGAACCCGGTGGACTGGGTCGAGGGCCGCGACCTCTGGTACCACCAGGCGCTGCGCGACGTCGGCGACGACTGCCCGCCCGAGCCGATGGACGCCGAAGACCCGCTGTTCATCCTCTACACCTCCGGCAGCACCGGCAAACCCAAAGGCGTGCTGCACACCACGGGTGGCTACTTGCTGCAAGCGGCAATGACCTTCAAATATGTGCTGGACTACCGCGATGGCGAAGTGTTCTGGTGCACCGCCGATGTCGGCTGGGTCACTGGCCACAGCTACATCGTCTACGGGCCCCTGGCCAATGGCGCCACCACCCTGATCTTCGAAGGCGTGCCGAGCTACCCGAGCACCTCGCGGTTCTGGCAGGTGATCGACAAGCACAAAGTGAACATCTTCTACACCGCCCCCACCGCACTGCGCGCCCTGATGCGCGAAGGCGCAGAACCGTTGAAGGAAACATCACGTGCCAGCCTCAGATTGCTCGGCACTGTCGGTGAGCCGATCAATCCGGAAGCCTGGGAGTGGTACTTCAATGTCGTCGGCGAACAGCGCTGCCCGATCGTCGATACCTGGTGGCAGACCGAAACCGGGGGCATCATGCTCAGCCCGCTGGTCAGTGCCCAACACATCAAACCCGGCTGCGCGACAAAACCAATGTTCGGTGTGCAACCGGTGCTGCTGGACGAGCATGGCAAGGAAATCAAAGGCGCCGGCAGCGGCGTGCTCGCCCTGAAATCAAGCTGGCCGGCGCAAATCCGCAGCGTCTACCGCGACCCGCAACGGATGGTCGACACCTACTTCAAGCCCTATCCCGGTTACTATTTCACCGGCGATGGCGCCCGCCGCGACGAAGATGGCGACTACTGGATCACCGGGCGTATCGACGATGTCATCAATGTCTCCGGGCACCGCATCGGCACCGCCGAAGTGGAGAGCGCCCTGGTACTGCACGACAGCATCGCCGAAGCCGCCGTGGTCGGTTACCCCCATGACGTCAAGGGCCAGGGCATCTATGCCTTCGTCACCCCCATGAACGGCGTCGAGCCCAACGAAGAACTGAAGAAAACCTTGCTGGCCCACGTCAGCAAGGAAATCGGCAGCTTCGCCAAGCCCGACCTGATCCAATGGGCACCGGCCTTGCCGAAAACCCGTTCAGGCAAGATCATGCGGCGCATTCTGCGCAAGATCGCCTGTAACGAACTGGACAGCCTGGGAGATACCTCGACCCTGGCCGACCCGAGTGTGGTCCAGGGCTTGATCGACAAGCGCCTGAACCAATAACGTACTGCCGTCTACTGTCGGAGCTGTCGCAGGCTGCTCCGACAGAAAATCACAGGGACACCATGGAATTCATCCGTACCCGCATTGAAACCCAGATCATGAGCCTGACCGGTCTGTCCCTGGGCAAGCTCGACCTGGAAAGCCCCAAGGGCGACCCCGGGCTGTTCGGACCGGATTCGGTGAGCTGGCAAGTCCACGGCGACTTCAGCAGCATGCTGATCGGCGGTATCAGCGCCCTGATGCTGCAAGCGCTGCACCCGCTGGCCTTGGCCGGTGTCTGGGACCATTCGAATTTTCGCGAGGACATGCTCGGTCGCCTGCGCCGCACCGGGCAATTCATTTCCGGCACCACCTTCGGCTCACGACAGGACGCCGACTGGCTGATCGAGAAAGTCCGCACCATCCATTTGCAAATCACTGGCACCGCACCCGATGGCCGCCCCTATGCCGCCAGCGATCCCGACCTGCTGACCTGGGTGCACGTGGCCGAGGTCAGCAACTTCCTGGCCGCGCATTTGCGTTATCGAAACCCGCACCTGTCCCTGGCCGACCAGGATCGTTACTACGCAGAGATCGCCTTGGTGGCCGAACGCCTGGGCGCCCGTGACGTGCCGCGTTCCCGGCTGGATATTGCCGCTTATCTTGAGAGAGTTCGCCCGCAACTGTTGTGCGACGAGCGCAGTCGCGAAGTGCTGCGGCTGCTGTTGAACGCCCCCTCCCCCAGCCGTTTGGCCAGGCCTTTCGGTGGCTTGATGATGCAAGCCGGGATCGACCTGCTGCCGGACTGGGCCAGTGACATGCTCGGCGTGAGCCAGGGGCCGCTGCAACGCAAACTGATCCGCGCCAGCGTCAATCGCAGCGCGCCGATGCTGCGCTGGGCGGTGCGTAATGGTTCGGTACATCGTGCGAAACGGCGTATGGGCCTGCTGTAGGAGCGTGGCTTGCCCGCGAAGAACGATAACGCGGTATTTCAGCAAGACCGCGTTATCGTTCTTCGCGGGCAAGTCGGGTCACCGCACCGCTCGCTCCTACAGTCCAAGCTGTTAAACTCCCGCGCCCAATTCCTCCTGCAAGGCGCCCAGCATGTCATCCTTGAACCAGGCGCTGCGCGCCGCCCTTGAACATCGTCAAGGTCTGCTGGCCGAGTTGCACAGCCAGGGCACCGACTGTTATCGCCTGTTCCATGGCAGCCAGGAAGGCGCCGGGGGGCTGACGATCGACCGCTACGGCCCGCAACTGATGGTGCAAAGCTTCCACCAGTCGCTGGAGCGCGAGGCGTTGCTGCACTTGCACGAAATCGTCAATCAATACCTGGGGTTTGAAACCCTGCTGGTCTACAACGACCGTTCCCGTGGCAACTCGCGCATCGACCGTGAAGACACCGTCTACCGCGCTGACGAAGCCGCGCTGCAAGACCTGGTTGGCCACGAGTGGGGCCTCAATTACCGGGTACGCGGGCGTCACGCCGGGCAAGATCCACTGCTGTTCCTCGACCTGCGCAACACCCGTGGCTGGGTCAAGGAGCACAGCAGGAACAAGCGCGTGCTGAACCTGTTCGCCTACACCTGCGGAGTCGGCCTCAGCGCCGCAGCCGGTGGTGCCAGCGAGGTTTGCAACCTGGACTTTGCCGAAGGCAACCTGGCGGTCGGTCGCGAGAATGGCCTGCTCAACCCGCAATTGCCGACCATGGAATTCATCCAGTCCGACTACTTCCCGGCCATTCGCCAGTTGGCCGGCCTGCCCATCAGCCAGCGTCGCGGACAGAAGCTGCCGAGCTATCAACGCCTGGAGCAGCGCCAGTACGACTTGGTGCTGCTCGATCCCCCTGCCTGGGCCAAGAGTGCTTTTGGCACCGTCGACCTGCTGCGCGACTACCAGAGCCTGCTCAAGCCGGCATTGCTGACCACCGCAGACAATGGCGTGCTGATCTGCTGCAATAACCTGGCAAAAGTCAGCATGGACGACTGGCGCGAGCAGGTCTTGCGTTGCGCCGAGAAGGCCGGCCGGCCGGTACGGGAGTGGACCGTCATGAAACCAGGCGGCGACTTCCCGTCGATGGACCAGCAGCCACCCCTGAAAACCCTGATTCTGCAGTTCTGAAAATCGCCGTTGTTTTCAGATAAATCCTGCTCGATGTGAGGACTTCGGAACCGAAATCGCGTGCCATACTCCAAGGCACTCCGATCCAGACAGATGAAGCCTCACATGTACAAAGGATTGATTCGCGCCATCGGCGCCTTGTTGACTGCTCTGGCCCTCTACAGCCTGCTGGGGTTTCTGATTTTGCCAGGCATCGCCTTGCGCCTGGTCAACCAGCAGTTGGCCAACTACGCGACGACGCCCGCCACGCTCCAGCGCATCGAACTCAATCCCTTCAGCCTTGAAGTGACCCTGTGGGGCCTGAACATCGGCGAGCCCGGCAAGGAGCAGGTCGGCTTCGAACGCCTGTACGCCAACCTGCAACTCGACAGTCTCTGGACCAAGGCGCTGCATCTGTCGGAAATCGAGCTGGAAAAATCCAAGACCGAGGTGCTCTTCGCGAAGGATGGCAAGCTCAACCTGATCGGCTTGTTCAAATTGCCGACCAGCGAACCGACGCCAGTCGATCCTGACGCCAAGCCATTCCCGCTGCGCATCGACCGCATCAAACTGGTGGACGGATCGCTGCACTTCAAGGATACACGCCCCAGCGAACCCATCGAGTTCCTCTACGACAAGCTCGATTTCGAACTCAAGAACCTCAGCACCCTGCCTGAAGACAGCGCCGACATGACGCTGGTGGCAATTGGTCCCAACGGCGGCCAGATTGACTGGACCGGCAACTTCAGCCTGATTCCGCTGGCCTCCGAAGGGAAGGTGAAAATCACCGACGGCAAAATGAAAGCTTTTTGGCCTTATGTGCGCGACGCGGTGCCCCTGGACCTCGAAAGTGGCGTACTCAACCTCAGTACCGATTACAAACTCAACCTGTCCAAGCAAACCGAACTGCTGCTGAACAACGTCGCGGTCAGTGTCGCGCCCTTCGCGATCAAGGCCCCGGACGGTCGGCCGCTGGCGAAACTCGAGCGCCTGGACATCAGCGAAACCACGGTGGACCTGGCCAAGCAACAGGTGGTGGTCGGCAAGATCCGTAGCCACAAACTGGAAACCTGGGCAGCACTGGAAGCCGACGGGCAACTTGACTGGCAGAAACTGTTCGCCAGCCAACCGTCAAAACCGGCGGCCAAGGCCAACGCCGAGCCGCCGAGCACCCCGGCGGCAGCCGACTCGCCGAAACCCGAACCGGCAACGCCAGGCAAACCCTGGCAAGTGCTGCTCAACGATGTGCAATTGCGCGATTACAAAGTGCATCTGGTGGACCGCAAAGCGCAGCCTGCGGTGGAGCTGGAGCTGAGCCCACTGAATCTCGACTTGCAGAAGTTCGACAGCCTCAATGGCTCGCCCTTCCTCCTCAAGCTCGACACCGGCGTTGGCAAGCAGGGCAAGCTCACGGCCGATGGCGAGGTCAACCTGGCGCCGGTCAGCGCCCGACTCAACGTACAGACCAAGGACATCGACCTGCGCGTCGCCCAGTCCTATATCAGCCCGTTCATTCGCCTGGAACTGCGCAGCGGCATGCTCGGCAGCGACATGGCGGTCAACCTCAAAGGCACCGACCCCCTGGCCCTCAGCGTTACCGGCCGCGCCCAGGTGGATCAGTTGCATACCCTCGACACCCTGAAAACCCGCGACTTCCTCAAGTGGCAACAGTTAGTAGTCGAAGGCCTGAACTATCAACACGGCGACAGCCTGTCGATCGACAAGATCAACCTGCTGCAACCCTATGCGCGCTTCATGATCAACGATGACCGGACCACCAACATCGATGATCTGCTGATCCCACAACCGGCCGACACTGGCGCTGGCGCCAAGCCTGCCGCCGCCAAACCCGCCGCCAGCAAGGACAAGCCCCTGGGCATCCATATCGGTGGCATTGCCATCAACGACGGTTCCGCGAACTTCGCCGACTTCAGCCTGACCCCGAACTTCGCCACCGCTATCCAGCAGCTCAACGGTTCGATCGGCACCATCGACAGCCGTCAGGCGAAACCGGCCAGTGTCGACATCAAAGGCAAGGTCGATCGCTATGCACCGGTGACCATCAAGGGCGCGGTCAACCCGTTCGACCCGATGGCCAGCCTCGACATCGCCACCAGCTTCAAACGCGTGGAACTGACCACGCTGACACCCTACTCCGGCAAGTTCGCCGGTTATCGCATCCGCAAGGGCCGGCTCAACCTCGATTTGCATTACGTGATCGTCAAGGGCCAGCTCAAGGCTGAAAACAAAGTGGTGGTCGAGCAGTTGCAACTGGGCGAAAAAGTCGACAGCCCGGATGCCGTGAGCCTGCCACTGAAACTGGCCATCGCCTTGCTCAAGGATGTCGATGGCAAGATTTCCATCGAACTGCCGGTGAGCGGCGACCTGAATAACCCGCAGTTCAGCGTGATGCCGATTGTCTGGCAGACCCTGCGCAACCTGATCGTCAAGGCCGCCGCCGCGCCGTTCAAGCTCATTGGCGGCCTGGTGGCCGGTGGTGGTTCGCAAGACCTGGGTACCGTGTCATTCGCCCCGGGCTCGAGCGACCTGAACAAGGACGCCGAAGCGGCACTGGTCAAACTGTCCCAGGCCCTCAAGGAACGTCCGGCCCTACGCCTGGAAATCGAAGGCACCGCCGCCAAGAGCAGTGACGGCCCGCTGATCGCCGAGCAACGCCTGGAACGGGAATACCAGTACAACTACTACAAAATGCTCCAGCGCCGTGGCGACAAGGTGCCGGCGAAGGCTGCCTTGCTGGAGGTGCCCGACAGCGAGAAAGGCCCGTTGCTGGAAGGGATCTACCGCACACGCCTGAAGGTCCAGCCACCTGCCGAATGGAAAGACCTGGGCAAAGAAGAACGCACCGCGAAAATGCGTGCGGACGTGATCCAGTTCTGGAGCTCCAGCGAAGTGTTATTGCGTGAGCTGGGTCAGGAACGCGCCAGCAGCATCAAGGATTACCTGGTCGACAAGGGCCAGCTCGCCGACGACCGCGTGTACTTCATCGATGCCCAGTTGGGCGAAGCGGAAAAAGACGGCAAGGTCGTTACGCCACTGCATCTGGACGCCGAGTGAACTAAACGTCAAAAGATCGCAGGCTGCGATCTTTTGCTTTAAATAGAACAGGCCCCGACACGAATGCCAGGGCCTGTAATGGCCACGTCCTTGTGGCCGGTCGCATGAACTTCTAAGTTGCGGCAGACGTATGACTCAGCCCGCCTGCCGCGCCTTCTCCCAGTCCAGGCGAGAAGTCTTGCCTTACTCGGCTTTGAGGCCGTCAGCGGAGACTGCCTTGACGCCTTTGATTTTCTTGGTGATGGCCACCGCAGTGGATTTCTGAGCGTCCGTTACTGCAACGGTGGACGACAGGGACACAACACCCTTGTTGGTTTCCACTTTGATATCGGTACCTGGAATGCCTTTTTCGGTGACCAGGTCTGATTTGACTTTGGTAGTGATCCAGGTATCGGAAACATCCTCTTTCGCTTCGGTCATTTCACCGGCGGCCAGCATCATCGGTGCTTGTGTGGCCTGAGTCTGGGCAAACGCAGCGTTGGCCATGGTCAGGGTCAGCGCGGTAGCAGTAGCGGCAGCAATAGCGAACTTCTTCATACGAGTAACTCCTGTTTTTCTGGAAAGTCTGCTGGGTGATCTGTCAGCAGGGTTACCAGAGATATTGCGAACGCTGTGCCAACTTTGAAACAAACATTAATTTCTTATAAATCAATAAGTTAGAAAAACAGTCATTTTTCACAATCATGCAAAATGCATGAGTTGGACATTATCGACATGCAAGTTGCGGGTTTTGAAGAAGGCCTAAGGCCATGAATTTTTGGAAGTTTTCTCAATGAGTCGATGTTTCTGAACAGCGAGCAAAAAATACCCCGCAGCGGCGGGGTATCAGGCAATAAACCAATGGATCAAGCTTTCGGCGCAACGCCCGTGCAGCCTTTCGGCGCGTAGTCCTGGTCGACACCGGTGGTGCACGCCCAGCCAGTCAATGAGCGCGTCAGGGTAATGGTTTTATTCAGCACCTGCGCCGGAGCATTGAGGATTGTGCAACCAATCGTGCCCGTACCCTCGGCAGCTTTGCCCGCTGCGGTCATGGTGCAGTTGGACGTGCTGGCGGAACCGCCCACCTGCGCCAGATCCGGGTCCGTCCCCTGGTTCATCAGATCTTCAAACGGCACCTTCAATGCTGAAATCTCGGCCAACCCGGCCGTGACCTTGGCCCGCGCCTGGTACTTGGAGTAAGCAGGGAGCGCAAACGTCGCCAGAATCCCGATGATCGCCACCACTATCAGTAACTCGATCAGGGTAAAACCTTTTTGATTGTTCAATGACAGCCTCCGTGCATGAGTCGAAATCTCATGATCTGCACCGTCTGCAGCACAGCCCATGCCAAGCCCGTGGCGCCCTGTTCCCGGGGTGCACGGTCGCCACAAAGCTCCCTTTTACCCTCAGGAACCGCACAATCTGACACTTTTCGTCACCTCAAGAGCGCTGGTTTGGCTCCACCAATTGACTAGGCTATAAGTCTTGAATGCCTTGTACCCGGTATCCCGAGGAACGCATCGGCACATTCACGATCTATGAGGGTCGGTTGCGATCAATGCAACGGCGTTATAACGGGTCAGCAAGGACTGAACATGGCAGTCAAGGCAGCAAGAACCAGCGTGTACACCTGGGAAGGTACAGACAGGAAAGGCACGAAGGTGACGGGCGAGTTGAGCGGTCAAAACCCGGCGCTGATCAAGGCGCAATTGCGCAAGCAAGGCATCAATCCTGGCAAGGTGCGCAGGAAAACCACGTCGATTTTCAATCTCGGCAAACGCATCAAGGCCCAGGACATTGCCCTCTTCACCCGGCAGATGGCGACCATGATGAAGGCCGGCGTGCCGTTGTTGCAGTCGTTCGACATCATCGGTGAAGGCTTCGACAACCCGGCCATGCGCAAGCTGGTCGATGAGGTGAAGCAGGAAGTGGCAGCGGGCAACAGCTTCGCCGCGGCCCTGCGCAAAAAACCGCAATACTTCGATGAGTTGTACTGCAACCTGGTGGACGCCGGGGAGCAGGCCGGCGCGCTGGACACCCTGCTGGAACGGGTGGCGACCTACAAGGAAAAAAGTGAAAGTCTCAAGGCGAAGATCAAAAAAGCCATGACCTACCCGCTGATCGTCGTGTGCGTCGCGATCATCGTGACCGGCATCCTGCTGATCAAGGTGGTGCCGCAATTCGAATCGGTGTTCAAGGGTTTTGGTGCTCAATTGCCGGGCTTCACCTTGATGGTCATCGACCTGTCGCAGTTCATGCAAGCGTGGTGGTGGATGTTGCTGGGCGCAGTCATTGCGGCTGCTCTGGCTGTGCGCCGCGCCCTGAAAACCTCGCAAGGTTTTCGCGACCGAACGGACACCTGGCTGCTGAAACTGCCTTTGATAGGCACCTTGATGTACAAGTCCGCGGTGGCCCGTTTCGCTCGCACGCTGTCGACGACCTTCGCCGCCGGCGTACCGCTGGTCGACGCCCTGGAGTCGGTGGCCGGCGCCACCGGCAACATCGTGTTCAAACGCGCGGTGTTGCGCATCCGGCAGGACGTTGCGACCGGCATGCAGCTGAATTTTTCCATGCGCACTTCCGGTGTTTTCCCGAACATGGCCGTGCAGATGACCGCCATTGGCGAGGAGTCTGGCGCACTCGACGACATGCTGGACAAGGTCGCCGGTTTCTACGAGGACGAGGTCGACAATATGGTCGACAACCTCACCAGCCTGATGGAACCGTTCATCATGGTGGTGCTGGGTGTTATTGTCGGCGGCCTGGTGGTCGCGATGTACCTGCCCATCTTCCAACTCGGCTCAGCGATCTGACATGCCCTTGAACGAAATTCTGACCCACTTCCCGCTGGCTTTCGTCGTCATCGCCGGGGTAGTCGGCCTGCTGGTTGGCAGCTTCCTCAATGTTCTGGTGTGGCGCCTGCCGAAAATGCTCGAGCGCGACTGGCGCGTGCAGGCCCATGAGATCCTCGGGTTGCCCGACGAAACGCCGTTGCCGACCTACAATCTGATGCTGCCGCACTCCCAGTGCCCACATTGCGGCCACCGGATTCGTGCCTGGGAAAACATTCCAGTGTTCAGCTTCCTGTTCCTGCGCGGGCGCTGTTCGGCCTGCGCGACGCCGATCAGCAAACGCTATCCATTGACCGAGCTGGTCTGCGCCCTCCTGTCGGCGTTCATTGCCTGGCACTTCGGCTTCGGCTGGCAAGCCGGCATGGCGATGCTCCTGACCTGGGGCTTGCTGGCCATGAGCCTGATCGACGCCGAGCATCAACTGCTGCCGGATGTACTGGTGCTGCCGCTGATGTGGCTGGGGCTGATCGTCAACAGCTTCGCCCTGTTCGTGACATTACCTGAGGCGTTGTGGGGCGCCATTGCCGGCTACATGGCGCTGTGCACGGTGTTCTGGGTGTTCAAGCTGCTCACCGGCAAGGACGGCATGGGGCATGGCGACTTCAAGCTGCTGGCGATGTTTGGCGCCTGGGGCGGTTGGCAGATCCTGCCACTGACGATCGTCCTGTCATCCCTGGTGGGCGCGATCATCGGCGTGATTTACCTGCGCCTGCGCAAGGTACAAACATCGACACCCATCCCTTTCGGCCCCTATCTGGCCATTGCCGGCTGGATTGCCTTGCTCTGGGGTGGTCAAATAACCGACTTCTATTGGCAGTTTGTCGGTCTGAAATGAATACCCCTGTGGAAAAACCCTGGATTCTCGGCTTGACCGGCGGCATCGGCAGCGGCAAAAGTGCGGCGGCCCAACACTTTATCGACCTGGGCGTGCATGCGGTCGATGCCGATCATGCCGCTCGCTGGGTGGTGGAACCGGGTCGGCCGGCACTGGCAAAAATTGCCGAACACTTTGGTCCCGGCGTGTTGCAAGCCGACGGGCAACTGGACCGCGCCGCGTTGCGCAAACTGATCTTCGAAGTACCGGAGCAACGCCTCTGGCTGGAGGCCTTGTTGCATCCGCTGATCGCCGAAGAGATTGCCCATCACCTGGCGCTGGCAAAATCACCTTACGCGATCCTGGTTTCGCCGCTGCTGATTGAGTCCGGCCAGTACGCCATGACCCAACGGGTTTTGGTGATCGATGCCCCGGAACAGTTGCAGATCGAACGCACCCTGCGGCGTGACCAGACCAGCGAACAGCAGGTCCAGGCGATCCTCAAGGCGCAGTCCAGCCGCCAGGATCGCGTAAGCCATGCCGACGACGTGGTGGTCAACGACCGCGACCTCGCCTGGCTGCACAGCGAGGTCGAACGCCTGCATCACTTTTACCTTACTTTGCGTGGAGGCCAATCATGAGCCAGACCCCAACCGTCGAATGCCCAACCTGCGGTGCCCCTGTCGAATGGAGCCCCGAGAGCAAATTCCGGCCGTTCTGCTCCGACCGGTGCAAATTGATTGACCTGGGCGCCTGGGCGTCGGAAGAGCACAAGATTCCAGTGGCCCCGGACGCCGAGGACGAATTGTTCAGCGGCGATTTCGACCCGCGTCATTGATCCCGATCATCAGCGGCCTGGCATTTGACCGAAATCGAACCGGCGAGCCAGGCCCTGATGCTGCTTTTCAGGGCTTGCCCCCTAAAATCCAGCATTTTAGCGAATGCTATACTTCTCTCGAATTGCATGAATGTGCAACGTTCCCCACGGGGACTGTTACCGACGGCACAATCTCGGTAATTGGCTGCAGGACACAGGAGGTTCAAAGCCAACACGAGATGGGAGGTGTGGTATGAATCGACACTATTACATCAGTGACAATCTCGACGATCTTGAAGCCGTTGAAGATGAACTGGAAGCCAGCGGCATCAATTCCGAACAAATTCATGTGCTCAGCCAAAAGGTTGCTGATGTTGAACAACATCACCTCCATGAGATTAGCTCGTTAATGGAACAGGATGCTGTTCGTTCTGGTGAGATTGGTGCGGTGATCGGTCTGCCACTGGCCGCGCTGGTCCTGGGTGGCGCCTATTGGATGGGCTGGACCGAATCTGCCGTAGGCTGGATGCCCTTCATCTTCCTTGCCATTGTTGTCCTGGGTTTTTGCATCTGGGAAGGCGGTTTTTTCGGGTTCCAGGTGCCGAACACTCACTTCCGCAATTACAAACAGGCGGTACAAGAGGGCAAACACATCTTCTTCGTGGATGTCGATCCGAATCAGGAATCCCTGTTGGATCAGGTAATCGGACATCATCCCAATCTGATGATCGCCGGCACGGGAGCGGCAGCCCCCCACTGGACAGTCGCCTGGCAGCACAAATGGCATCAGTTCAAGCGGGTGATATCGGGTTAGCCCTGGAGACTCAAGGCCACCGAAGCGGCTTATTGGCCGAAGGAAATGACCCGGCTGAGGAAAACATAGTCTGCCTCGGTGGCCATCAGTCCCACGAGTACCAGTAAACACAACGGTGGCAACAATATGGCGTACACCATGGCCAACCGTTCCCAGGCCATGTGCATGAAGATGGAGACAATCAAGCCTGCCTTCAGCAACATGAAAGTGATAATCAGCGACCACCTGAGGTAGCCGTGGAACTGGAAATAATCGACAAGATAGGACAGGGTGCTGAGAACGAATAATAGTCCCCAGATTTTGAGATACAAGCTGATTGGATGTTGCTGACCTTGAGCGTGTGCCATCACCCGTGCTCCTCTACCATAAATAGAAGAAAGCAAAAATAAACACCCACACCAAATCCACGAAGTGCCAATAAAGCCCGGCTATCTCGACGTTCTGATAGTTTCCGGAGCGCTCATAATCTCCGCGCAATACTTTCATCGCCACAATGCTGAGGTAGAGGGCGCCGATGGACACATGCAGTCCGTGGAAACCGGTGATCATGAAAAAGCTGGCACCAAATTGCGCCGCCCCCATAGGGTTCCCCCAAGGACGCACCCCTTCTGAAATGAGTTTGCTCCATTCAAAGGCCTGCATTCCGACGAAAGTCACCCCCAGGGCTGCAGTCGCCAGCATCAGGGCGGTGGTTTTCGCGCGATCCCGGCGATAGGCGTAATTGACGGCCATGGCCATGGTGCCGCTGCTGCTGATGAGCACAAAGGTCATGATGGCGATCAGGATAAGCGGGATTTCCTTACCGCCAATCGTCAGTGCAAACACTTCACTGGGGTTCGGCCAGAGGTCGGTGATGGTCATGCGTACCGACATGTAGCCGGTCAGGAAACAGGTGAATATAAACGTATCGCTGAGCAGGAATATCCACATCATCGCCTTGCCCCAGTGGACCTGCTTGAAAGCATCCTTATCCGAGGCCCAGTCGCTGGCGATGCCCTGCCATCCCGGTGCAGGCAGCGGACTCGCTGGATCGGACTCGACGGGGGTTTGCGGATGCGATGCCATGGTTTTTCACCTCAGGCCGCAGAGTCTGGCGATGGTTTCATAGGTTTGTGGCGTGCTGGTCAGCAGCGCGAACAGCACGAACCAGAGACCCAATAGGTAGTGCCAATAGATGGCACAGAGCTCGATGCTGGCGCTGAGTTGCGGCAGCGGCACCTGACGCAGGAATTTAACGACGGTCCGACCCCAGGCAATCAACCCGCCCAACAGGTGGAGGCCGTGCACACCGGTCAACAGGTAGAAAAAGCTGTTGGCCGGATTGCCGGCGACAAAGTAGCCCCAGTCGACAAACTGCTGCCAGACCCAGAGTTGCCCCGCCAGAAAGGCAATGGCAAATCCTCCCCCCACTACAAATGCAATGACCATTGCGTCCATGCGAGCCCGGCGGGCGGCCATGCGCGACCACTGCAGTGCGATGCAACTCAATACCAGAAAAGCCGAGTTCACCCACAGTTGCCAAGGATTGGCCAGTGGCGCCATGGGTTCTGTCAGGGGTAGCCAGTCGGCCATCTGCGAGCGGGCGATAAAAGCGAGCAGGAAGAGAAGGAACAGCGAGCTCACCACGGCCAGAAACAACCGCAGGCCTGTTTTTGCGATCTGGTTTCTTTCGGCACCCTCGGTGGACTGAATACCGTCAGGATCACGATTCCAACTGCCGCCGGGGTCAGCGCCGTCGGCATTTCTCAATAGCAGTCTGTTCATGTCTTAACATCCGCTATCTTGGTTCCGGCACTGAGTTGCCGCATTTGCTCCAGCTCCTCGGCGGAGACCGTTTGCGGCACGAAATCCTGCTCTATCCCCGGCACGCTGTAGTCATAGGCCCAGCGATGCACGACTGGCAGCTTCGCTCCCCAGTTACCGTGAACCGGTGGGGTGTCCGGGGTTTGCCATTCCAGACTGGCCGCGCCCCAGGGGTTACTGCCGGCGGGTTTACCTTTGAATACACTCCAGGCCATGTTGAACACGAACAGCAACTGGGAAACGCCGACGATCAATGCGACCACGGTAATGAAGGCATTCAACTCTTGTGCCGACTGCGGGATGAAGGCGTAGTTGTCATAGGCGTAGTACCGACGCGGCATGCCCTGGAAACCCAGGTAGTGCATGGGGAAAAAGATGGCATAGGTGCCCAGGAAAGTTATCCAGAAATGTAACTTGCCCAGGGTGTCGTTAAACATGCGCCCGGTGACTTTAGGGAACCAATGATAAATGCCGCCGAACACCACCAGTACCGGTGCGACCCCCATGACCATATGAAAATGGGCGACAACGAAATAGGTGTCCGAGAGCGGAATATCGACGATCACATTGCCGAGAAACAACCCGGTCAGACCGCCGACCAGGAAGGTGACGATAAAGGCCAGGGCAAACAGCATCGGCACGGTCAGATGGATGTCGCCCCGCCACAGGGTCAGCACCCAGTTGTAGACTTTCAGTGCCGTCGGCACTGCGATGATCAAGGTGGTGACGGCGAAGAAAAAGCCAAAATACGGGTTCATGCCGCTGACATACATGTGGTGCGCCCAGACCACAAAGCTGAGCACGCCAATCGCAATAATCGCCCACACCATCATTCGGTAGCCGAAGATGTTTTTACGCGCATGGGTGCTGATCAGGTCGGAAACCAGGCCAAACGCGGGGAGCGCAACGATATAGACTTCAGGGTGGCCAAAGAACCAGAACAGATGCTGGAACAATATCGGGCTGCCACCCTGGTGATCGAGCGGCTGCCCCAGCGAGATCATCGCCGGCATGAAGAAACTGGTGCCCAGGAGTTTGTCGAACAGCATCATGACCGCACTGACAAACAACGCCGGGAACGCCAGCAACGCCATGATCGAGGCCATGAAGATGCCCCACACCGAGAGCGGCATGCGGAACAAGGTCATCCCGTGGGTGCGCGCCTGCAACACCGTGGTGACGTAGTTCAACCCACCCATGGTGGCGGCGACGATGAAAATCGCCAGCGAGACCAGCATCAGCACGATGCCCCACTCGACCCCTGGCGTGCCTTGACTGATCGATTGTGGCGGATATAGCGTCCAGCCCGAACCCGTTGGGCCGCCAGGGACAAAGAAACTGGCGAGCAACACCACTACCGCCAGCAGGTAGAACCAGTAACTGAGCATGTTGACATAGGGGAAGACCATGTCACGGGCGCCCACCATCAACGGGATCAGATAGTTGCCGAAGCCCCCCAGAAACAGGGCCGTCAGCAAGTAAATGACCATGATCATGCCGTGCATGGTCATCGCCTGATAGTAAGTACTGGCATCCATGAACGCCAAACTGCCGGGGAAGCCTATCTGCATGCGCATCAAGCCGGACAACACCACGGCGATAAGCCCCACGAACAGCGCCGTCAAGGAATACTGAACGGCGATGACCTTGTGGTCCTGACTCCAGATGTATTTGGTCAGGAAACTCTTGGGTTCGTGCAGTGCTTCTGTTTCGGCTTGCTCCGCATAGGCCATCACGTCATCCTCCTGTCGAAGTTTCGGTGCATTCCTGGCTGTTTACGGCGACTTCCCTGGTTGCGCCTTGCTCGCGTCGGCATTGGCTTTGGATTTTATAAAGGCGATCAGCGCGTCCAAGTCCTTATCGCTCGGTTTCAAAGCCGGCATGACGGCCGCATAGCCCTTGACGATTTTGCCAGCGGGATCAAGAACCGATTCTTTCAGATAGCCCTCATCGGCCTTTACGCTCGTACCGTCGGCCAGGGTGACTGTCGAGCCATACAGGCCCTGCCAGGTGGGGCCGACGCCCTTGTTGCCATCGACACTGTGACAGGCCAGGCAACCGAGCGATTGGGCCAGCTGTTGTCCCTGCGCCACCAAGTCCTCGCCCGGACCCGACGCTTGCGGCGCAGCGCCCAGTGATTTGATCAGGGCGACGATCGCAGCCAGTTCATCGTCCTTGAGAGTATAGGCCACCATCACCGGCGGGTAGCCCTGTACCAGGCGGGCCTGCGGCTTGAGGATCGACTCTTTCAGGTAAGCCTCATCGACCAGCGCACTGGTGCCGTCGGCAAACTGTTCAGTGCGACCGTACAGCCCCTTCCATCCCGGGCCGAGACGGGTACTGCCATCCTGGCTATGGCAGGCACTGCAACCGTATTGCTCGACCAACTGGCGACCCTTTTCCAGCACGCTGTCCTGACCGGGTTTGGCAGCGGTGGCCAATGTCTGCGCAAAGCTCGGCTGGCCGCTCAACCATTGATCGAAGGCGCCCTGCTCCTCCACGATCATCTGGCCGCGCATGTTGTAATGGCCTACGCCACAAAACTCGGCGCACAGGACTTCATATTTCCCGGTTTTAGTGGGGGTAAACCAAAAGTACGACACCATCCCTGGCACCATATCCATCTTGCTGCGAATTTGCGGGATGTAGAAGTTGTGCAACACATCTTTGGAACGCAGTAAAACTTTTACCGGCTTATCAAGTGGAAGCCTGATTTCATTGTTTTTTATAAGTACATCGTCCTGCCCGGCGGGGTCTTTTGGATCAACACCGAGGGGATTGGTGGCATCGACAAACTTGATATCCGACCTGCCCAACTTCCCGTCCTGGCCGGGAAAACGATAGGTCCACTGCCATTGCTGGGCGACCACTTCAAGTTCATAGGCCTCTTTCGGAACCCGGATGAAATCGTTGTAGACCACCAGGCCTGGCGCCAACATGGCGGCGATACCGATCGAGGTAACGACAATCAACCAGAATTCCAACTTCTTGCTTTCTGGTTGGTAGTGCGCCCTGGCACCTTCCTTGTGACGATAACGCATCACGGCGACTGCCATGAACACCGTAATGGCGATGAAAAATATTCCGCTAATGATCAAAGTGATGAACAGCGTGGTGTCTATTGATCCCCAGTTGGAAGCGGGCGGTGCCGCATGCCAGGGCGCTAGTACATGAAAGAGCACTGAGGCAATAACGATTAGAATCAAGATAATTGCTATCGCCATTTTCTCTTCATCCTATTGCTGTTGCTCACAGGCCTCGCGCAAGCACCGCCACTGACGTCCAGACAGGGCCGGCAACTACCACCCAAGGTGGCAAATCCAGTGAAAAGTATAGGTCGGCAAGCGAGACCCGGCAGGCGGCTATACTCAATGGCAGTCCAGCAGCCCCGATGGAGGATTCGTCATGAGTAACCTGACGCTCGAAGGCCGGTGCAAACCCAACCCCAATCAACCATCCGACCCGATAGGCGAAATCCATTTTTACGTCGACGGCCCCCTCCATCTACGCCTGGAGGAAGCGGAAGAACGCCTGCAGAAGACCCCTGACCTGAAAGAAATCATGGTCGACGTCGACATGAACACCTTGAACCTGGTCTTGCCAGAGGGGTACGGCCCCTTGTCTGACTGTCAGATGCGCGTCTATCTGCATTACGAGCGTGGTCAGTTCCATCTGGTCGGACACCGGGCGAGCGATGGCAGCCTGATCTATTCCAACGTGGTCCTGATTGATCAGTTGATTGATTGAAACGGCAGGTTTGAAAGGGATCAAGACTTGGGATCGTCGTCCTTCCAGGGCGCCGACAGATAGCGCGTACGGTTGAAGGTCTCGAGCCACTCGGGGCAGAACACCACCAGCGCGCTGACCACCATGCCGTTGATGAACGCCTCCGGAAAAATGAGCAGCCACAGGTAGCCAATGAAGTCTTCGAGCCAGTAAGGCATGGCAAACCGCTCGTCGTACCACAACAAGGTCAGCGACAGCACCAGGCACAGCAACGCTGTAAGGGCTGCAGCGAAGAAACCGGAAACGAAGATGTACACGAAGGGGTTTCGTGGCTGCGCGCGCTCCACCAGAATCGCACAGCATTCGGTGATCAACACCGGCAACAAAATGAACAGTGCGCCATTGACCCCCATGGCCATGAGGTCCTGACGGCCCAGCAGCACCAGCCCCGTTTGCGCCACCACTGCGCCAACGATCGCCAACGGCCAGTCGAGCAACAGGGTCACCGCGGTCATGCCGATAAAGTGATAGGACACGCCGGTATCGAAATCCCGTCGCACCAGCCACAGCGCGAACAGCGCGAACACCGTGCCGAACAACAAATGCTGGCGACGGCTGTCGCTGAACAGTTCGACCCAGGACACTCGCGCAACGGCCCAGATCAGCACCGGCACATAGATCAGCCACCCCACGGTGAGGGTTGCGGGTGACAGCAATTCGGCGCCGATCATGACGGGGCACACTCCCTTGTCTTGCCGATAGAGAACAGGCCTTCAGTCTACACCGCCCTCTGCCGGCCCCTCGACTTCACGCCCAATGCCGGGGATCGTTGATCACCGCTTCATGCTCGGCGAACAATCTGGGCAGCTCGATCTTGAGAAAATCCACCCAGGTGCGGACCTTGGCATCGAGAAAGCGCCGCGACGGATACAGCGCATACACATTACGCTGACGCGGCCGATAGTCCGGTAGCAAACGCATCAAGCTGCCGTCGCTCAAGAAACGCGTGGCGGTGTAGAACGGAATCAGGCTGATGCCCATGCCGGCCTCCGAAGCCTTGACCATCGACTCGGCGACATTGCACTGAAAAGTCCTGGACGGACTGACCGCATGCTCGCCCTCCTCGTCCTGAAACAGCCACTGATCGCTGTACAACGGGTCGAGCATGCGCAAGCACTGATGATCGCCCCAGCGCCAGCGGATGATCCGGCACACCCCGGCGTTGCAGATATTGCGGGGAAGCGCAGGGCACGCTGTAAAACCGCCCGACGACCCTGGGTGACCAATTGCGAATCGGCCAGTTCCTGGGCCGTCGAAATCACCACGTCGTGGCCTTCCTCCAGCGGGTCGGGATTGCGCTGCGACAGGGTCAACTCGATCACCACACCGGGATAAAGCTCGCTGTAGCGGGCAGCCCGCCGCGTGCCCTACAACGTCATCGGTGATTGCACCAGCAGCCTGTGATTCGCCTTGGCACTCAGAGCAGCGTCCAGGTGTAACTCAGGATCAAGCGGTTTTCATCGATATCACTGCGGTAGTTGGACCGCGCCATCGCATTGCGCACACGGATGCCGAGGCCTTTGAGGCTGCCGCTCTGCAGCACATAGCCGATGTCCAGGTCACGTTCACGGTCCTTGCCCTCATAGCCTTTCCCTGTGTCTACATTGTTGCCGGAGATGTAGCGCACGGTGCTGGTCAACCCCGGTACCCCCAGGGCCGCGAAGTCATAGTCGTAACGCGCCTGCCAGGAGCGTTCATCGGTGGAGGCGAACTCGTAGGTCGGCACTTCGTTGCCCAGCGGTGAGATGTTGGCGAACACCCGTGGGAACGCGCTGTCGCCGTACATGCCCTGATAGCCGAGATAAAATGTGTGACCGCCGCGCTTGGCCGACAGCAGCGAAAAGAACGCCTGGTTGTCGATATTGCCCAGCAGTTTTTTGCCGTCCTCGCGCGAATCGAAGTAGCCGAGGTTGGCCCCCAATACCCAGTCACCCATCGGCTGGCTGTGCTTGAGCCCCAGGAAGCGCTGGTTGTAAATGTCTTCCAGTTGCCCGTACCAGGCGCTGACCGAGCTGCGTTTATCGTTGAAGACGTAATCAGCCCCGGCAAAATTGAAGCCGTCACTGCTGACCTGACGTTGCGGGACATGACCGAGCATGGCCTGCATTTTTTCGTCACCGGCCTCGTTGCGCAGGCTGGTGGAATTCAAATGCCCGCCCTGCAGCGTCAGGCCATTGATCTCGCTGGAACTGATGCTCGCACCCTGATAACTGGGCGGCAGCAGTCGGATATCGCTGAACACCAGCACCGGCAGGTTGGGTTGCAACTCCCCCACTTTGAGTTCGGTTTTGGAGTAGCGCATCTTCAAGGCGCCCTCCAGACGGCTGTAATCGTTCGCAGCACGCCCGTCATCCTGCACCGGCAGCAAACCTGTATTGACCCGATCCGGGCTGCTGTCGAGCTTGAGCCCGAGCAGGCCGATTACATCCACGCCAAAGCCGACGGTGCCCTGTGTATAACCCGATTTGACGTTGAGGATGAATCCCTGCGCCCATTCTTCGGCCTTCGATTGCTGATTGGCCCCGACGATGTCGGAATAGTCGCGGCTGAAGTAGTAGTTGCGTGCCTGCAAGGTGGCCGTGGTGTCTTCGATGAAACCGCCCTCGGCGGCCATCGCACCGGTGGAGAAACCCGAGACGACAGCCATGGACAACACTGAACCGGTTGTTGGAAGAATCTGTTTCATCGTTTTTTCTCTTATTTTTATTGATCGACAGGTAGAAGTGCCTTGGCCGCAGCGCTTTCGCGGCGTGGGGTGGAGCGACGGCTGCTCAACATCAAATGGGTGACCATGCCGAAAATCAGTCCCCAAAAAGCCGCGGACAACCCGAACAGCGACATGCCCGAGGCGGTGGTGAGAAAGGTCACCAGCGCGGCTTCGCGATCGCTTGGCACCGCCATCGCGCCCGCCAGCGCTCCGGCAATCGCCGCGAACAGCGCCAATCCGGCGAGGGCCGCGATCAGTTCCTTGGGGAATGCGGAAAACAGAGAGACCAGGGTGGCGCCGAAGATCCCCAGCACCAGGTAGCAAAGGCCACCCACCACCCCGGCCACATAACGCTTGCCGGGATCTTCGTGGGCCTCGCGGCCGGTGCAAATGGCCGCGGTAATCGCCGCCAGGTTCAACCCGTGGCAACCGAACGGCGCCAACAGGGCCGTGCCCAAAGCGCTGCTGGCGATGATCGGCCCCGATGGCGTGGCGTAGCCGCTGGCGCGCAACACTGCCATGCCCGGAACGAACTGGCCGGTGAGCGCCACCATCACCAGCGGCAAGGCAATGTTCAGCGTTGCGCTGAGGCTGAACGCCGGGGTGATCCACACCGGCGTGGCCAAGCCGATGACCAGTGCCTCGCGATGCAGATCACCGGCGAGCAACGCCATCGAGCAACCCACCAGCAGGACCATCAGCACCGCATACCGCGGCATCAGCCGTTTGCAGATCAGGTACGTGACAAACATCGCCAGCACCAGCAACGGCTTGCCCTGCAACGAGACGAACAGCCCGGTGCCGAAGCTGAACAGAATCCCCGCCAGCATCGCCGCCGCCACCGCTGCCGGCAGCTTGCCGATGATCCGGTCAAACGCCCCCGAGACCCCGACCAGGAAAATGATCAGGCTGCTCACCAGATAGGCACCCACCGCTTCCGGCAGGGAGATTGCTGGCAACAACGCCACCAGCAACGCCGAACCGGGCGCCGACCACGCGATGATCACCGGCACGCGGTAGCGCAAACTCAGGCCGATGCCGAGCACGGCGCTGCCGATGGAAATCGCCCAGACCCACGACGACAGCACCTCCCGCGACAGGTGCGCGGCCTCGGCGGCCTGGAAAATGATCACCAGGGGACCCGCGTAGGAAATCACCGTGGCGATGAATCCGGCCACGGCCGCAGACGGGGAAAAGTCGCGCATCAAGGTCTTCATGAAGCCTCGCCGACAGCTCCGCCAGACGCGCCCTGCTGCGCGCCTGATAGTGATTGTCGGGCACTGCGCCGACTGCTGATGGCGAACACCGTCATGGCGATGGCGGCAATCGCACCAGGCAAGGCAAACGCCATGAAGTTCAGTTGCAGCGGTAAGCTGATTCCGAGCAAGGCCCCCCCCAGCAATGGCCCGACGATCGCACCATTGCGCCCGATGCCCGAAGCCCAGCCAAGACCCGTGGACCGAATATTCATGGAGTAGAACTGGGCGGCGCAGGCGTACAGCAGAATCTGCGAGCCGATGGTGGTGGCGCCAGCGATGGCGATCAACAGGTACAGCACCGGCATCGGGCTGTTGAAGCCCAACAGGGTGATCGACACCGCCGCCATGGCGAAGAACACCGACAGCACACGCGGCAGGTTGAGCTTGTCACCCAGCACACCGCCGCCGACTGCACCGAAGATCGCGCCGAAATTCAGCACCAGCAGGAACGACAGGCTCGAGCCCAGGCTGTAACCGGCGTTGGCCATCAGTTTTGGCAGCCAGGAACTCAAGGCGTAGACCATCAGCAGGCAGCAGAAAAACGCCAGCCACAGCATCAGCGTGCGCAGCGCACGGCCCTCGCGGAACAACTGCAACACCGGGGTGCCAGTGCCCTTCACCTCAATCATGTGCAACTGGTCATCGGCTTGTGCGACATAGGCCGGGTCGATCCGCTGGAGAATCTTGCGGGCTTCGTCATTGCGCCCCTGGCGCAGCATGAACCCCACCGACTCGGGCAGGAAATACATGATCAGCGGCAACAGCAGCAACGGCAGGATCGCCACGTAGAACACCGACTGCCAGCCGAAGCTCGGGATCAGCACGATGCCCAGCCCGGCGGACAGCATGCCGCCCACCGAGTAACCGCTGAACATGATCGCCACCAGGGTGCTGCGGATTTTTTTCGGCGCGTATTCGTTCATCAACGCCACGACATTGGGCATCACGCCACCAATGCCCAGGCCGGCAATGAAGCGGCAGATACCAAACTCCGTGGGGTTCCTGGCGAAACCGTTAAGCACGGTGAAACCACTGAAGAGGATCACGCAAAGGGTGATGGCTTTCTTGCGGCCGATCCTGTCCGACAGCGGGCCGAAGAACAGTGCGCCGAACATCATGCCAAACAATGCATAACTGCCCAGCGCACCCGCTTGCAGGGGACTGAGCCCCCATTCCTTCATCAACATCGGCAGAACCACGCCGTAGATCACCAGATCGTAACCGTCGAAGATGATGATCAGTGCACACCAGAACAGCACCATCCAGTGAAAGCGGTTGAAGCGAGCCTTGTCGATAACCTCGTGTACGTCGATTTTGCGCATGGCGTTCATCTCTTGTTGTTTTTCTTTTAAGAGCATCGGGAATACGGCTTACGTCCGTACAGCCGATGCTAGAGGCGTCTGGCGCAGGTCAATATCCGCATCGCGCAGATCGCTATCCGTTTTGTGCAGAGGCGTAATGAGGTGTTGCAGGCGGGAATTTCGCAGCGGTATTTGCACCTGTGCGACAAACTGTTTTCTTTGCGATCAGATTTGAGCGCTAAGCTTGGGCCTATGGATGACTCAGATTACTTACGCCTGCTGACCATTGCGGCCGAGCAAGCCAACGCGTTCCTGTCCAATGCCCGCAAATGGGAGCGAGAGCGTTGGGTCTGCCAGCGCCTGCTGCAAGGCCTGAACATTCCCTACCGCGCCGACGAATTCGCCCCGGCAGGAGAGCCGCCGGACGTGTTGTTTCGCGACGCCAGTTTCGAGGTGTTCTTCGTTCTCGACGAGGGCCGACGCCTCAATGATGAATGGCGCGACGAACTGCAACGGCGGCGCAGCGCGTTCTCCCTGAGCCAACTGGTCCGGCGCGAGGCCAAGCCCCGCCGCATACCGGCCAACGAGTTCTTGTTGCGGCTGGCGCCGACCTTGCGCAAAAAAGCGCACAACTACAAAGAGCGCGGCATGGACCTGGGCGAGCTGGACATCATTGCCTTCGCCAGCCTCAAGCGCGAAGTGCTGGACCTCAACAGCCATTTCCCACCACCCACCGAATACCTGCGCCAGGGCTGGCGCTCGCTGTCGCTGGTGGGCCCGACCTTCGCCCGCGTGTTGTTCGCGCATCCCGATGCACCGGATTTCCTGCGCAGCAACCTGGGCCGCAGCATTGTGTTCGACGTCGGGATCAGCCTGTGAGCCCATTGCAGGAACTGATTGGCGAAGTGCCGCAGATCGGTCGCGTACGCTGGATCGGCGTGCGTCCCGAACCTCACGTGCCAATGATCGAACTGGATGCCGTGGAGGCGCGACTGGAGGCCGGCTTGACCGGCGATCGCGCCCGCCCTGGCGTGCGCAATGCGCGGCAGGTGACGCTGATTCAGTGGGAGCATCTGGCAGTGATCAGCTCGCTCATGGGTCGCCCGGACGATCAACCGGTCAAGCCTGAAGATCTGCGGCGCAATCTCGTTATCAGTGGCATCAATCTGTTCAGCCTCAAGGGCCGGCGTTTCCGCATCGGTCAGGCGATTTTCGAAACCACCGGCTGGTGCCAACCCTGCGCACGCCTGCAACACAAGCTGGGCCCCGGGACGTTCCAGGCCGTGCGCGGACATGGTGGAATCACCGCCCGGGTGTTACAAAGTGGCATCATTCGACTGGACGACAAGGTGAGCGTCGAGCCCATTCCGGTCAGCGGCTATGCTCCGTTCAACGTTCGTTGAGTCTGCCTGTAGCTTCTTCACCTTCAGCAACGTCTACTGACGAGGCCATTATGACCAGCCGCCTGAACCCCGAAGACCAAAAGCATGTCGAAGCCTATCTGCAACTGTCCCAACATCGAGTCGAGCGCCGGCCTTTCCGGCCGTGGATGCTCCTGGTGCTGGTATTGGCAGTGACCATTGGTCTGGGCCTGCTGAGCCGACTTATCAGTTACCTGACGCTATGAGCTGCCTGGCGCTCGCTTGGGTAACCACACCGATTTTCTTTAGCCTTGTGAGTTATCCCCATGTCCCATCGTATTGTAATTGTCGGCGGCGGCGCCGGCGGTCTGGAGCTGGCTACCCGTCTGGGTAAGACTCTGGGCAAGCGCGGCACGGCCAGCGTGATGCTGGTCGACGCGAACCTGACCCACATCTGGAAACCGCTGTTACACGAAGTCGCGGCCGGGTCGCTGAACTCGTCCGAAGACGAACTCAACTATGTGGCCCAGGCAAAATGGAACCACTTCCAATTCCAGCTGGGGCGCATGAGCGGGCTTGATCGCGCCAATAAAAAAATCCAGCTGGCCGCTACCTACGATGAAGCCGGACTGGAACTGGTGCCCGCCCGGGAAGTGCCTTACGACTCGCTGGTGATCTCCGTGGGCAGCACCACCAACGATTTCGGCACCCTGGGCGCGGCGCAGCATTGCCTGTTCCTGGATACCCGCAAACAGGCCGAGCGCTTTCATCAACAATTGCTCAACCACTACCTGCGCGCCCACGCGGGGCAGACCGACAAGGTCGAGCAGATCAGCGTCGCCATCGTCGGTGCGGGTGCCACCGGGGTCGAACTGGCCGCCGAACTGCATAACGCCGCCCATGAACTGGCGGCGTATGGCCTGGATCGGATCAAACCGGAAAACATGCACATCACCCTGATCGAAGCCGGACCTCGCGTGCTGCCGGCCCTGCCGGAGCGGATCGGCGGGCCGGTACACAAGACCCTGGAAAAACTCGGGGTCAACGTCATGACCAACGCCGCCGTCAGCGAGGTGACGACCGACAGCCTGATCACCGCGGACGGCAAGGTGATCAATGCCAGCCTGAAAGTCTGGGCCGCCGGGATCCGTGCGCCAGGGTTCCTCAAGGACATCGATGGCCTGGAAACCAATCGCATCAATCAACTGCAGGTGCTGCCGACCCTGCAAACCACCCGTGACGAGAACATCTTCGCCTTCGGTGACTGTGCGGCTTGCCCGCAACCGGGCACTGATCGCAATGTGCCGCCGCGCGCCCAGGCAGCGCATCAGCAAGCTTCGTTGCTGGCCAAATCGCTGAAATTGCGAATCGAAGGCAAGCCTCTGCCTACGTACAAGTACACCGACTACGGGTCGCTGATCTCGCTGTCGCGTTTTTCGGCTGTGGGTAACCTGATGGGTAACCTGACCGGTAGCGTCATGCTGGAAGGCTGGCTGGCGCGGATGTTCTACGTGTCGCTGTACCGCATGCACCAGATGGCGCTGTACGGGCCGTTCCGCACGGCGATGCTGATGCTGGGCAGCAAGATTGGACGCGGGACCGAGCCGCGCCTGAAGCTGCACTAAGCTCTTTAGCGCCTTCCAGGGCCTCTTCGCTGGCAAGCCAGCTCCTACGGACCGCATCGGACTTGTAGGAGCTGGCTTGCCAGCGAATGCTTCACCGCTGTCCCTGAAATCTGGACAAAAAAAATCCCCGTATCTTTCGATACGAGGATTTTTAGTATGGTCGGGGTAAGGGGATTCGAACTCCTGACATCCTGCTCCCAAAGCAGGCGCGCTACCGGACTGCGCTATACCCCGGTAAAAAAAAGGCACCTTTGAAAGGCGCCTTCTGCGAACAGAGCTTTTGGCGTCTGATCTTAAGATTCGATTCCAGCGTTAACTGGTTTCAAAAATGGTGGGTCGTGTGGGATTCGAACCTACGACCAATTGGTTAAAAGCCAACTGCTCTACCAACTGAGCTAACGACCCAAAAATGGTCGGGGTAAGGGGATTCGAACTCCTGACATCCTGCTCCCAAAGCAGGCGCGCTACCGGACTGCGCTATACCCCGGTTTGAAATTGGCTCCGTGACCAGGACTCGAACCTGGGACCCAATGATTAACAGTCATTTGCTCTACCGACTGAGCTATCACGGAACTACACATTTCAATTTACAACTTTGTAGCTTTACTGCGTTCTCTTCGACCCGTTCGCATCGCTGCGTTCGTGTGTCTGAGGCGCGCTATTCTACAATCTTCAGCACCTCTGTCAACCCCCTAATTTGCATTCAAGTTAATGATTTGCAACTTATTTTAGATTCCTGCTTGGGAGCAGAAACCCTGGCGGGTGACTTACTGCGGGGCGCACTTTACAAGCCTTTTCCTTAGAGTTCAACAGCCTGAATGAAAAAAAGGCCTCGCAATGCGAGGCCTTTTCGATTTTGCTGCCGTTATGGATCAGACGAAGACGATTTCGTCGTTCTCCACCACGCCATGGGCCGTATCGCCCGGCATGAATCGACCGGACAGGATCAACTGTGCCAGCGGGTTCTCGATCCAGCGCTGGATCGCTCGTTTGAGCGGCCGTGCGCCGTACACCGGGTCGTAACCGACCGCGATCAGCTTGTCCATGGCCTCCGGGCTCAGTTCCAACTTCAGCTCCCGTTCGGTCAGGCGACTGCGTAGGCGACCCAACTGGATCTCGGTGATGCCAGCGATCTGATCCCGCGCCAATGGCTCGAAGATCACCACTTCATCGACCCGGTTGATGAACTCCGGCCGGAAGTGGCTGGAAATCGCATCCATCACCGCTGCGCGCTGTCCCTCACGATCCCCCACCAGCTCCTGGATCTGCACCGAGCCCAGGTTGGAAGTCATGACAATCACGGTGTTCTTGAAGTCCACCGTGCGGCCATGGCTGTCGGTCAGGCGACCATCTTCCAGCACCTGGAGCAAAACGTTGAACACATCCGGGTGCGCCTTCTCGACTTCGTCCATGAGGATCACCGAGTAAGGCTTGCGGCGCACCGCCTCGGTCAGGTAACCGCCCTCTTCATAACCAACGTAGCCCGGTGGCGCACCGATCAGGCGAGCCACGGAATGTTTCTCCATGAACTCGGACATGTCGATCCGCACCATCGCCTCTTCGGTATCGAAGAGGAATTCGGCCAGCGCCTTGCACAGCTCGGTTTTACCGACACCGGTCGGGCCGAGGAACATGAACGAGCCGCTTGGCCGGTTCGGGTCGGACAACCCGGCGCGGGAGCGCCGTACCGCGTTGGAAACCGCCACGACCGCTTCATCCTGGCCGATCACACGCTGGTGCAACAGGCTTTCCATCTTCATCAGCTTTTCGCGCTCGCCCTCGAGCATTTTCGACACAGGAATGCCGGTCCATTTCGACACGACTTCAGCGATTTCCTCTTCGGTCACCTTGCTGCGCAGCAGCTGGTTCTCGGGTTTGCCATGCTGGTCGACCATTTGCAGACTGCGTTCCAGGTCCGGGATCACCCCATACTGCAATTCGGCCATGCGGTTCAGGTCGCCTTTGCGGCGGGCCGCTTCCAGCTCCTGACGTGACTGTTCGATCTTCTGCTGGATCTGCGCCGAACCCTGCACCTCGGCTTTTTCCGAGTTCCAGATTTCTTCGAGATCCGAGTACTCACGCTCGTGACGGGCAATTTCTTCCTGGAGTTTTTCCAGGCGTTTTTTCGCCGCATCGTCGCTTTCTTTCTTCAGCGCCTGGGATTCCACCTTCAGCTGAATCAAACGGCGCTCCAGACGGTCCAGCACCTCCGGCTTGGAGTCGATCTCCATGCGGATGCGGCTGGCGGCCTCGTCGATCAGGTCGATGGCCTTGTCCGGCAATTGCCGGTCAGTGATGTAGCGATGGCTGAGCTTGGCCGCCGCAATGATCGCGCCATCGGTGATCGCCACCTTGTGGTGAACCTCGTAGCGCTCTTTCAAGCCACGCAGGATGGCGATGGTGTCTTCTTCGCTCGGCTCGTCCACCAGCACTTTCTGGAAACGTCGCTCCAGGGCGGCGTCCTTCTCGATGTATTGGCGGTACTCGTTGAGCGTGGTCGCACCGACGCAATGCAACTCACCGCGCGCCAGGGCCGGCTTGAGCATATTGCCTGCATCCATCGAGCCCTCGCCTTTACCGGCGCCGACCATGGTGTGCAGCTCGTCGATGAACAGAATGATCTGCCCTTCCTGCTTCGACAGCTCATTGAGCAGGGCTTTGAGGCGCTCCTCGAACTCACCGCGATACTTGGCACCGGCAATCAATGCCCCCATGTCCAGGGACAGCAGGCGCTTGCCCTTGAGACCATCAGGCACTTCGCCATTGATGATGCGCTGGGCCAGGCCTTCGGCGATGGCGGTTTTACCGACGCCAGGCTCACCGATCAGCACCGGGTTGTTCTTGGTGCGACGTTGCAGCACCTGGATGGTCCGGCGAATTTCATCGTCACGGCCAATCACCGGATCGAGCTTGCCCTCTTCGGCACGCTTGGTCAGGTCGACGGTGTATTTATCCAACGCCTGGCGCGCTTCCTCGTGGTTGGGGTCATTGACCGCCTCGCCACCACGCAGGTTGTTGATCGCATTTTCCAGGGCTTTCTTGCTCACGCCCTGGCCGAGCAACAGCTTGCCGAGCTTGCTGTTCTCGTCCATGGCGGCGAGCAGCACCAGTTCGCTGGAAATGAACTGGTCGCCCTTCTGCTGGGCCAGGCGATCGGCCTGGTTGAGCAGGCGCGCCAGATCCTGCGACATGTTCACGTCGCCGGTCGGGTTCTGGATTTTCGGTAGCTGGTCGAGCTCTTTGGTCAGCTCTTTACGCAAGCTGTTGACATCGAAGCCCACCTGCATCAGCAGGGGCTTGATCGAGCCGCCCTGTTGCTCGAGCAGGGCTTGCATCAAATGCGCCGGTTCAATGGCCGGATGATCGAGACCGACAGCCAGGGATTGGGCGTCGGACAAGGCTAACTGCAATTTGCTGGTTAAACGGTCTATACGCATGGGTCACCTTCCTTTTGAGCAGGTCGGACCTATAAAACATCCTGAATGAAGAAACCTGCCAGATACCACAATAGATGCGGTCGATTCTGGGAGTTTCAAGCGTTGTGATGTTGATGCAGATCAGAGAAGTCTAGCGTTCGAGCCAGATCAGGGAGGCAAAGCGGCCGGTGCGCGACGCACGGCGATAAGAAAAGAAGCGCGGATCGGTCACGGTGCAAAAACCGCCACCATAGACGGCCGTTACACCGCGTACCGCCAGACGCAAACGCGCCAGCGTATAGATGTCGGCCATGAACTTGCCGGGGTTTTGGCTTGGCACGAATGCCCGGGCGGCTTCGGGCAATTGCTCAACGAAGGTTTCGCGCACTTCCGGGCCGACTTCAAACGCCTGCGGGCCAATGGCCGGGCCGAGCCAGACCAGGACCTCGGCAGGCGCAACAGCCAGACTGTCGAGCGTGGCTTCCAGCACACCGGCCGCCAGCCCGCGCCAACCGGCATGGGCTGCGGCAACGCGGGTACCGGCACGGTCGCAAAACAGCGCAGGTAGGCAGTCGGCAGTCATCGCCGCACAGGCAATGCCCGGCGTTGAAGTCCAACTGGCGTCGGCAGTCATCACCCGGCTCGGGTCCGCATGGGCCACGACAATGCCGTGAACCTGCTGCAACCAGGCCGGTTGAATGGAGAAGTGATCGGTCAGGCGACGGCGATTTTCGGCGACAGCTTCGGGGCTGTCGTCGACGTGATCGCCAAGATTGAGGCTGTCGAACGGCGCCAGACTGACGCCGCCCGCACGGGTGGTGACGCAGGCTTTGACCCCGGCCGGCGCGGGCCAGTCAGGAATCAGCCAGTCACTCATCCGACAAACGCCTCGCGGTCTTGCTTGAGCAGGGTCAGCAACCAGACGAAATCTTCCGGCAACGGCGACTCCCAGCTCATTCGCACACCGGTCGTCGGGTGATCCAGCTCCAGGAACCGCGCATGCAGCGCCTGACGCGGGAAGTTCTTCAGCGACTCGACCATGGTCGGGTTGGCTGCCGGCGGAATCCGGAAGCGACCGCCATAGGCCGGGTCTCCGACCAACGGGAAATTGATGTGCGCCATGTGCACGCGAATCTGGTGTGTACGACCGGTTTCCAGCTTCACCCGCACGTGGGTGTGGGAACGGAAACGCTCGAGCACGCGGTAATGGCTGACGGCCTGCTTGCCACCTTCCATCACGGCCATGCGCTGGCGTTGCTGGCCATGGCGACCGATGGGCGCGTTGATCTTGCCGCCTGCCGTCACCACGCCGATCACGATGCACTCGTAGATCCGGCTGACGCTGCGGCTCTGCAATTGTGTCACCAGCTGCGTCTGCGCCTGGATGGTCTTGGCCACCACCATCAGACCGGTAGTGTCCTTGTCCAGGCGATGCACGATCCCGGCGCGGGGCACATTGATGATGTCCGGCACGTGGTGCAGCAAGGCGTTGAGCAAGGTGCCATCAGCGTGGCCGGCAGCCGGGTGCACCACCAGGCCCGCAGGCTTGTTGATCACCAGGATGTCGTCGTCTTCGTAGACGATGTCCAGGGCGATGTCTTGAGCGACCCATTCGCCCTGAGCTTCCTGCTCGGCAGTGAGTTCAAGAATGGCGCCACCGTGAACGATGTCTCGCGGGCGGACAACCGCCCCATCCACAGTCAGGCGGCCGTCTTTGATCCAGGCGGAAAGGCGCGAGCGCGAGTGCTCAGCGAATAGTTGTGCGGCGACTTGATCGAGGCGTTGGCCGCCCAATTCGGACGGCACCTCTGCGCGAAGTTCAATTTTATCGGACATGCTCGGACTGGGCGTCGGCACAGCCTTTGGTTTCGGCTGCGCGCTTGTGGTTAAATACGGCGTCTTTTGCCCCGAGGCTATTCACCGGGGCGCTCATCATAACAGGACGGCCTCGCCCAAGACAGCGGCCGTCATAGGGACGCAAGCCGCCATGCAAGTGAAACACCTGCTGCTGATCGCCATCCTCGCATTGACCGCTGCTTGCTCTTCGAAGGAAGTCGTAGACGAAAACCTGAGCGAAGTCGAGTTGTACCAACAGGCTCAAGCCGATCTGGACAATAATAGCTACACCAGCGCCACTGCCAAGCTGAAGGCTCTGGAATCGCGCTATCCGTTCGGCCGCTATGCCGATCAGGCTCAACTTGAGCTGATCTACGCCAACTACAAGAACGCCGAACCGGAAGCTGCCAAGGCCGCTGCCGAGCGCTTCATTCGCCTGCATCCACAGCACCCGAACGTCGATTACGCCTACTACCTCAAGGGCCTGACTTCTTTCGACCAGGACGTTGGCCTGCTCTCGCGCTTCCTGCCGCTGGACATGACCAAGCGTGACCCGGGCGCCGCCCGCGACTCCTACAACGAGTTCGCCCAGCTGACCAGCCGCTTCCCCAACAGCCGGTATTCGCCGGATGCCAAGCAGCGCATGATTTACCTGCGCAACCTGCTGGCAGCCTACGAAATCCACGTGGCCGACTACTACCTGACCCGTCAGGCCTACGTGGCCGCCGCGAACCGTGGCCGTTACGTGGTGGAAAACTTCCAGGAAACCCCTGCGGTCGGCGACGGCCTGGCGGTGATGACCGAGGCCTACCAGCGCCTGCACCTGGACGACCTGGCGGCCACCAGCCTCGAAACCCTGAAGCTCAACTACCCGAACCACCCAAGCCTGGTGGACGGTCAGTTCGTGCCATCGGTTGCCGAAGCCGACAACCGTTCGTGGCTGAGCAAGGCCACCCTGGGCCTGATCGAATCCCGTCCGCCGCTGCCACCGGGAGAAACCCGCGCCAACCAGGACGTGCAGAAGCAATTCCAGGACGCGAAAGACGCGATTCCGAACGAGCTCAAGCCTAAAGACAGCAACGGCGATGTGATCGAAGAAGAGGAACACGAAGCGCAAGGCAACAATGAAGACCGCTCGTGGTTCAGCTACATGACCTTCGGCGTGTTCGACTGATACGACCGGCGGCACAGAAAGGGAGACTCTCGAGTCTCCCTTTTTTATTGCGCCGTTTTTATGCGGCGCGAATACGCTGTGCGGCCGTCATGTCCTTGGCTAAACTGGCGATTCATCCGTCATAAAGCAGCTCATCATGCTTCGTTTATTATTCTGGGTCGCAGTGATTGCCGCCGCTGTGTGGTTCTGGCGCAAGTACAAGGGCAAGGCTTCTGCACCCAAGTCCTCCGCCGAACTGGAAGCCGCGCCCATGGTCCGCTGTGCCCACTGCGGCGTGCACCTGCCCCGCGACCGCGCACTGAACCTCCAACAACAGTGGTATTGCAGCCAGGCTCACCTCGAGCAAGGCCCCGGCAAAAGTGATCGCTGAGACGTCCAGTCCCGGCGAAAAACAGACCCAGCGACTGCTGCGTCTCTATCACCTCTACCGCTTAAGCATCGGCATCACCCTGGTACTGCTGATTTTCAGCAACCTGGACAACCGGTTGCTGACGTCCGCCAATGACGACCTGCTGCGCGGCGGCAGCGGGTTGTACCTTGTGCTGAACATCCTGCTGGTGGTCTTCTTCGGGAACACCCGCCGCCCGGCGCAGCTGTTCAGCCTGGCGCTGGTCGATGTCCTGTTGCTTTGCGGATTGTTCTACGCCGGCGGCGGTGTGGCCAGCGCCATTGGCAACTTGCTGATCGTCTCGGTGGCCATCAGCAATACCTTGTTGCGAAAACCCATCGGCCTGTTGATTGCCGCCATCGGCGCACTGGGCATCCTGGGTTCGAGTTTCCCGCTAAATGTCAGCCATCAGGCCAGTCCCAACGATTATTTGCAGGTCGGTACCCTTGGCGTCCTGTGTTTTGCCGCCGCGCTGCTGGTTCAGGTCCTGATGCGACGACTGGAGGTCAGCGAAACCCTGGCGGAACAGAAGGCCAGCGAAGTCGTCGGCCTGGAAGCCCTCAACGCACTGATCCTGCAACGCATGCGCACAGGCATCCTGGTGCTTGACGACCAATGGCGCGTGCAACTGGCCAACCATAGCGCCTTGACCCTGCTGGGCTGCGAGCGCCTCGAAGGACGGCGGATCAACGAACATGCCCCTTCCCTGGTCGAGCGACTGCAACTGTGGGTCAACAACCCGACACTGCGCCCGCAAAGCCTGAAGATCGCCGGCAGCGGCCTTGAACTGCAGCCGAGCTTCATTGCCCTGGATCCCGGCCCGCATCACCAGACCCTGATCTTTCTCGAAGACCTCGCACAAATCACTCAACAGGCTCAACAACTGAAGCTCGCCGCCCTGGGTCGCCTGAGCGCCGGGATCGCCCATGAAATCCGCAACCCGCTGGGCGCCATCAGTCACGCCGCGCAGCTATTGCGAGAATCGGAGGAACTGAATGCCGCGGATCGACGTCTGACGCAGATTATTCAAGACCACTCTCAGCGCATGAATCGGGTTATCGAAAACGTCCTGCAACTGTCCCGCCGCCCGCCAACCACGGCCCAACGACTCGATCTGAGGCCCTGGCTGGAACAGTTCGTGACGGCAACCCGCGAACAGGCGAGCGAGCAGCAGAAGATCCACCTACGCATTGCTCCCGGTGACTTCAAGACCTTGATGGACCCGAACCAGCTGGAGCAGATTCTCGACAATCTGATACGCAATGCATGGCGCCATAGCGCCCTGGACCACGACCAGGCGCAGGTCTGGCTTGAGTTGTTCACCGATCCGGACAGCCAGTTGCCGGTCCTCGAAATCCTCGACGACGGCCCTGGCGTGGCCCCGGACCATCAAGCGCAATTGTTCGAGCCCTTCTTCACCACCAGCCACCTGGGCACTGGCCTGGGGCTTTACCTGTCCCGTGAGCTGTGCGAGAGCAACCAGGCCCGCCTGGACTTCAAGCCACGCCAAGGCGGCTGCTTTCGCATCACCTTTGCCCACGGACACAAACAAGGTTGAACATGAGCCCACGGCAAAAAGTCCTGATCGTCGACGACGAACCGGATATCCGCGAACTCCTGGAAATCACCCTGGGGCGGATGAAACTCGACACCTGCAGCGCCCGTAACGTTGGCGAGGCCCTGGCCCTGCTCCAGCGCGACCCGTTCGACCTGTGCCTGACCGACATGCGCTTGCCGGACGGCAGCGGCCTTGAGCTGGTGCAACACATCCAGCAACGCTATCCACAAGTGCCAGTGGCCATGATCACGGCCTATGGCAACCTCGACACGGCGATCAATGCGCTGAAGGCCGGTGCGTTTGACTTCCTGACCAAACCGGTGGACCTCACCCGCCTGCGGGAACTGGTGACCAGTGCCTTGCTGCTGCCCGCCCCTGGCTCCGCTATCGATCGCCGCTTGCTGGGCGATTCGCCGCCCATGCGCGATCTGCGCAAGCAGATCGACAAACTGGCCCGCAGCCAGGCACCGGTGTACATCAGTGGCGAATCCGGCAGTGGCAAAGAACTGGTCGCCCGCCTGATTCATGAACGCGGACCACGGGCCAGCCAGCCCTTTGTCCCGGTCAATTGCGGCGCGATTCCGACGGAGCTGATGGAAAGCGAGTTTTTCGGCCATCGAAAAGGCAGCTTCAGCGGCGCCATCGAAGATAAACCCGGATTGTTCCAAGCGGCCCACGGCGGCACCCTGTTTCTCGACGAAGTGGCAGATCTGCCCCTGCCTGTGCAAGTCAAACTGCTGCGGGCGATCCAGGAGAAAGCTGTACGCAGCGTCGGCGAGCAACAAGAGAGGGTGGTCGATGTGCGCATACTCTGCGCCACCCATAAAGACCTTGGCGCCGAAGTCGCTGCCGAACGTTTTCGCCAGGATCTGTATTACCGCCTGAACGTGATCGAGCTACGGGTTCCACCTTTACGTGAACGCCGTGACGACATCGAACCGCTGGCCAGCCACGTGCTCAAGCGCCTGGCTGCAGACACTGGACAGCCCGCGACAAAGCTCCACCCCAATGCCCTCGACGCCCTGAAAAGCTATCGTTTCCCGGGCAATGTGCGAGAGCTGGAGAACATGCTCGAACGGGCTCATACCTTATGTGAGAACAAGCAGATCGAGGCCAGCGACCTGCGCCTGGCCGAGGGTAACTGTGCCGCCGAAGGGGGCGTGCCGGACCTCACGCAGATCGATAACCTGGAGGCGTACCTGGAAACCGTTGAACGCCAACTGCTTCTCCAGGCACTGGAAGAGACCCGCTGGAACCGCACGGCGGCGGCTCAGCGGTTGAATCTGTCGTTCAGGTCGATGCGCTACAGACTGAAGAAATTAGGCCTGGATTGAGGACCCCTTCGCGGGCAAGTCGGATTGCGTCGCACCCTCTGTAGGAGCGTGGCTTGCCCGCGAAAGCGATCTGACAGTCACCGAAAAATGCCGTAACTACATCCGCCCGGCCGGCGCATAGGGTGCTGGATCAATGATCGGCGCCCTGCCCAACATCACATCGGCGAACAACTGACACGACGCCGGCGCCAGTACCAAGCCGTTGCGGTAGTGCCCGCAATTGAGCCACAGACCGTCAAACCCCGGCACCCGGCCAATGTAGGGAATACCCTCCGGCGAACCTGGCCGCAACCCGGCCCAATGCCCCACCACCTCAGCGTCGGCCAACGCCGGAATCAACTCCACAGCCGAAGCCTTGAGGCTTTCGAGGGCCGATTCGGTCGGCGTCTTGTCGTAGCCCTCATGCTCCAGGGTACTGCCAATCAGGATGTGCCCATCGCGCCGCGGTATCGCATAACGCCCTTTAGCCAGCACCATGCTCGGCAGGAAATCCGCCGCGCACTTGTAGAGGATCATCTGCCCTTTCACCGGTTCGACCGGCAACTCAAGGCCCAGGCTCCTGAGTAAATCGCCGCTCCAGGCGCCAGCGGTCAGGACCACTTGATCACCATGGATCGCCCCTTTGGAGGTCTGCACACCGACTACTTTTTCGTCTTGCCGAATAAACCCGCTGACTTCGCATTGCTCATGAATAGTCACGTTCCCCAGCGCCTGCAATGCCGCCTTGAGCGACTTCACCAGCCGCGGGTTGCGCACGTTGGCCACGTCGGCCATGTAGATCGCTCGGGAAAAAACGCTACCGAGCACCGGCACCGCATCGTGGGCCGCCGAGATATCCACAGCCCGTAGCGGACGACCCTCGCGCGCGGCCCAGGCCAGCGCCTCGGCCTCATCGTCCAGGTCCAGCCAGTACAGGCCTGTGGTATGCACCTCGGGATCGATCCCGGTAGCAGCGAACAAGCGCTCGCCCAGCTGTGGATAAAAATCCTGGGACCAATGCGCCAGCGCGGTAACAGCGGGGCTGTAGCGCCATGGATAGAGCGGGGAAACGATGCCGCCGCCCGCCCAGGACGACTCCTGGCCGACGTTCGATCGATCCAGCAGCACCACACTCTGCACCTGGGACGCGAGATTGAATGCCGTCAGCAGGCCGATTACCCCACCACCGACGATCACCACTTGCTGTTGCCTGGTCATGTTCAGATCCAACCGTTAATTAGACAGAGGCGCAAAGGACGCCCGTAATGGAAACTCAGCGACCCCAGCAATCCTTGGTGGTCAGGCCGGCCGTGGCATTGACCATCGCGCGCCCCCCCGTATTGGTGATGGTGAAATCACCGCACTTGTCATTGGCCATGCTGGTGCCAGGCTTGCGCACCGCCGTCAGCAAGAAGGTCTGGTCGGTCAGAGTCGGCGTGATGGTGTAGTAGTCATTTCCGGCGCTGAGACCCGGGACACCGCTATAGACGTTTTTCTGTGAATAGAAACGCTCAAGGATCTGCGCCTGCTCGGTAAGCAAACCGGTCACTTCGGTGCGGCGCCCCTTATTAAGATATTCGGTGAAGCTCGGCATAGCGATGGTCATGACAATCCCGATGATCGCAATCACGATCATTATTTCGATCAGGGTAAAACCGCGGTTGGATCTGTGCATGCCTCAACTCTCGCTTACTGTATTTGTCGCCACATGATGCGACGGCTGCCGCCGCCGGATTTTTCCACCAGCGTGGAGATACCGCCACTGGAATCGTTCACGATCTTGCGCGTCGCGCCATTGACGATGGCGTTCAAAGTCGGAATGCCGCCGGTAAAGACCACGCCGCTGGACAGCGTGTCGGTGCTGTCGACCACTGCGTCGCCGTTGGTGTCGAGCACCGCGTAATTGAGCATCTTACCGCTGAACGCATCAAGTTCGACCAGTTTGCCGGTACCAAAGCTGGCGCACGGGTCCGTGGTATCCACGCTGGCTGTGGTGAAGACGATCCGTCCAAGCACCAGGCTGGCCTGGTTGATCACCCGCTCACCGGTCAGCGCGCTGTTGTACAGCAATGGCAAGTACCAGCCTTTTTGCGCCGGGTAGGTCACCTCGTTCTGGCTGGTGGTGATCAACTGCCCCGAACTTCCCGAAAGCACCCCGGTCACCGCCTGAGCCCGCAGACTGGAGGTGGTGATCTGCCCGGAGCCGCCGTTCGCGTCCCACACCGCGTAGAACGCCTGCAGGTCCTTGTTGGCCTGGTCTGCCGTCTCGTTGAGTTTTCCAGTGCCGAAAAACACCATCTTGCCACCCAGGGCATTGTCCGCCAGCAATGGCTGCGCGGTGATTGGCTGGGTAGCGCCACCGGCTGTGGTAAACAACGGCTTGCCGGCAAACGCCAGGCCCCAGGCGTCCGGGGAGGTGCCACTCAGGTCAAACTTCCAGAGCCGTCCCTTGAGATCGCCGCCATAGGCCGCCTGCACCACATTCTGCGAGTTCACCTTGAGTTTCACCGAAGACAAGCCGTTAGTGGTTTCGCGGCTGTCGATCACGACCTTCCTGATCAGGCTGCCGTCACGAATGTCCACCACGTACAACGCCGCCACCCCGGAGTGACTGCCATAACCGTTGGCAATGAACGCCGCCCACCGTCCATCCGCCAAGCGTGCCACCTCCGGTCGGGCGTAGGCATAACCCAAGTCATTGAAAGCGTTCGCCGCATTGGCAATGGCTGGCGCGCTGATCTCCCACAAGGCCTTGGTGGTATTCCCCGCCGATGCGTCGAACAGCTGCAGCGCATAGAAGGTTCGCCCGCCCGCCCCCGTTCCGCCGAGTGCGAGGGTTTTCCAGGCAGTGTTGAGCTGAGCATCGAACACGCCCACCTGCCCATCCACCAGAAACTTGTGGCTGATGCCGTTGATGTAGGCGCTATCGGCGATGTAACGCAAAGACGGCAGCACGCTGGAGGGCATGTAGGCGTAGCGCCTGGCACCGTTACCGGTATTGATGACGCTGACGAAACCATCGTTGGCGTTGACCACCAGACTGGCACTCATGCTAACCGCCTTGATCGCCAGGTAAGCGCTGTAGCTGGTGTCCCCCGACAAGTCCGATGCGGTTTGATCCGAAGGTGCCGCCAGGACCAGCGGTGAATTGACGATATCGCCCAGCAACACACTGCGCGCCTTCAGGCCGGCCTTGTGGGTGCCCTTGCTCCACGCCACCAGATCGCTGCCCGTGATTCCGCTGGGCAAGCCCTGGTTGAGAACGGCTTGCTGGGTCGCGGAAAAGTTGGCGAAGGCCAATGGCACGACGCTGTTGCTCTGGTTGTTCCATGATTGATAGGTCGGTGCCGTAGCGCCCGGCACGATGGTGTTATCGGTGGACCACAGCACCGACGCGGTATTGACCGCGCCACTGGCGGTGAAGCCGTAAGCCTTTATCGTGCCACGCCAGTCCTTGGGGTCGTAGCGGGTCTGGAAATAGCGGCTGGCGCTGGCGACACCACTGCCGCCGGAGCCGGCGGCGCACAACAAGGGTGTGTCCGAGGGCGTAAAGGCATCGGCGGGAGCTGCCAGGAACAAGGCGCAAAAGACCCCGCTCAACAATCTCCACAGCTGCGTGCGGCTTTCAATATTTCGCATAAATGCTCTCCACCACACTGCGTGAGCTGCCCGCAATGCCCACGGCGGTGACCCGGTACAAAGTCACCGAGGTGTTACTCGGCACGTTCACCGCGGCCAGGCTGGTGCCAATGTTCTGCACGCCATAGAAGCCGGCGCCCGACGCGATCCAGGTCACCCCCGAGGTGGAGTTGAACCCGGCCGCCTTGAGAGTCGTCGATTCGGCAGGCGGTGCGCACCGGAAAGTGCCGCTGCACACCGGCAACGAATAACTGTCGAGCTGCACCGCGCTTTCGCCTACGCGCAACACCGCTTCGGCAGCCTGGAATGACTGGTTGCGCAAGCTCAGGCTACCGGCCATTTTTTCCTGCAGCGTGGCGTTTTGCATCGACGAGATGCCGATCAGCGTCAGCAGCAACAGGAACACCAGGCTGACCAGCAGCGCCATGCCGCGCTGGCAATCAGGGGATACACGCACCGGCCCGCCCTTCATGGCAGGCGGTTGCGCAAGGCGGCAACCACGTTGAAGGTTTGGTCGCTCACCCGGTGGTTCGGGTCGTTGAGGGTCAGGCTCAGGCGTACGCTACGGATGCGCGCCGGGTCCGACGGGTTGCTGCTGTAACTGGACACCGCCGAATCGGCAGCCGAGCTGGCGAGGCCGAAGCTCACGTCGAAGGCACTGACGTTATCCACCAGCACTTGTTCGAGCGGCTTTCCCCTGCCGACACCGAGCGTCAACTGACCGCCCTTCAAGCCGTAGATCAAGCGCCGGATGGGAAATGCCAGTTGCCCCGTGGCAGGTGTGCGCAGGTCGGAATAAGCCGTCGCGCTGCTTCGACAATCGGAAACCACCGTCCAGGCCGGGGTCCCACCATTGCTGCCGACATCCGCCGTGACCAGGATTAGCTTGAGACTGGCGTTGTCCCAACTGATCGGTTTTATCTGGCTGGCAGCGAAATCACCCTCTTTGCTGGCATCGGTGATCGTCCCCAGGCAGCCGAACATGCCGACCATGCGGATTTCCTGGATCATCTTGCTCAGTACAAAGCGCGCGTCCTCCTGCATGGCCGCGGCGGCATTCTGGCTGATGTAGGTGTTTTTTGCGGCGATGAACACCTGCACCACACCCAGTACCACCACCAGGCTCAACGCCAGGGCAATCAGCAACTCGATCAGGCCGAACCCGCGATTGGAGCGGCTCATGGAGTGGTCACCGGGTCGGCGGTCGCGCGGCTTGTGAGGACGAAACTGCGCCTTGAGTTCGCGCTGTTGGCGGCCCGCGAGTCATCCCAATTAATGGTGATGGTGTACACCCGCTGGTTCAGGGAGATGGTGCCGGTCGCAGTGACACCACCGAAATTGACGATGTTATGGGTGAAATCGTAGAGATCCTGGTCCCGGGCGACATTGAGATTGCCCGAGGTCGGCGGTGTCACGGTGTAATCGGCGGCGGCATTGGCGCGAATGCGGTCCAGCATGTCGTAGGCGATAAAACTGGCCTGGCTGGTCATGCGCGCACTGTCAGTGTATTTCAAGGCATTCAATTGAACGGCAGCCGCGCCCAACAGCCCCACGCCCAGAATCAGCAACGCCACCAGCACTTCGATCAGCGTCATACCCTCCTGGGCACGCTTGCTCCATGGCCTCATCCGCAATTTCCACCCAATAGAATTCGTCCGTTCAAACACACATTCAGCATCCTGCTTTGCGTTCCGAGCACATAGCTGATCACCACTGCCGTGGAGGGTGACGACAGCCCGCCCAAATTGTTGAAATCGATGGCCGACACTCCCGAGGTTAGCGTCAGAGTCGCACCGCTGCTGATCGGTGGAACAACCCGCAATACATTCGCCGGGGTGCCCGTACCGTCATAGACCGACAACTCCCCTGTCCATGCGCCCCCACCCGCCGTGGGTCGTACCCGAATGGTCACGCCGCGATCGATGGCTTCGAGTCGGGCGAAGTTGAGGCCACGTTGCAGGTCCCTTATCTCGGTGTCGGCCTTGGTGCCTTGCGACGAACGGATAAACGCCGGGACCACCAGTGTGATCAGGACCAGGAAAATCGCCAACGCAACCAACAACTCGATCAACGTGAAACCTTTTGTACGATGATCCATCGTTGCTCTCTGCTGCCGTCGGCTATACCTGCTCCACGCGCTAGAACATTCCAGGGAGGAAAATCTCATGCGTGAGCAAGGTTTCAGTCTGATTGAATTGCTTATGGGACTCGCGATTCTCGGGATTGTTCTGCAATTGGTCAGTCCGGCATTCGCTGCGCTGACAGAATCGAACCATCGCGAGGAAGCGGCCAAGTCACTGGTCAGCGGTCTGCGCAGTGCAAGGAGCGAAGCGGTATCGCGCGGTCAGGTCGTCGTCGTTCACGGCATAAACGATGACTGGAGCCAGGGCTGGCGAATCATTCTGGATGTCAGCGGCAAGGGGCACGAGGACCCCGGCAATCCGCTGTTGATAGAGCGTCGCAGCGGCATTGGCGTGGCGATTTTCGGCAACCAGTATGTCAGGACTGCCGTACGATTCGGCCCAGGGGGTGAGCCGGTGTCCGGAGGTTTCCAAGCAGGGACATTGCATGTTTGCGCTGCACGCGAAGCGCAAAGCCAACACCAGGTGGTGCTGGCCTCGAACGGCCGCATCAGCCTGCGCAGTGAAAAAACCGCGCAGGCGTTATGCGCAACCTGAAGGCTCAGAGCAGCGAACGGACCCGGAGTTCTTTGGGCATGGAGAACGTGATGTTCTCTTCACGCCCGGCCAGCTCATCGGCACCGGTAGCGCCCCAGGCCTGCAATTGCTGGATCACGCCGCGCACCAGGACTTCCGGAGCGGAAGCGCCAGCGGTGATGCCAATCCGCTCGACACCATCGAACCAGCTCTTGTCCAGATCCTCGGCACCGTCGATCAGGTAGGCCGGGGTCGCCATGCGTTCTGCCAGTTCACGCAGGCGATTGGAGTTGGAGCTGTTCGGGCTACCGACCACCAACACCACATCGCATTCGTCGGCCAATTGCTTGACCGCGTCCTGGCGGTTTTGCGTGGCATAGCAGATGTCGTCCTTACGCGGGCCGCCGATGGCCGGAAAACGCGTACGCAGGGCGTCGATGACGCGACTGGTATCGTCCATGGACAAGGTCGTCTGGGTGACGAACGCTAGTTTATCCGGGTTGTTCACCTGGAGTTCGGCGACGTCCTTTTCATCTTCGACCAGATAGATCGCCCCACCGTTGCTGGCATCGTACTGACCCATGGTGCCTTCGACTTCGGGGTGACCGGCGTGACCGATGAGGATGCATTCACGACCGTCGCGGCTGTAACGGGCGACTTCGATGTGCACCTTGGTGACCAGCGGACACGTGGCGTCGAACACTTTCAGGCCACGGCCGGCAGCTTCGGTCCGTACGGCCTGGGACACGCCATGGGCGCTGAAGATCACGATCACGTCGTCCGGCACCTGGTCCAGTTCCTCGACGAAGATTGCCCCACGGTTACGCAGGTCTTCGACGACGAACTTGTTGTGGACCACTTCGTGGCGCACATAGATCGGCGGCCCGAAGACCTCAAGGGCGCGATTGACGATTTCGATCGCCCGGTCCACACCGGCGCAGAAGCCACGGGGATTGGCGAGTTTGATTTGCATGCTGTGCCTCGTGTCTTGCGCGCGAAAAAATGGATCATTGCAACTCACTGTAGGAGCTGGCTTGCCAGCGAAGAGGCCATCAGGTTCACCGCTAGCCTTCAAGGCCTCTTCGCCGGCAAGCCGGCGCCTACAGAAAAACGTTTACAGCGCTTTGACGGAAATGATTTCGACGTCAAAGGTCAGCGTCTTGCCCGCCAGCGGATGGTTGAAGTCGATGGTCACTTGCGCGTCATCGAACTCTTTGACCACACCCGGCAATTCAGTATTGGCCGCATCGTTGAAGATCACCAGCAAACCCGGCGACAGGTCCATGTCCTGGAACTGCGAGCGCGCAATGATCTGCACGTTTTGCGGGTTGGGCTGGCCGAACGCGTTTTCCGGCTCGATGCTCAGGGTACGCTTATCGCCCGCCTTGAAACCGAACAGTGCCGCTTCGAAACCTGGCAACAGGTTGCCATCACCGACCTTGAAGGTCGCCGGGGCCTTGTCGAAGGTGCTGTCCACCGTGTCGCCGTTCTCCAGGCGCAATGCGAAATGCAAGGTGACTTCCGTGTTCTGGCCGATGCGTTGCTCAGCCAATACCTGTTCAGTCATGAACGGCTTCTCCGGTCTTTTTACTTTTGAACATATCCAGTGCCAGCATTACAGCGCCTACAGTGATAGCACTGTCGGCGAAGTTGAACGCCGGGAAATACCAGCGGTTCTGCCAATGCACCAGGATGAAATCGATCACATGGCCCAAGGCTATGCGGTCATATAGATTGCCCAGCGCGCCACCCAGCACCAACGCCAATGCGATGGCCAGCCAGGTTTCGTTGCGACCAAGACGCTTCAGCCAGACCACCAGCACTGCACTGACAACTACAGCGATCAGGGCAAACAACCAGCGCTGCCAGCCAGAGCTGTCAGCCAGGAAGCTGAACGCCGCGCCGGTGTTGTAGGCCAGAGTCCAGCTGAAGTAATCGGGGATCACCACGATTTGCTGGTACATCGTCAACGAGCCTTCGAAGTAGAACTTGCTGGCCTGGTCGATGACCAGCACCAGCAAGCTCAACCAGAGCCAGCCCAGCCGTCCAAAACGGCCAACGGCATTAGGCATAGTGACGAACCTCGCCCGCGCCGCTGATGTTGTCGACGCAACGGCCACAGATTTCCGGATGCTCCGGGTTCACGCCGACGTCTTCACGGCAGTGCCAGCAACGGGCGCACTTGGCGAAGGCCGACTTGACGATTTTCAGCTTCAAGCCGCTGACTTCGGTGACTACCGCATCCGCTGGCGCCTGAACAAAAGGCGCAACGCTGGCGGTGGAGGTGATCAGGACGAAACGCAGCTCGTTGCTCAGCTTGGCCAGGTCGGCGGTCAGCGCCTCTTCGGCGAACAGCGTCACTTCGGCTTGCAGGTTGCCACCGACGGCCTTGGCCGCACGCTGGATTTCCATCTCTTTGTTGACCGCGACCTTCACTTCCATGATGCGGTCCCAGTAGGCGCGACCCAGCTCGAAGCCTTCCGGCAGTTCGGTCAGGCCTTCGTACCAGGTGTTGAGCATGACGGACTCGTTGCGCTCGCCCGGCAGGTATTGCCACAGCTCGTCGGCGGTGAACGCCAGGATCGGGGCGATCCAGCGCACCAGCGCTTCGCAGATGTGGAACAGCGCGGTCTGGCACGAACGACGGGCCTTGCTGTCGGCACCCGTGGTGTACTGGCGGTCCTTGATGATGTCGAGGTAGAAACCGCCCAGCTCCTGCACGCAGAAGTTGTGGATCTTGGAGTAGACGTTCCAGAAGCGGTATTCACCGTAGTGCTCTTGCAGCTCGCGTTGCAGCAGCAAGGTGCGGTCCACCGCCCAACGGTCCAGCGCCAGCATTTCTTCGGCCGGCAACAGGTCGGTGGCCGGGTTGAAGCCGGTCAGGTTCGAGAGCAGGAAACGCGCGGTGTTACGGATACGCCGGTAGGCGTCCGCACTGCGCTGCAGGATCTGCTCGGACACTGCCATTTCGCCGGAGTAGTCGGTAGAAGCGACCCACAGGCGCATGATATCGGCGCCCAGGGTGTCGTTGACTTTCTGCGGTGCAATGACGTTGCCCAACGACTTGGACATCTTGCGGCCGGACTCGTCAACGGTGAAACCGTGGGTCAGCAACTCGCGGTACGGCGCGTGGTTGTCGATGGCGCAACCGGTCAGCAGCGACGAGTGGAACCAGCCGCGGTGCTGGTCCGAACCTTCCAGGTACAGGTCGGCGCGTGGACCGCTTTCGTGGCCCATCGGGTGCGAACCGCGCAGGACGTGCCAGTGCGTGGTGCCCGAATCGAACCAGACGTCCAGGGTATCGCTGATCTTGTCGTACTGTGGCGCTTCATCGCCCAGCAGTTCGGCGGCGTCCAGCTTGAACCAGGCCTCGATGCCTTCGCCTTCGACGCGCTTGGCAACTTCTTCCATCAGTTCGACGGTGCGTGGGTGCAGCTCACCGCTTTCCTTGTTCAGGAAGAACGGGATCGGCACGCCCCAGTTGCGCTGGCGGGAGATGCACCAGTCAGGACGGTTGGCGATCATCGAGTGCAGGCGCGCCTGGCCCCAGGCCGGTACGAACCGGGTCTCCTCGATGGCTTTGAGCGAACGCTGGCGCAGGGTGTCGCCCGTGGTCGGCTGCTTGTCCATGCCGATGAACCACTGCGCGGTGGCGCGGTAGATCAGCGGGGTCTTGTGACGCCAGCAGTGCATGTAGCTGTGTTCGATGATAGTGGTGTGCAGCAGCGCGCCGACTTCGGTCAGCTTGTCGACGATGGCCGGGTTGGCCTTCCAGATGAACTGGCCGCCGAAGAATTCCAGCGAAGTCGCGTAGACGCCGTTGCTTTGTACCGGATTGAGGATGTCGTCATTGACCATGCCGTATTTCTTGCAGGTCACGAAGTCGTCCACGCCGTAGGCCGGGGCGGAGTGAACCACGCCGGTGCCGGCGCCCAATTCGACGTAGTCAGCCAGGTACACAGGCGACAGGCGGTCGTAGAACGGGTGACGGAAGTTAATCAGTTCCAGCGCCTTGCCCGTAGTGGTCGCGATGACCGAACCTTCCAGGCTGTAACGCGCCAGGCACGACTCGACCAGCTCTTCAGCCAGTACCAGCAATTTGTCGCCGACATCGACCAGGGCATAGTTGAACTCCGGGTGGACGTTCAGCGCCTGGTTGGCCGGAATGGTCCACGGGGTGGTGGTCCAGATCACGATCCAAGCCGGCTTGGCCAGAGATGGCAGACCGAAAGCGGCAGCCAGGCTGGCTTCGTCGGCAATCGGGAACGCCACGTCGATGGTCGAGGACTTCTTGTTCTCGTACTCGACTTCCGCTTCGGCCAGGGCCGATCCGCAGTCGAAGCACCAGTTCACCGGCTTGAGGCCCTTGAACACGAAACCGCCCTTGACGATTTCGGCCAGGGCGCGGATTTCACCGGCCTCGTTCTTGAAATCCATGGTCTTGTAGGGGTTGGCGAAGTCGCCCAACACGCCCAGACGGATGAATTCGGATTTCTGCCCTTCGATCTGCTCGGTGGCGTAGGCCCGGCACAGCTCGCGGGTCTTGTCCGCGCCCAGGTTCTTGCCGTGGGTCACTTCGACCTTGTGCTCGATCGGCAGGCCGTGGCAGTCCCAGCCCGGAACATAAGGCGCGTCGAAGCCCGACAGGGTCTTCGAACGGATGATCATGTCCTTGAGAATCTTGTTCAGTGCGTGACCGATGTGAATCGTGCCGTTGGCGTACGGAGGACCGTCGTGCAGGACGAACTTCGGACGATCCTTGCCAATCTCGCGCAACTTTCCGTACAGGCCAATGCTGTCCCAGCGCTGCAGAATCTGCGGTTCGCGCTGAGGCAGGCCGGCCTTCATTGGGAAGGCGGTGTCCGGAAGGTTTAGCGTGGCTTTATAGTCGGTCATTTAAGGCTCTTCATTAGCGATTGGCGCTAGGTGCGACAGGGCACGGGCGGCGGCGACATCCGCATTGATCGCCGTCTTAAGCGCCTCCAGAGAGGCGAAACGCTGCTCTTCACGCAGCTTTTGGTGGAAAACCACCGTCATACGCCGGTCATACAGATCGCCGGCAAAATCTAAAAGATGTACTTCGAGGTGGGCTTTGCCATCTCCCTGGACCGTGGGTCGAACGCCGATATTGGCGACGCCAGGCCAGGTCTTGCCGTCCAAATCGACGCTGACCAGATAAACCCCGGTCAGCGGTACGCGACGACGCTTGAGCTGGATGTTGGCGGTGGGCGTACCCAACTGCCGCGCCAGCTTCTGGCCATGCAACACGCGACCGGCGATCCGGTACGGGCGACCCAGCAGACGCTCTGCGAGGGCAAAGTCAGCGGCGGCCAGCGCATTACGCACCTGGGTGCTGCTGACGCGAATACCGTCGAGCTCGACGGTTTGCGCCGCTTCGACGGTGAAGCCCTGCATGACGCCGGCCTGTTGCAGGAAATCGAAATCCCCTACCCGGTCACAGCCAAAACGGAAGTCGTCGCCAACTTCAAGGTGCTGCACGCCGAGGCCGTCAACCAGGATGGTATCGACGAACTCACTGGCGCTGAGCTTGCTCAGGCGCTGGTTGAAGGCCAGGCACAGGACCCGGTCGACCCCTTCGGCAGCCAACAGCTGCAGTTTGTCACGCAGCCGGGCCAGACGGGCCGGCGCCGTGTCCGGGGCGAAGAATTCCCGTGGCTGCGGCTCGAAAATCACCACGCAGCTGGGCACGCCCAACTCAAGTGCACGCTCGCGCAGCCGCGCCAGGATAGCCTGGTGGCCACGGTGCACACCGTCAAAGTTGCCAATAGTGGCGACACAGCCCCGATGCTGGGGGCGCAGATTGTGGAGGCCTCGAACCAGCTGCATAACGCGCTTCTTGCTCATAAAGTCGTCGATTATAACCACACCCGGCGGCCGACGACAGGCAACACCGTATCCCAAAGTCATCGAGCCGACAAAAACGCCGACTCGCCCATGCTTATCCAGGCCCCGACCTTAGCCAAGCGCCTTGCGATTGAAGTCGCGCAACCTGAATCCCATCAACACTAACATGCCGAAATAAGCCACCACACCGGCGATTACCAAAGCACCCAGGCGCAGGAACCGCTCAGGCATCTGCCCTTCGCTCCAGGCGGGCATGAAATGCATCCCCGCCAGCAGTACAGCGGACATCACCAATACCGCGACCATCAGCTTGAAACCAAACTTCGCCCAGCCCGGTTGCGGCTGGTACATCTGCTGTTTGCGCAGTTGATAGAACAGCAGCCCGGCATTGAGGCAAGCCCCGGCACTGATGGCGAGCGCAAGGCCGGCATGAGCCAGCGGGCCGATCAACAGCAGGTTGAACAATTGGGTGACCACGAGGGTGAAAATCGCGATTTTTACCGGCGTGCGGATGTTTTGTTGCGCATAAAAGCCCGGCGCCAGCACTTTGATCACAATAATCCCCAGCAAACCGACTGAATAGGCGATCAGTGCGCGCTGGGTCATGGCCGCGTCATGGGCACCAAACTGACCGTACTGGAACAGCGAAACCGTCAGCGGTTCGGCCAAAATCCCCAACGCCAGGGCGCACGGCAATACCAGCAGGAAACACAGGCGCAGGCCCCAATCGAGGATTCGCGAATACTCCTGGCGATCCTGGCTGGCGTAGGTCTTGGCCAGGGTTGGCAGCAAAATCGTGCCCAATGCCACGCCCAGCACACCGGACGGCAACTCCATCAGGCGATCGGCGTAATACATCCAGGACACCGAGCCGGCAACCAGGAACGAGGCAAAGATGGTGTTGATGATCAGCGAGATCTGGCTCACCGACACCCCGAGAATCGCCGGCAGCATCTGCTTCATCACCCGCCAGACGCCGCTGTCGCGCAGACTCAGGCGCGGCAGGACCAGCATGCCAATCTTTTTCAGGTGTGGCAGCTGGTACAGCAACTGCGCCAGACCGCCCGCCAGCACCGCCCAGCCCAGCGCCATCACCGGGGGATCGAAATAAGGCGTCAGGAACAGTGCAAAGATAATCATGCTGACGTTAAGCAGGGTCGGCACAAAGGCCGGCACTGAAAAACGGTTCCAGGTGTTGAGGATGGCGCCGGCCAATGAGGACAGGGAAATCAGCAGGATGTAGGGAAAGGTCACCCGCAACAGGCTCGTGGTCAGCTCGAACTTCTCCGGCGTATCGACGAAACCCGGCGCGGTCACCCAGATCACCCAGGGGGCGGCAAGAATGCCCAGCGCCGTGACGAGCGCCAGCACCAGCGTCAGCAGGCCAGACACATAGGCAATGAAGGTTCGCGTCGCCTCATCGCCTTTCTGACTCTTGTATTCGGCAAGAATCGGCACGAATGCCTGGGAAAACGCGCCTTCGGCAAAAATCCGCCGCAATAGATTGGGCAGTTTAAAGGCGATGAAGAAGGCGTCGGTCGCCATTCCCGCGCCGAAGGCACGTGCGATAAGGGTGTCACGAACAAACCCCAAAACCCGGGAAAGCATCGTGATAGAGCTGACGGCGGCCAACGATTTGAGCAGATTCATTGAAAGAGTTTGTGCCTGTCGATAAACAGCAGGCGAACTACGCGCCTACTTATGCGATACTCCGCGCCGCAACAGCACAGAGCCAAAGCTCGCGAGTTTACAGGTCGCACGCTGGAAAGAAATATCCAGAGGTGTAGTACCTACCACTTAGCGGAACGTCTCAACCGCCCTTGACAAGACCTCAACTCATCGGCATGATTCGCGGCCTATTTTGTTTGCTATTTCCTAAAAAGTCTTTCGAGGAGCTCGACGGTGGCCAACTCACCTTCCGCCAAAAAACGTGCAAAACAGGCTGAGAAGCGTCGCAGCCACAACGCCAGCCTGCGTTCCATGGTTCGTACCTACATCAAGAATGTAGTTAAGGCCATCGACGCAAAAGACGCTGAAAAAGCTCAAGCTGCTTACGTTCTGGCTGTGCCAGTTATCGACCGTATGGCCGATAAAGGCATCATCCACAAGAACAAGGCTGCTCGCCATAAGAGCCGCCTGAATGGCCACGTAAAGGCCCTGAGCGTTGCCGCTGCTGCCTAAGCGTCTCGTTCATTAAAAAACCGACCTCAGGGTCGGTTTTTTATTGCCCGCGATTTGATGGGCGCGCAAAAAAACTGTAGGAGCGAGCTTGCTCGCGAAGGTCGTCAACGATTACGTGCGCCGCCTGAATGTACGCGGCGCACTCTGGTTTTTCGCGAGCAAGCTCGCTCCTACTGGGCCCACGGCAAGATCGGGATTGCCGTCACCGCATTCTGCGGACTGCCCTCGATCAAGCGATCGCTGTACACCAGGTACACCAGGGTATTGCGCTTCTTGTCGAGGAACCGCACCACCTGCATGGTCTTGAACACCAGGGAGGTACGCTCCTTGAACACCTCGTCGCCGTCCTTGAGCTCACCCTTGAAGCTGATGGGCCCAACCTGGCGACAGGCGATGGACGCCTCGGCGCGATCCTCGGCCAATCCAAGACCACCCTTGACCCCGCCCGTCTTGGCGCGCGACAGGTAGCAGGTCACACCCTCAACCTTGGGATCATCAAAGGCCTCGACCACGATCCGGTCATTTGGCCCGACGAACTTGAACACCGTCGACACCTGACCGATTTCCTCAGCCGACGCCAGCAAAGGCATCGCCAACAGCAACCCCAACAATCCTTTTGCCACGCGCATCAGGTATTCCTTCAGACCAGGATCAAGTTATCGCGGTGAACCAGCTCCGGCTCCGCCATGTAACCCAGCAGACCGACAATCGCCTCGGACGACTGACCGATGATTTTTTGTGCTTCCAGCGCACTGTAGTTGGCCAACCCGCGGGCAATTTCACGACCGTCAGGCGCCACGCACACCACCATTTCGCCGCGACGGAAGCTACCCTGGACCAATTTGACCCCCACCGGCAGCAAACTCTTGTTGCCCTGGGACAACGCCGTCACCGCACCCGCATCCAGCACCAGGGTGCCACGGGTTTGCAGATGCCCGGCCAACCACTGCTTGCGTGCCGCCAGCATGCCGCGCTCAGGCGAGAGCAAGGTGCCGATGCGCTCACCCGCCTTGAGGCGATCGAGCACGCGCTCCAGGCGACCGCCAACGATGATCGTATGCGCCCCGGACCGTGCCGCCAGGCGCGCCGCTCGCAGCTTGGTCTGCATGCCACCACGCCCCAGCGCACCGCCCGTACCGCCCGCCACCGCATCGAGCGCCGGATCATCGGCACGCGCCTCGTAAATCAGCTGGGCATCAGGATTGTTGCGCGGGTCTGCGTCGAACATGCCATCGCGGTCCGTCAGGATCACCAGCAGGTCAGCCTCGACCAGGTTGGCCACCAGCGCCGCCAGGGTATCGTTGTCGCCGAAACGGATTTCGTCGGTGACCACGGTGTCGTTCTCATTGATCACCGGAATAACCTTCAACTCGACCAGCGCACGCAAGGTGCTGCGGGCGTTCAGATAGCGCTTGCGATCAGACAGGTCATCGTGAGTCAGGAGAATCTGCGCGGTGTGCCGGCCATGCTCGGCAAAGCTCGACTCCCAGGCCTGCACCAAGCCCATCTGGCCGATTGCAGCAGCGGCCTGGAGCTCGTGCATCGCACTGGGTCGCGCGGTCCAGCCCAGACGGCTCATGCCGGCCGCCACCGCCCCGGAGGACACCAGCACCAGCTCGACTCCCGCCTCGTGCAAGGCCACCATCTGCTCAACCCAGACACCCATTGCCGCGCGATCCAGGCCCTTGCCATCCGCCGTCAGCAAAGCGCTGCCGATCTTCACGACCCAACGCTGCGCACCTGTCACCTTGCTCCGCATCATCTTCAACCTTAGCTTGAGGGCAGCGCGACCTGGCACTGCCCGTGACGTTATTCGTGGTTACTCGTGACCAACAGTCGATTTCCAGATACTAAAACGCCGCTCGATTGAGCGGCGCTTAAGTTTATCGCAACGAATCAGTCACGCACGTAAATGATTTCCGGACCATCCTCGTCATCCACATCTTCTTCGTCCCAATCATCGTCGCCAATGTCGTGGACCGACTTCACGCCGCTGCGACGCAGGGCACGCTGATCGTCCAGCGCCTGCAGCTGGGCACGGGCTTCGTCTTCGATGCGCTGATCGAGGTCGGCCAGCTCTTCCTTGTAGGCCGGGTCGTTGGCCAGGCGATCGGCACGATCTTCCAGGTAACGCATGATGTCGTGGCACAAGCGCTCGGTATTCTGCTTGGCGATGGCCGAGATCACGTACACCGGACCAGTCCACTCCAGGCGATCGACGATTTCCTTGACCCGCTCATCGTGCTCTTCTTCAAGGATCTGGTCGCACTTGTTGAGGATCAGCCAACGATCACGCTCAGCCAGGGACGGGCTGAACTTGGTCAGCTCGTTGACGATGACTTCGGCAGCGTCCGGAGCACTGGTGTCATCCAGCGGCGCCATGTCGACGAGGTGCAGCAGCAGACGGGTACGCGACAAGTGCTTGAGGAAACGGATCCCCAGGCCGGCGCCGTCGGAAGCACCTTCGATCAGGCCCGGAATGTCCGCGACCACGAAGCTTTTCCAGCGATCGACACTGACCACCCCCAGGTTCGGCACCAGCGTGGTGAACGGATAGTCGGCAACTTTCGGCTTGGCAGCGGATACCGAACGGATAAAGGTACTTTTACCGGCATTCGGCAAGCCCAGCAGGCCCACGTCAGCCAGCACTTTCATTTCCAGCTTGAGGTCACGCTGCTCGCCCGGCTTGCCCGGCGTGGTCTGGCGTGGCGCACGATTGGTACTGGATTTGAAACGGGTGTTGCCCAGACCGTGCCAGCCGCCATGTGCCACCAGCAGCTTCTGGCCGGCCTTGGTCAGGTCGCCGATCACTTCCTGGGTAGCGGAGTCAATCACGGTGGTGCCAACCGGTACGCGCAGCACCAGATCCTCACCCTTCTTGCCGGTGCAGTCGGTGCTGCCGCCGTTGGAGCCACGCTCGGCATCGAAGTGCCGGGTGTAACGGTAGTCGACCAGGGTGTTGAGGTTTTCGTCGGCGATCATGTAGACCGAGCCACCATCACCACCATCACCACCGTTCGGGCCACCGTTTTCGATGAATTTTTCGCGACGGAAACTCATGCAACCGTTACCGCCGTCGCCAGCCTTTACTCGGATCGATACTTCATCAACAAACTTCATAACAAAACGCCTCTCGCCATACGGACGAGCCGAAAAACACTAAGACATAAGACTCTTGCAAAAATGAGCGCAGCGACCTCAATCAACGACCGCTATAACCAGCGCCGGCAGCCCATACAAACAGTTTTGCAAGAGACTCACCCCACAAACGAAAAAGCCCCGTCGCGAGACAGGGCTTTTCCAGCGATCGCGCAATTAAGCCGCGACTACGCTCACGTAACGACGACCGAAGGCGCCTTTTACTTCGAACTTGATCACGCCTTCGACTTTAGCGAAGAGAGTGTGATCTTTACCCATGCCAACGCCGTAGCCAGCGTGGAATTGGGTGCCGCGCTGACGCACGATGATGTTGCCTGCTTTGATAGCCTGGCCGCCATACATCTTCACGCCAAGGCGTTTGGCTTCTGAGTCGCGACCGTTACGGGTACTACCACCAGCTTTTTTGTGTGCCATGAGTTCAATTCTCCTAGTGAGGAATTAGGCTGTAATTAAGCCTGAATACCGGTGATTTTGATCTCGGTGTACCACTGGCGGTGGCCCATACGCTTCATGTGGTGCTTACGGCGACGGAACTTGATGATGCGGACTTTATCGTGACGACCTTGGGAGATCACTTCAGCCACAACGGTAGCGCCAGCAACAACTGGAGCGCCGATATTCACGTCGTCACCGTTGGCAACCAACAGAACGCGATCAAAGGTAACGGATTCGCCGGTAGCGACTTCCAGTTTTTCGATCTTCAGGTATTCACCTGGGGCGACTTTGTACTGCTTGCCGCCAGTAACGATTACTGCATAAGACATGGTATTTCTCCGATAATCCTGCTCACCCAGCTCTTTATAAGAATAGGTATTGGCTGGCATGGCTGCATGGGGCTGGAGGCCCGCTTGCAATTGCGTAAGGCAGGTGCTGCCCAGGAAGTTCAGGGTGCGCGATTGTACGCAAGGCACGAGCGCCTTGCAATAGGCCGTCCATCGCGCCTTGACACCTGCAGGCGTGGGTCCTAGCATGCCGCGCAACCCTTCTGGAGCGACTGTCGCTGATGCAACCCCAAGCTTTCTACCGCGCGGTGGCGGACGATTTTAGCGCCGTCGACGGCATCATCAAGAAGCAGCTGACTTCCCGAGTGCCTCTGGTATCGAAAATCGGCGATTACATCACCTCGGCCGGCGGTAAACGCCTGCGTCCATTATTAGTGCTGCTGTGTGGCAAGGCCCTCGGCCGCGAAGGCGACGACCTGCGCCTGCTGGCCGCCACCATCGAATTCTTGCACACCGCGACCCTGCTGCATGACGACGTGGTCGACATGTCCGGCATGCGCCGTGGCCGCTCGACTGCCAATGCCATGTGGGGCAACGCGCCGAGCGTGCTGGTGGGCGACTTCCTGTACTCGCGCTCCTTCGAAATGATGGTCGAGCTGGGCTCCATGCCGGTGATGAAGATCCTTTCGCAAGCCACGCGCATCATCGCCGAAGGCGAAGTGTTGCAGCTGTCGAAGGTCCGCGACGCCAGCACCACCGAAGAAACCTACATGGAAGTCATCCGCGGCAAGACCGCGATGCTCTTCGAGGCCTCGACCCACAGCGCGGCAGCCCTGGCCGGTGCGACGCCTGAGCAGTGCGAAGCGCTGCGCACCTTCGGCGACCACCTGGGTGTGGCCTTCCAACTGGTCGACGACCTGCTGGACTACAAGGGCGATGCCGAGACCCTGGGCAAGAACGTCGGTGACGACCTGGCCGAAGGCAAGCCGACCCTGCCGCTGATCTACACCATGCGCGAAGGCACGCCGGAGCAGGCTGCACTGGTGCGCAAGGCGATCCAGAAAGGCGGCATCGAAGACCTGGAAAACATCCGCGAAGCCGTGGAGGCCTCAGGTTCGCTGGAGTACACCGCACAGCTGGCCCGCGACTATGTGGCCCGTGCGATCAAGTGCCTGGACGTGCTTCCAGCCAGCGAATATCGCGATGCACTGGTCGAATTGAGCGAATTTGCGGTCGCGCGTACGCACTGATCACAACAGCAAGATCAAAAGATCGCAGCCTGCGGCAGCAGCTCCTACACATACCCCGTAGGAGCTGCCGCAGGCTGCGATCTTTTGCATTTAGCTCCACCCCAGAATAAAACCCTATACAATGTGCGCTTTTTAGCGATCCTGAATCCAAGGAGCCTTAGTGAGCACGTTGCCACCCTGCCCGAAATGCAATTCCGAATACACTTACGAAGACGGCGCCCAGCTGATCTGCCCCGAGTGCGCCCATGAATGGTCCGCCAGCGGTGACGCCGAAGTGGTCTCCGACGACGCAGTGAAGAAGGACTCGGTCGGCAACGTCCTGCAGGACGGCGACACCATCACCGTAATCAAGGACCTCAAGGTCAAGGGCACGTCGCTGGTGGTCAAGGTCGGTACCAAGGTCAAGAACATCCGCCTGTGCGATGGCGATCACGACATCGACTGCAAGATCGACGGCATCGGCCCGATGAAGCTCAAATCCGAATTTGTCAGAAAAGTCTGATTCAGCTGTACGCCACCCCGCGCACTGTCGTGGGGTGGTGCTTCGCCCTACTCCGCCTCGCCCAGTGAATCCTCGCAATAGCCAAACGCCAGTCGTTTTGACCTTACGCAATCTTTACCCAGAAAAATCCCCAATCTCCCAATAGGCCCTTGCTATTTATTGAATAGGAATTATTCTCATTGAATCCAATCAATGGAGATGAGAACCCATGACGTATTTGATCGATGCCTGGCTGGACCGCCCACACCCCTATCTCAGGATCCTGCATCGGGAAACCGGAGAAGTCTGTGCAGTACTGGAAGAGGAAGCCTTGAGCGAACTGCAGGATCAAGGTGACCTTGACGTCAATGGCTTGAGTTCAAGCGAGCCGGTGGTGCTCAAGGAAGTGGTGAGAAACCTGTTTCTGTTCTGCTATGCCCGGGCATTGCGCCCGACTTGCAGGAGCTGGCTTGCCAGCGAAAACGGTGTATCAGGCAACGTGTTTGTCGACTGAACAACGCCTTCGCGAGCAAGCCCGCTCCCACATTAGCCCGATGTGAAATCGGGCAAGGTATTACAGAACGTCCAGCAGCTCGACGTCGAACACCAGTACGCTGTGCGGCGGAATGCTGCCAACGCCTTGAGCGCCGTAAGCCAGTTCACTCGGCACGTACAGGCGCCATTTGCTGCCGGCATTCATCAGTTGCAGGGCTTCGGTCCAGCCAGCGATCACGCCGCCAACCGGGAATTCTGCTGGCTCGCCACGCTCGTAGGAGCTGTCGAACACGGTGCCGTCGATCAGGGTGCCGTGGTAGTGGGTACGCACGGTGTCTTCACGGGATGGCTTGGCGCCTTCACCGGAGGACAGTACTTCGAATTGCAGGCCGGAAGCCAGGGTGGTGATGCCGTCACGCTTGGCGTTTTCAGCCAGGAAGGCCAGGCCTTCGCCAGCGGCCGCTTCAGCCTTGGCTGCAGCTTCGGCCTGCATGATTTCGCGAATCACCTTGAAGCTGGCGGACATTTCTTCCTGGCCAACACGGCTTGGCTGACCGGCGAACGCGTCGGTCAGGCCTGCCAGGATCGCGTCCAGGCTAACGCCCGGTGGTGGATTGTCACGCAGCTGGTCGCCCAGCTGACGGCCAATGCCGTAGCTGACGCGGGTTTCGTCGGTGGACAGATTTACTTCGGACATGACACTGCTCCGCTGTGCGGACGACCCGGGAACTGGCCGTGCGTGCACAGCGCGTCCCGGAGCGCCCGGAACCAAAAGGGCCAGCAGACTAGCACAGTTGTCGTGGCGTTGATCAGGGGCGTCAGGCGATCGGCACCTTCAGGTTTTCCTCGGTATCGGCAACCAACCCGCACATTTCGTCATGAACCACGGTATGCACCAGATTGAAGTGCAGCTTGGGAAAGGAACGAAGCACATCACGTGCATGCTCCACCGAGCGCAGGCTCATCGTATGGCCATGCGCATCGTTCAGTGGATACGCCGCACCATGCATCCGCGCCTCCAGCAGGTAGATACCTCCCTCCATCGAGATCAGGTTCAACTCATCGACCTTCCCGGCGACGGCATAGGCATTCAACTCTTGCAGGTTCATGAACGCACCTCACGCAGTGACGAGCCAACACACTTACAGGGATATGCCTCGGCGCATCAAAGCACAAGCCATAAACGACGCCGCCCGTCTGTTTTGCAACAGACGGGCGGCGTGTAACAACGGGACAGTCGTTGTTCAGTGCTTGGTCACTTTATCCAGGTAACCCATGGCGAATGCCGACACCACAAAGGTCATGTGGATGATGACGTACCACTGCAAATGCTCGGGATCGACGTTCTTGGCGTCCATGAAGATGCGCAGCAGGTGGATGGACGAGATCGCCACGATGGACGCGGCCACCTTCATTTTCAACGACGACGAGTCCATGGTGCCCAACCAGTTGAGTTTCTCCTTGCTGTCGTCGATGTCCAGTTGAGAAACGAAGTTCTCATAGCCGGAGATCATCACCATCACCAGCAGGCCGCCGACCAGCGCCATGTCAATCAGCGACAGCAGTACGAGGATCAAGTCCGATTCGGCCATCGAAAAGACGTTGGGGATGACGTGAAAGACTTCCTGGAAGAATTTCAGCGCCAGTGCCAGCAGCCCGAGAGACAGACCGAAGTAGATTGGCGCCAGCAGCCAGCGCGAGGCGTACATTGCATTTTCGATAAAGCGTTCCATTGAAACTCACATGTGGACTGGAAATGGCCGCGAGTATAACAGCCGTCCGTTACAGCCAAAACCATCGAAAAATCCGCCACCTGCGCGTGTGTGTCAAAGTTTTTCTGCTAGTGTCCAAGCCATTGACAGCAAAATGACATCGGACAGGAAGACTGGAAATGGATGGGCGATTGCCTTTAACGAGTGCCGGGATTTGCCTGGCTCTGCTGATTAGCGCCTGCTCGCCCAGCGACGAGAAGCGTCAGGTCAGCCTCGAGGAAAAGACTGCGCAGTTCGAGAAGTCCCTGGACGCCATCGAGGACCCGAAACTCAAGGATGCGGTGGCCGAACTGGGCGGTTCGCTGTTATTACTCGAGCGCGCGCAACTCAAACTCGACAGCAAACCCGTGGAAACCGAGTACGGCGAAGACGCCCTCGCCATGCTCAAGCACTACCCCACGCCACAGGCCCTGGTCGACACTTACATCAACGGCCTGTTTGTCCTGCACAAAGACTCCAGCTCCGACTACCTGACGGACCTGCAACCGGTGTTCCCCTTCAACTTCAGCATCCCGGCGGCGTTTCTGTTTCCCCATGGCCTGCAATGGCAGTCGGTCACTTTGAGCAACAAACGGGTCATCGCCTTCCAGCCGGAATGGTCGGAAACCGACCCCGGCATTCAATTGAGTCCGTCGAGCTCCAATGTGACCAACCCTGACGACCTCACCGTGACCTATCCGTTCATCGAAGGCCTGGACGTCGACATCAAGAACCAGCCACAACCGGTGAGCCTGCAAGGCAAGGTGGAAGTCATTGCACCACGCCGGCTCTACAGCTTCGACCTGACGAAAAAGGACATCGGCCAGACCCGCACCAACGACAACTTGAGCGTCACCTTGGTGAAACTTGCGGACAACTACGCCGAAATCGAGTTCAGCGACAGCGCGCCGCCCGCCCCCGAGATCGCTGATACTCCATTGAATCCGCTGATCGTCCAGGCCAGGGATGCCACCGGGCAGTTTCTGTCGCGCTCAGGCTCGATCAATGAGAACGCTGCGCAGATTGCCTTCTACCAGAAACAGCTGGCGAAGTTGCAGCAACAGAAACTCTGGAGCGAGTCGCTGGAAAAACAGCTCAACGAAGAGCAGCGGACCTTCGAGAAACAACAGAAGCGCCACTACTCCAAGGTGTATTTCAACGGGACCATCGAAACCCTTGAAGTCAGCCTGCTGGATTTCTCCAGCGTGACCGTGACCCGCAAGGACCTGGACCTGCCGGTACGCCGCTTCGACAGCCATACCACGGCGAAAACCATCCAGCCGCTGAACTTGCCGGTGGTGGTCTATGACGATAGCGCGCCGACCTGGCTCAAGGGCGCGACCTTGACCCGGGAGCAGTTGAAAAAAGGCGTCAGGATCAATCAATCGGTCGAGGATCCCAGCGCTGCGCGCGTCGAGTTCACTCACCTGCGCAGCTTCAACGATGAATTGCTCGGTACGTCTTTCAACCCAGGCGATAGCCCGGTCAGCTTCTTTACCGAAGACAGTAGCGGCAAGCGCGACGAGCCGATCGAATTGCCACCCGAGGCGTATGAAGTCGACCCCCTGGGCGGCACCATCACCTACGACCTGAACCTGTTTCCTCAAACGCCCGCCTTTGTGGTCGGTTCCATCCCGCTGTTCCTGGCCACTGTCGAAAAGCAGACCTTCGATGCCCATCAATTGCCCAAGGGGCTTGAACTCAAAGGCAATGCACTGGTGGTGGATTCGAAAGTGTTTCCCGATCAGGACTGGCGTTTTTTCGCCAAGGATGACAGCGGCAATTACCTGAAGGAAATTCTTGCGGTCAGCCATGACGCGAGCACAGAAGGACCCGCGTTATTCGCCGTGCATTACTTCTACGGTCAACCCACGCGCCTGGAAGCCTATCAACGAACTGACCTCGCCACCGTGCAATATGGATTCGAGGTCAAGCTCGACAAGGCAGACATGTCCAGCCAGGCCCAATAGCGCTGTCAGTGCTCGGGCCGGAACTCGAAGCCACCCACGCTACGACAACGACCACCGTTGATTTCCCGCAACTGGGCTTGCAGATGCAGGCACCAGATCTGCGGGTCATCGGCCAGTTCATAGCCGTGCAGGGTCAGGCTTTCAACGATGGTATCGAGGATGGACTCAGCCACAAAAGGGCCATGAAACGGGCCTTGGGCCTTGATGGCTGAGGGTTGTTCACCGGCCATTCCGGCGGCGAAGAGCAAGGTCCACATCCCCGTATCGCCCGCCAGGGGGCGGATGGCGCATTCGATACGGGTCACAAGACCTAGACATTGACGAGTCAGGCAGAGGTTGCGCGGCATGGCGGCGACCCTCGGGAAATCCGGTATTCAGCCTCCACGGGAAGGCTGTCTCGATCCAGTGATACTGTCGATATCCTTGAGCAGAGAATAGAGGAAAAGTCTGACTAGCACGTCAAGTAAGACCAGAAGGCGCCGAATGGTCACTGTGTGAATATTGGCGCCAGAGTGATGGCACTTTTGAATTTCGATAACACCAAAAAACCCGTAGGAGCGAAGCTTGCTCGCGAAGGCGGTGTGTCAGTCGACATTATCATTGCCTGACACACCGCCTTCGCGAGCAAGCTTCGCTCCTACAGAGTTGATCGGGTGTCAGGCCGGCTTGGCCTCCACCAGCGCCTCCACCGCCATTTCCTTCTCGGCTTCCTTCAGGTCATCCTCGCTGATCATCTCTGCGATCACCCGCAAGCGCTCCACCACCCGTGCGTTGACGCTACCTTCAGGGAACTCGCCATTTTCATCCGGCTCACCCGCCGGCTCACCCACCAGCAGGCTCAACGCCTCGTCGGCCTGACGCACGGCGTAGACGTGGAACTGACCGGCGCGCACGGCCGCCAGCACTTTCTCGTCAAGCATCAGCGTGGCAACGTTGGCGTGGGGAATGATTGCCCCCTGTTCGCCCGTCAGCCCGCGGGCTTCGCAGAGCCGGAAGAACCCTTCGATCTTCTCGTTGACGCCGCCCACGGCCTGCACTTCACCGAACTGGTTGATCGAGCCGGTAATCGCAAAGCATTGCTTGAGCGGGGTTTTCGACAATGCCGAGATCAGCGTGCACGCCTCGCCCAGGGAAGCACTGTCCCCATCGACGTAACCATAGGACTGCTCCAGCGCAATGCTCGCGGAGATCGCCAGCGGAAACTCCTGGGCGTAACGGCTGCCCAGGTAACCGGTGAGAATCATCACCCCTTTGGAGTGGATCGGCTGACCGAGGTTAACTTCCCGCTCGATGTCGACGATGCCACTGCCGCCGGGATACACCGTGGCGGAAATCCGCGCCGGCACGCCGAAGGCCGAGTCGCCGACTTCCAGCACAGTCAGGCCGTTGCACTTGCCGACCGCCGCACCCGCGGTATCGATCAGGATGATCCCCGCCAGCATGTCATCGAGAATCCGCGCCGACACGCGCCCGGTACGGGTGGCCTTGGCCTTGAGTGCCCGCTCGATGTGGCCGGCGTCGGTCATTTCATCCGAGGCCAGGTGACGAATGAAATCCGCCTCGCTGACCAGCTGGAACAGATCGCCGATGCGCGCCGACAAACGCCCCTGATGCTCGGCCAGGCGCGCGCTGTAGGTTGCCAGGCGCGCCACCGCATCGGCGGTCAACGGCGCCATGCCCTCCTCGGAAGTACGGGTTTTAAGCAACTGGGCGAACTGCTCCAGGCTCTCGTCGACCATCGGAATGTCTTCATCGAAATCCACCAGGACGCGAAACATTTCCTGGAAGTCCGGATCGAGGTCCTGCAGCGTGTAGTAGAGCTGACGGGCACCGATGATGACGACCTTGACCTGCAACGGAATGTGCTGCGGCGTCAGGGTGACCGTCGCGAAACGGCCCATCTCGCCCAGTGGCGATTCCATTTTCAGTTTGCGCGATTGCAGGGCGCGCTTGAGCGCATCCCACACGAACGGCTCGCTGAGCATTTTATCCGCTTCAAGGATCAGGAAACCGCCGTTGGCCCGGTGCAATGCACCCGGTCGCAGCTGCCGATACGTGGTATAGAGCGCGCCCTGGTCGGTGCTGTATTCAATACGCCCGAACAAGTTCTCGTAGGTCGGATGCGGCTCGAACACGACAGGGGCACCACCACTGGCGGAATGCCCGACCATCAGGCTCGGCGCGTATTGTTCCTCCAGCAGCTTGCGGGCGACCGCATCGGTCTTGCTGTCGTCGACCAATTGCTCGACCACGGTCTTGAGCAAATACACCTGCATCGCTTGCAGGTAACCGCACACCGCCGCGTTCTCGGCGTATTTCTCCGACAACGGCGACAGCAAAGGCTGCAGGGCCAGGGTAATGGTTTCTTCGTTCAGATGGCGCAACTGATTGCTCGACTCGCGCTTCCATTGCGGCAGGCTGGCGAGTTCCTCGTTCAGGCGCTCTTCGAGGTTGGAAATATCATCGTGGAAGCGATCGCGCTCCGCTTCCGGCAATTGGGCGAATTCCGCCTCATCCAACGCCTTGCCGTCCAGCATCGGAGTGAATGCGATATTGCTGGCATCGCGATAGAGCGCGACGTCTTTCTCCAGCGCCAGGCGCTCGATCACGTCCAGTGCCTTGTCATAGCGCTGATTGAAGGCGCGGTCGATGGCGCTTTTCTTCTGCTGGTAGGACGGATGCTCGAACACCGCCGGAAAGGTCGCCAGCAGGTTGTCGATCAAGCCGTTGATATCACCGATGAAAGCACCGGCGGTGCCCGATGGCAATTCCAGGGCACGCGGTTCGCGCGGCTCATCGAAATTATTGACGTAGACCCAGTCCGCCGGGGTCTGCAGGCGTTTGCCTTCGGCCTTCAGGTAACGTTTGACGAACGAGAAGCGACCAGTGCCGGGCTCGCCCATGACGAATACGTTGTAACCGGGGCGTGGCATGGCCACACCGAACTGCAAGGCTTCGACCGCACGTTCCTGGCCAAGCACACCGCGAAAGGGCTCCAGATCATTGGTGGTAGAGAAGCTGAACTGTTCAGCGGAAAACGGACGGGTCAGCGCTTCAGGCGCTAGACGCAAGCTGGCAGCAACAGGATCAGGCATCGGGCTTCCTTAACAATCAGGCGGGGCAGATAGCGGCATTCTGGCGCTGCCCATGCCCGACTGGCAAGGAGCGCCTCAGGCCAAAGCATAGACAAGTGCAAACCCCGGCGTTGAGCGGCGCCAAATCACTGATTCCAGCGAATGTTTAGCAAAAAATAACGGAACCCCGTGATCGTGCCTAAACTCCAAACTGCGCGACTGGATCAATAACCAGTCCACACTGGCGAGATAGGCGCCAGAACCCTTGTCCATTGGTTTGCACATAAAGAGAACAAAGCTATGAAACGGATTCTTCTTGGTACTCTCTTCACCGCGGTATCCATCAACGCCATGGCTCAGGCGCCAGGCGGCCCGGATTGCGGTTGGGGCAACATGCTGTTCGAAGGTCAGCGTGGCACCCCGGCTCACTTCCTGGCATCCACCACCAACGGCACTTCCGGCAACGCAACATTTGGTATGACTTCCGGTACCAACGGTTGCTCGACCAACGCGTCGCTGACCTATGGCGGCAAATCCTGGTTTGCCATGAATGGCATGATGAACGAGCTGTCCGAAGACATGGCTAAAGGTCAAGGCGAAGCGCTGACCACCTACGCCGTGGTACTGGGCGTGGCGCCGGAAGACCGTGCGCACTTCGCCGCCGTCACTCACGAGCACTTCCAGCAGATCTTCAGCAAAGCTGACGTGACCGCGGAAGATGTGCATACCAACACCCTGGCCGTCCTGAAGAGCGATCCTCGTCTGGCCAAGTACGCCACTCAGGCTTAAGCTCCTACGCACCCCGCTTCTTCCGGGAAGCGGGTTTTATTTTTTAGACCTGTTCCCCCTTTGGGTCTTTGTTTTTTTCCTGTTTAAGTTGCCGACTATGCTCAAACGCCTTGCCTGGCTGGCGCTCTGTGTCTGCGCCCCGCTGTCTGCCACGCCTCACATCGATCCTCAACGTTTGCAGCAACTGGCCAACGACCCCTTCTGGATTTCCCTGGGTCATTACGAAACCGCCAAGCTCGGCGGCTGGCGCAGCTATGTCAGCGACAGGAAATTCTTTCTTGCCGCTGATGGCAACGAGCACCCGGACCATGAGCTGGCGACCACCGTGCAGGCGCTGTACGCCCCGGCCAGTGCAGGCGAGCAACATGCGCAGTGCGTCTACCCGGCACGTACCCGCTGGCTCAAGGCGCAACTCAACCTGACCGATCTGCCGACGCTTCCCTGCGCCGAGTTCACGCAATGGTTCAAGGACGTCTCGCCTCACAGCGCGGTGATGATCTTTCCGGCGGCCTACCTCAACAGCCCGTCATCGATGTTCGGCCACACCTTGCTGCGCATCGATCAGGCCGATGTACAAAGCGACAAGACCTCGCTGCTCAGTTACGCGATCAACTTCGGCGCTTACATTGAGGGGTCGGACAACAGCATCCTGTACGCCTGGAAAGGTTTGATGGGCGGCTATCCGGGGTTGTTTGCACTGGTGCCTTATCAGGAAAAGCTCTCTGAATATCGCAGTCTCGAGAACCGTGACCTGTGGGAGTACCGCCTGAACCTGACCCAGCAGGAAACCGCGCGCATGGTCGAGCACGTCTGGGAACTGAAACAGATTCAGTTCGACTATTTCTTTTTCGACGAAAACTGCTCCTATCGCCTGCTGGAACTGCTGCAAGTGGCGCGCCCGAGCCTGCGCCTGACCGAGCAATTTCCGCTGACGGCCATTCCCACCGACACCGTCAAGGCCGTGAAAGAGGCAGGACTGGTGGAGTCCATCCAGTATCGACCGTCTCGCGAAAGGGAATTGCTGAGCCGCGCCGAGCCACTGAGCGATGAAGAACAACAGTGGGTACTGAAGGTCAGCGCCGACCAAAAGCAACTGCAAGCGCCCGAATTCAAGGCACTACCCCGTGACCGTCAGGCGCTGATTATCGATGCGGCCTATCGCCTGGAACGCTACCGAGCCAACGGCCAGGAGCGAGATCCGCAACGGGCCCAGCGCAGCTTTGAGTTGCTGCGGGCGATCAACCGCAATCCCGCACCTGAACTGGACATCCCGCAGCCTGGCCTGCCCGAGGATGGCCACGAATCGCGCACCTGGCAGGCCGGTCTCGGCACCCGCGGCGACCGTGCCTTTGGCGAATACGGCCTGCGCATGGCCTACCACGACCTCAATGACAACGCCGAAAGCTTCCCCCTCGGCGCACAGATCGAAATCCTGCAATTGAAACTGCGCCAGTACGAAGGCAATGACTGGCAAGTGCAACAACTGGACCTGGCGACGATTCGCTCCCTGACCCCACGTAATGAGTTGCTGCACCCCCTGTCGTGGCAGGTCACCGGCGGCCTGGAGCGAGTGCCGGGCAAACATGACGATGAAAACCTGGTCAGCCACGTCAATGGCGGCGGCGGTGGAACCTGGCAATTGAGCGACGACATGCTCGGCTTTGCCCTGGGCACCGTGCGCGTGGAGCACAACAATGACTTCGCCGAATTCATATCGCCGGCGGCGGGTTTCAACACAGGCCTGCTGTGGAAAAACCCTTTGGGCAATCTGAGCCTGGAGGCAAAAGGCGATTTCTTCACCAATGGTGAAGTGCGTCGTAGCCTGAGCCTGAATCAGCAGTGGGAATTGTCAAGCAACCTCGGGTTGCGCCTGAGCGCCCAGCGCGAGTTCAGCCACCTGGCCACGCCCGAGAATGAAGTGATGCTTGAAGTGAAGTGGTATCACTATTAAAAGATCGCAGCCTGCGGCAGCTCCTACATTGGAATGCGTTAAAATGTCCCGCGTTATCTGAAAGACAAAAACTATGCCGAAGGCTGGAGCGATGGTTTTCGTCAGTGTCAGGCCATGCGCGAAAGCCAGGACCGCGAGAGCTATCGCAACAGTCATTGGGACGAGCGCGATGAAGCCTGGCAGCAGCAAAGGATCGAGACGCCGCCCGAGCCTATCGCTCGCAATAGGTCGCTGACAGATAGCCAGCGAAACCAAAACCCTGCAACCATGGCCCAAACCCTATAACGGGAGAAAACCATGAGCCGCGCCTTCGTCAATGAAGATAATGCCGCCGCGCAAACCGATCAGCCGGTCGAACGGCAAGTCAGTGCGCAGTCCAATTACGTCACACCCGCCGGCCTGGTCCTGTTGCAGGACAAGGTCGCCGAGTTGCAAGCGCTGCACAAACAACAATCAGCCCTCGGCGATCAGGCTGACAAGCAGCTGTTGGTCAACCTTGAGCGCGATCTGCGCTACTTCCATCAACGCCTGCAAAGCGCTCAGGTGGTGCCGCCCGCGACCTCGACCAGGAAAGTCCAGATCGGCAGTTGGGTCACCTATGCGGATGAAAACGGCACCGCGCGCCGCGTGCAGCTGGTCGGTGAAGACCAGGCCGTCGCTGCCAAAGGCCTGATCAATTGGGGATCGCCACTGGGCCGGGCATTGCTCGGGGCACAACTCGGTGACGAGGTACTGTGGCAACGCCCGGCCGGCGATCAACTGATCGAGATCATCCGTATCGAACCGGCTTAAACCACGCCCTGGGCCAGCATCGCGTCGGCGACTTTGACAAAGCCGGCGATGTTCGCGCCCTTGACGTAGTTGACCTGGCCATTCTCCTCACCGTAATGCACGCAAGCGTGATGGATCGACTGCATGATGGCGTGCAGCTTGCTGTCCACCTCACCACCGGTCCAGAGCAGGCGCATGGCGTTCTGCGACATCTCCAGACCGCTCACGGCAACACCGCCGGCATTGGACGCCTTGCCCGGCGCGAACAGGATGCCGGCCTCGATAAACAGGTCCACGGCTTCGAGAGTAGTCGGCATGTTCGCGCCTTCTGCCACACAGATGCAGCCATTGCGCAGCAACGCACGTGCCGCATCGGCATCCAGTTCGTTTTGCGTGGCGCACGGCAGCGCGATGTCGCAGCTGAGCCCCCATGGATGCTGGCCAGCCAGGAACTCCAGGCCAAAACGACCCGCCAGCTCGCTGATGCGTCCGCGCTGGACGTTTTTCAGTTCAAGCACGGCCTGCCACTGCTCCTCGGTCAGCCCGCTTTCGCAGTACAACGTGCCTTCGGAGTCAGACAGCGAAATCACTTTGCCGCCCAGGTCCATGACCTTGCGCGCGGCATATTGCGCAACGTTGCCGGAACCCGAGATCGCCACGCGTTTGCCTTCGACGGTTTCACCGCGACGCTTGAGCATTTCCTCGGCGAAGTACACGCAACCGAAACCGGTGGCCTCAGGGCGAATCAGGCTGCCGCCGTAGCTCGGTCCCTTGCCGGTCAACACGCTGGTGAACTGGTTGCTCAGGCGCTTGTACTGACCGAACAGGAAACCGATTTCGCGGGCACCCACACCGATGTCACCGGCCGGTACGTCAACGTCGGCGCCGATGTGGCGATACAGCTCGCTCATGAAGGCCTGGCAGAAGCGCATGACTTCGGCATCGCTTTTGCCTTTGGGGTCGAAATCCGAACCGCCCTTGCCGCCGCCCATGGGCAACGACGTCAGCGAGTTCTTGAAGGTTTGCTCGAAGGCGAGGAACTTCAACACGCCGAGATTCACCGACGGATGGAAACGCAGCCCGCCTTTGTAAGGGCCGATGGCGCTGTTCATCTGGATACGGAAACCGCGATTGACCTGCACCTTGCCGTGATCGTCGACCCAGGACACGCGGAACACGACCGCTCGCTCCGGCTCGCAAATGCGCTCCAGAATGCCCGAGGTCAGGTAATGCGGGTTGGCTTCGAGAAAGGGCCACAGGCTACGCAGGACCTCTTCGACGGCCTGGTGGAATTCAGGCTGGTCCGGGTCGCGCTTTTTCAGGCGGGCAAGGAAGGATTCGACGGATTCGATCATGGAAAAGTCTCGGCAAATTATTGTCGTTGGAAGAAATTGGGCCGGACTTTAACAAACGAATCGCGCACAGGAATAGAGCAAAATGTCGCGTTTATGAAATTAAATGGTGCATTGAATATAAATATAGTCCGATTATCGGCCATTTTTGCACCTAAACAGGGATTGACTCCTTGAATACCGCACCAACAGTTACACCGCCATCGCTGGCAAGCCAGCTCCCACAGTTTATGGGGTGCTCCACCCGATTAGAGACATTGCGTAAACCCTGTGGGAGCTGGCTTGCCAGCGATGAATACACCGCGGTGCCACTGAAAAATGAATAAAAAAACGGAGCCCCGAAGGCTCCGTTTTTTCATGCAACCAACCCCAAATCAGGCCAGTTTCTTGTGGCGTACCCGATGCGGCTGGGCTGCGGCTTCGCCAAGACGCTTTTTGCGATCGGCTTCGTACTCGGTGTAGTTACCTTCGAAGAACACCGCTTGCGAGTCGTCTTCGTACGCCAGGATGTGCGTCGCGACACGGTCAAGGAACCACCGATCGTGAGAGATCACAATGGCGGCGCCCGGGAAGTCGAGCAGCGCTTCTTCCAGGGAACGCAGGGTTTCGACGTCGAGGTCGTTGGACGGTTCGTCGAGCAGCAGGACGTTGCCGCCCTCCTTCAGGGTCAGGGCCAGGTGCAAGCGACCACGCTCACCACCGGACAGGTCCTTCACGAACTTCTGCTGGTCGCCGCCCTTGAAGTTGAAGCGACCGACGTAGGTACGCGACGGGATCTCGTAGTTGCCGATGCGGATCTGGTCGGAACCGTCGGAGATCTGCTGGAACACGGTCTTGCTGCCATCCAGGTCTTCGCGGCTCTGGTCCACGCAAGCCAGTTGCACGGTTTCGCCGACTTCGATGCTGCCCGAATCCGGTGTTTCCTTGCCCATCAGCATGCGGAACAGGGTCGACTTACCGGCACCGTTACCGCCGATCACGCCAACGATGGCGCCTTTAGGCATGGAGAACGACAGGTTGTCGATCAATACGCGATCGCCGTAGCCCTTGGTGACGTTCTTGAATTCGATGACCTTGTCACCCAGGCGTGGACCGGCCGGGATGTAGATCTCGTTGGTTTCGCTGCGCTTCTGGAATTCCTGCGATTGCATTTCTTCGAAGCGTTGCAGACGAGCCTTGGATTTCGACTGGCGGGCCTTGGCGCCTTTGCGCACCCACTCCAGTTCTTCCTTCATGGCTTTTTCGTGAGCCGACTGCTGCTTGGATTCCTGGGCCAGACGATCAGACTTGGCTTCCAGCCAACCCGAATAGTTGCCCTCGTACGGAATGCCCGCGCCGCGGTCGAGTTCCAGAATCCAGCCAGCGACGTTGTCCAGGAAGTAACGGTCGTGCGTGATCGCAACCACGGTGCCCGGGAAGTCGTGCAAGAAGTGCTCAAGCCATGCAACGGAATCGGCGTCCAGGTGGTTGGTCGGTTCGTCGAGCAGCAGCATGTCCGGCGCGGACAGCAGCAGGCGGCACAGCGCCACACGACGCTTTTCACCACCGGAGAGGACTTCGACCTTGGCATCCCAGGCCGGCAGACGCAGTGCATCGGCGGCGACTTCCAGCTGGCGCTCCAGGTTATGACCATCGCTGGCTTGCAGGATGGCTTCGAGCTTGGCCTGTTCGGCAGCCAGCTTGTCGAAGTCGGCATCCGGGTCGGCGTAGGCCGCGTAGACCTCGTCCAGGCGCGCCTGGGCGTCCTTGATCACGCTGACCGCTTCCTCGACCACTTCACGCACGGTCTTGGTCGGGTCCAGTTGTGGTTCTTGCGGCAGATAGCCGATGTTCAGGTCTGGCATCGGACGGGCTTCGCCGTCGAACTCGGTGTCGACGCCAGCCATGATTTTCAACAGGGTGGACTTACCCGAACCGTTGAGGCCGAGTACGCCGATCTTGGCGCCCGGGAAGAACGACAAGGAGATGTTTTTCAGGATTTCCCGCTTCGGCGGAACAACTTTGCCCAGCCGATGCATGGTGAATACGTATTGAGCCATGGAGAACCTAGGGTCAGTGACTGATGAATAAATAGAGCGCAGGCGATGCCCGGCCAGACCATGCGCGACGTACGCTTGACGAGGCCAATGCGCAGGCGCTGAAAAAAGTCTGATTCTAGGAGCTGGAACGCTCCCGCGTAACCGGTAAAGCTACCTTAATGACAGATGGCAGTCCAGCCGAGCGGGACTGGCACTTCGCCACAACTCAAGGCATGCTAGCCGCCCTTCGGGCGTCCGACTTATAGTGCACGTCGCGCCAGTCCAGCCAAACCGCAGGATTACAGTTTGTCCAGTGTCCCTCCGTCCCTGACCCCCCGTGCACCGACTGTTGCACCCGGCTCGCCCATGCGCGGCACACTCAAGGGCGCTTTGGCGATACTCGTGTTGCTGCTGCTCGCCCTGTTGTTCTGGCAGCTCTTCGATCAGCTGCGGGAAACCCAGAAAAGCCAGCGCCAGGCCACCATCGACCACACTGCCGACCAGGCTGCACAAGTCAGCCTGAACATGGCGCTCAACGCCCAGATCGCCCTCAACCTGCTGCCGATTGTCGAGCACCCACAAAGTGCTGACGAGCTCCAGGACTTGCTGCGCAAAGTGCAAAAGTCCTTGCCCGATCTGCTAAGCCTTGCACTGCTCAGCCCCTCGGGAAGAATTATCAGCGACACGGTCGGCACCCGCGACGATGCCGACTATCTGGGGGATCTGGTCCGACGCAGTCGCTCCCAACCCCACTATTACAGCAACGCCATCGACGGCTCGCGGGTGTATTTGTTGTTGCATCAAGCCAGCGGCAGCAATCGTGGCTATTGGGTCTTGCGCTTCAAACCGACGTTTTTCGCCTCACTGACCAAGCTGAACGAAACGGCCACTGCCTCGCTGTTTCTGGTGGAAAATCGCCTCAATCACCAGATCATCAGCCGCGACGAGGCGCTACCGCAGGTCAACCCCGGCACCTTGACCCAGGACGATGTGGCCAGCAGCGTACTGACCGTCGCGCTGAGCAGCAGCGACTGGCAACTGCGCGGGCTGTTCGATCGCCAGCGAGTGCTCGAGGAACTGCTGCCAGCATTCATCGGCAAATGCCTGCTATGCCTGGCCTTTTCCATGCTGCCGTTCATCGTCCTGCTGAACATGCGCCGTCGCCAGCGACAGCTGCACGAAGGTCGCCGACGCTACCAGGAGATTTTCGAAGGCAGCGGCGTGGCCCTGTGCGTACTCGACATGTCCGGCCTGCGAAGCGTGTTCGACAAGGCTCAGCTGCTGCACGACGAGCAACTGCAAGCATGGCTGGCAGCTCCGGAACAACGTCGGCAGTTGTTACAGGAGCTGCGCATTACCGAGGTCAACCAGGTCGCCCTGCAACTGCTCAACGTCAATACCTGCGATCAGGTCTGGAGACTGCTGATCGATGGCAACCCCGTGGAAGGCAGCGCCATCGGCAATCAGGTACTCCAAGCGGTGCACAGGCAACAGCAACAGCTTGAACTGGAAATCAAACTCCAGGACGCCACGGGTCGTGACCAACATCTGTGGCTGGTGCTGCGCCTGCCGCAGAACCCTGACGACTTCAAGGCGGTGATCCTGAGCATCACCGATATCACCAGCCGCAAGCTCATCGAGCTGTCGCAGCAGGAGCGCGAAGGCTTCTGGTCAGACGTCGTGCGGACCGTGCCCGATCATCTTTACGTGCAAGATGTGATCAGCCAGCGAATGATCTTCAGCAACCACCATCTGGGCCAGACGCTGGGCTACAACCGCACGGAACTGCAGCAGATGGGCGAGTACTTCTGGGAAATCCTCCTGCACCCCGACGACGCCGACTACTACCACCGCTCGCGCCAAAGCCAGCGGCAAGGCGGCTACAGCCAATTGATGCAGTGCCAGTTGCGCTTCCGCCACCGTGACGGGCAATGGCGGCGTTTCGACATTCGCGAGCAGGCACTGGCACGGGACAAGCATGATCAGGTCACCCGCATCATCGGCGTGGCCAAGGACGTTACCGAGCAGATCGAGGCCAGTGAGTCGCTGCGCGACAGCGAGCAGCGCTACCGCATGCTCGCCGAAAGCATCAGCGACGTGATTATTTCCACCGACAGCCGACTGGCACTCAACTATGTCAGCCCTTCGGTACAGGCGGTGCTGGGCTACGAAGTCGAGTGGATTTTCCAAAACGGCTGGCAATCGACCATTGCCAATCCGCAACAGTTGAGCGGCATCTACCAACTGATGGATCGCGTCGGCAAAGCGCTGGATAAACCCGAGCAACTGGCCCATTTACGCAGCCAGGTGCAAACCCAACTGTTTCTGTTCGACTGCCTGCGCGCCGACGGACGCAAGATTCCCATCGAACTGCGGCTGGTACTGGTATGGGACGAAAACGGTACATTCGAAGGCGTGCTGGGGGTCGGTCGCGACATCAGCCAACAACGCCGGGCCGAAAAAGACCTGCGAATGGCCGCCACGGTATTCGAACACTCGACCTCGGCGATCCTCATCACCGACCCGGCCGGCTATATCGTCCAGGCCAACGAAGCCTTCAGCCGGGTCAGCGGTTATGCCGTGGAACAGGTACTCGACCAGTTGCCGAACATGCTCACCGTCGACGAGCAGCAGGAAGCCCATTTGCGCTACGTGCTCAAGCAACTGAACCAGCACAGCACCTGGGAAGGCGAAGTGTGGCTGCGTCGGCGCAATGGCGAGCATTATCCGGCCTGGGTCGGTATTACCGCGGTACTGGACGATGAAGGCGACCTGGCCAGTTACGTGTGTTTCTTCAGCGACATCAGCGAGCGCAAGGCCAGTGAGCAACGGATTCACCGCCTGGCCTACTACGACGCCCTGACCCACCTGCCCAACCGCACGCTGTTCCAGGATCGCTTGCACACGGCGTTGCAAGCGGCTGAACGGCAGAAGTCCTGGGTGGTGTTGATGTTCCTCGACCTCGACCGCTTCAAACCGATCAACGATTCCCTGGGCCATGCCGCCGGTGATCGCATGCTCAAGGAAATGGCCACGCGCCTGCTCGGTTGCGTCGACGATGACGACACGGTCGCGCGCATGGGCGGCGATGAATTCACCTTGCTCCTGCAACCGCGGGCCAACCGTGAAATCGCCTTGACCCGGGCGATTCACGTGGCGGAGCAGATCCTCGCCAGCCTGGTCAAACCCTTCGTGCTCGAGGGCCGCGAGTTCTTCGTCACGGCCAGTATCGGCATCGCCCTGAGCCCGCAGGACGGCAATGAGCTCAGCCAGTTGATGAAGAACGCCGATACCGCGATGTACCACGCCAAGGAACGCGGCAAGAACAACTTCCAGTTCTATCAGGCGGACATGAACGCCAGCGCCCTGGAGCGCCTGGAACTGGAAAGCGACTTGCGGCATGCCCTGGAACAAAACGAATTCGTGTTGTATTACCAACCGCAGTTCAGCGGCGACGGCAAACGCCTGACCGGCGCCGAAGCCTTGTTGCGCTGGCGTCATCCGCGTCGTGGCCTGGTACCACCGGGCGATTTCATCCCGGTGCTCGAAGAGCTGGGCCTGGTGGTGGATGTCGGCGACTGGGTGATCAGCGAGGCCTGCCGTCAGCTCAAGACCTGGCATCAGGCCAAGGTGCGCGTGCCGAAGGTGTCGGTGAACATCTCCGCCCGGCAGTTCTCCGATGGTCAATTGGGCACGCGCATCGCCAATATCCTCAGGGACACCGGCCTGCCGCCGGCTTGCCTTGAACTGGAGCTGACCGAAAGTATCCTGATGCGCGAAGTCAGCGAAGCCATGCAGATTCTCGCCGGGCTGAAGAACCTTGGCCTGAGCATCGCGGTCGACGACTTCGGCACCGGCTACTCATCGCTCAATTACCTCAAGCAGTTTCCGATCGACGTACTCAAGATCGACCGCACCTTCGTCGACGGCCTGCCGTCGGGTGAGCAGGATGCGCAGATCGCCCGGGCGATCATCGCCATGGCCCATAGCCTCAACCTGGCGGTGATCGCCGAGGGTGTGGAAACCCAGGAGCAGCTGGATTTCCTCAGGGAGCACGGTTGCGACGAGGTCCAGGGCTACCTGTTTGGCCGGCCGATGCCGGCCCACACCTTTGAAGGGCAATTCAGCAATGATGCCCTCTTCATGTTCGACTGAATTATCGCAGCAAGGCTGCTGGCTTCATCGCTGGCAAGCCAGCTCCCACAGGGACTTGCTGTGAACCCAAATTCTCGGGTTGAAACACGGACATTGTGGGAGCTGGCTTGCCAGCGATGAGGCCAGCACAGACACCGCATGTCAGTCATGAAGCCCACTTGTCTGCGACATGATGTCGTTTCATATGCCTTCCAAAACCCATTGGGTTAGAATGCCCCCCTTTTCCGCCCCCGATCCTTGAGGACCGCCATGTTCAGCCGTGATTTGACTATTGCCAAGTACGACGCCGATCTCTTTGCCGCCATGGAGCAAGAAGCTCAGCGCCAGGAAGAGCACATTGAGCTGATCGCTTCGGAAAACTACACCAGCCCTGCGGTGATGGAAGCTCAAGGCTCGGTACTGACCAACAAGTACGCCGAAGGCTACCCGGGCAAGCGCTACTACGGTGGTTGCGAGTACGTTGACGTCGTCGAGCAGCTTGCAATTGATCGAGCCAAAGAACTGTTCGGCGCCGATTACGCCAACGTTCAGCCACACGCCGGTTCGCAAGCCAACAGCGCCGTTTACCTGGCCCTGCTGTCGGCTGGCGACACCATCCTGGGCATGAGCCTGGCCCACGGTGGTCACCTGACCCACGGTGCCAGTGTTTCGTCCTCCGGTAAGCTGTACAACGCCATCCAGTACGGCATCGACGCCAATGGCCTGATCGACTACGACGAAGTCGAGCGCCTGGCCGTTGAACACAAGCCAAAAATGATCGTGGCCGGTTTCTCTGCCTACTCGCAGATCCTCGACTTCCCGCGTTTCCGTGCAATCGCTGACAAAGTGGGCGCCTACCTGTTCGTCGACATGGCCCACGTGGCCGGTCTGGTCGCCGCTGGCGTCTACCCGAACCCGGTGCCATTCGCTGACGTGGTGACCACCACCACCCACAAGACCCTGCGCGGTCCACGTGGCGGCCTGATCCTGGCTCGCGCCAACGCTGACATCGAGAAGAAGCTGAACTCCGCGGTATTCCCAGGCGCCCAGGGCGGCCCGCTGGAGCACGTGATCGCCGCTAAAGCGATCTGCTTCAAGGAAGCACTGCAGCCTGAGTTCAAGGCCTACCAGCAACAAGTGGTGAAAAACGCCCAGGCCATGGCCAGCGTGTTCATCGAGCGCGGTTTCGACGTGGTTTCCGGCGGTACTGAAAACCACCTGTTCCTGCTATCGCTGATCAAGCAGGAAATCTCCGGTAAAGATGCCGACGCCGCCCTGGGCAAGGCGTTCATCACCGTGAACAAGAACTCCGTGCCAAACGACCCACGCTCCCCGTTCGTCACCTCCGGCCTGCGCTTCGGCACTCCGGCTGTGACCACTCGCGGCTTCAAGGAAGCAGAGTGCAAGGAACTGGCCGGCTGGATCTGCGACATCCTGGCAGACCTGAACAACGAAGCGGTGATCGATGCCGTTCGTGAGAAGGTCAAGGCCATCTGCAAGAAGCTGCCGGTGTACGGCGCTTAATCGGGCAATCACCACCCCGCGATACCGAGGCTCGACCAGAAATGGTCGGGCTTTTTTATTATCTACGCAATGTACATCCAAGTAATTCACCCCTACCAACAACAACTACTAGCACAACTCAGAAACAGCTTGAAAAGCAACAACCCGCACATTTAACCTGCAAACCCCTATATTCAAGAAACTCAAAAACACTAAGGCACTTCAACTACTGCCTGACAGTTTTTTACTAACCGAATATAGAGAACATCATGAGTACAGACAGACAAAAATCCTTCACTGCAACACTTGGCACCCACGGTACGCCCTTGCACTTTCTGGATTCACTGTATGGGGAGAAAGCGCTTGTTACCGACAGTCTTGGCAGCGGCGGCTCTTTCGCCGGAAGGCCGCAGCAGAGGGACCACTCTCATTTTGTAGGCTTGCGCTCCGGGGCTGAGGTTGAAGCCAGGTCACGCCTTCAGCTGTACTTCAGATACACCGGCATTGACTACCAATTGTATATTCGTACACTTGGCCCTTATTTTGGCAAATGTCTGAGCATTAGTGAAACTGGACTACTGGGTGCATTTCCCTGCAAAGGATCAACCACCTTTAATCTGGTTGGGAAAGGGCGTAACATTTTAACCTTGGACGATATAAGCGAAGACAACCCCGAAGTGTATCTCCAAGTCAGGAGTTCGTGGCTACTGCATAAGTATAGAATTCACAACTCAAAATACACTTACATTGCTGACAAGGGCGAAACACCGTTGTTATTCAGCTTGATGATTGATAAAAGAAACGCGCCTTATCTGGATTCGCCGAACGAAATCTAAGAGATCAGATTTAGTTGATGGACCGGCCAGCAATGGTCGGTTTTGCTTGCCTAAGCCCCCTCTGACACCCGTCTTGAGCAACTGGTCAGACCGAGATGCGCCGGCACATCTTGCGCGAAGGCCAGTGCATGGGCATCGAACTGAACATTCCAGACGACAACCTCGGCAATTGAATCCGCTTCGAACCGGAGACAGGCCATGAACAGCTTCGTTTCACCACAAACGCTTAACACCCTGCCCTTTGCACCGGCGGCGGATGATCTGTACTCGCGGGTTTTCAACGCCATTCTCGAACAGCGCATCCATTCGACCAGTCGCTGGAGGCGGTTTTGCTGAACGCTCAACCGCACTCCAACCAGAAGCGTATTGCCGGTTAGCTCGCCGCCACTCGCGCGAAGCCTTCGCGAATCTTTTCTTGCGGCAAATCATCGGCAATGAACACGATCACGCTTTCACGGGCCTCATCGTCCGCCCACTCCGTGTCCCAGTCGAAACCGTAAAGTTTCAGCACGCCCTGAAACACCATGCGGCGCGGCTCGCCGAGGATGTTCAATACGCCTTTGTAGCGCAGCAGTTGCTTGCCGTGCTCCTCCAGCAGCTCGTTCATGAACTCGCTGAGCTTGTCGATATCCAGCGGCTTTTCGGTGCGCAGTACCAGGCTGGAAATACGGTCGATGGACGGCGCCTGGCTCACCGGGCGCAAACTCACGCCGCCGCCCAGATCGGCGTTAAGGTTGAACCCACGCACGTCTAGCAGTTCGGCAAGGTCGATCTTGCCGTGGTCGACCACGCGGATCGGTGCACGACGATTGATACGGGTCAGGCGCTCGCTCAACGCCGTGAATGCAGGTTCGTCCACCAGATCCCGCTTGCTCACCAGCAAGCGGTCGGCGAAACCGATCTGCGCCTGGGCGATGGTCTGGGTCAGGTGCTGTTCGGCATGTGCCGCGTCAACCAAGGTGATGATGCCGTCGAGGATGTAGCGCTCGCGCAACTCCTCGTCGATGAAGAAGGTTTGTGCCACCGGAGCCGGGTCGGCGAGGCCGGTACATTCGATTACCAGGCGGTCGAAGGCGATCTCACCGCTGTCGAGGCGCTCGAGCAGCAGATACAAGGCCTTGGTCAGGTCGGTGTGGATGGTGCAACAGACGCAACCGTTGGACAGCGTCATGACTTGCACCGGCTCATCGCCCAACAGCTGGGTGTCGATGCCGGCGTCGCTGAATTCGTTTTCGATCACGGCGATTTTCAGACCGTGCTCGGCTTTGAGCAGGTAGCGCAGCAAGGTGGTTTTACCTGCGCCGAGAAAGCCACTGAGGATCGTGACCGGGATTGGAGTGAGCAAAACGAAATCTCCTATGTGCTGATAAAACTGTAGGAGCCAGGCTTGCCGGCGAAGGCGTCCTCAAGATCGCTTTCGCCGGCAAGCCTGGCTCCTACAGTCGTGCGTTGTTCAGGCGTGATGCATCAACAGCACTTCGGCCCACCCTTGCCACCGTAACGAGCCTCCTGGCGCTCGCGAAAGAACGCCTCATAACTCATCACCGGTTTGTCCGGGTGCTTGCTTTGCATGTGCTCAACGTAGTTGTCGTAATCGGGCATGCCGACCATCAGACGCGCGGCCTGACCGAGGTATTTACCGAGGCGACTCAGGTCATTGAACATGCTGCAATCCTCTGGTTACGCATCCGGCAGCGCCTGGAAGGGTGATTCTTTATCCGTGCGCTCTTTTTTACCCCAGGCGGCAATACCGACCTTGAGCGCATAGAACAGGATGCTGAACACCACGAACAGGAACAGCGCGGTCAGCGTGGCATTGGTGTAGGCGTTGAAGATCACGTGCTGCATTTGCGTAATGTCCTTGGCCGGGGCGAGGATCTGACCGTTGGCCAGGGCATCGCTGTATTTTTTCGCCAGGGCCAGGAAGCCGATCGCCGGGTTGGCGTCGAACAGCTTGATGAAGCCGGCGGTGGTGGTGCAGATCAGCAACCACACGGCAGGCAACATGGTGACCCAGACATAACGCTGGCGTTTCATCTTGATCAGCACCACGGTGCCGAGCATCAGCGCGATACCGGCCAGCATCTGGTTGGAGATGCCGAACAGCGGCCACAGGGTATTGATGCCACCCAGCGGATCGATCACGCCCTGGTACAGCAGCCAGCCCCACATGGCCACGCACCCGGCGGTGGCGAGGAAGTTGGCAGCCCAGGACTCGGTACGCTTGAGCGCCGGCACGAAGGAGCCGAGCAGATCCTGCAACATGAAACGCCCGGCACGGGTACCGGCGTCCACCGCGGTCAGGATGAACAGCGCTTCGAACAGGATCGCGAAGTGGTACCAGAATGCCATGGTGTTTTCACCCGGCAGCACACTGTGCAGGATCTGCGCGATACCCACGGCCAGGGTCGGCGCACCGCCGGCTCGGGCCAGGATGGTGGTTTCACCGATGTCCTTGGCCACCGCTTGCAGTGCCTCCGGGGTAATCGCAAAGCCCCAGTTGCTGACTGCGGTCGCCACGGCCACCACATCACCGCCGACCACGGCGGGCGGGCTGTTCATGGCGAAGTACACGCCTGGCTCGATTACCGAGGCAGCGACCATGGCCATGATCGCCACGAAGGACTCCATCAACATGCCGCCGTAGCCGATATAACGGGCGTTGACCTCGTTGTCGAGCAGCTTCGGCGTAGTACCGGAGGAGATCAGTGCATGGAAACCGGACACCGCACCACAGGCGATGGTGATGAACAGGAACGGGAACAGACCGCCCTTCCACACCGGACCCGTGCCGTCAACGAATTGGGTCAGGGCCGGCATTTTCAGCTCAGGCATGGTGATCAGGATGCCGATTGCCAGGGCCACGATGGTGCCGATTTTCAGGAAAGTCGACAGGTAGTCACGGGGGGCCAGGATCAGCCACACCGGCAAAGAGGCTGCCACGAAACCGTAACCAATCAGCATCCAGGTGATCTGCACACCGGTGAAGGTAAAGGCCTTGGCCCACACCGGATCAGCAGCGATCTGCCCGCCGAGCCAGATCGACCCCAGCAGCAGCAACACGCCGATAACGGAGATTTCACCGATGCGACCTGGGCGGATGTAACGCATGTAGATGCCCATGAACATCGCGATCGGGATGGTCGCCATCACCGTGAAGATCCCCCACGGGCTTTCGGCCAGGGCCTTGACCACGATCAGGGCCAGCACCGCGAGGATGATGATCATGATCAGGAAGCAGCCGAACAGCGCGATGGTGCCAGGGATGCGGCCCATTTCCTCGCGGACCATGTCGCCCAGGGAGCGGCCGTTGCGGCGGGTGGACATGAACAGGACCATGAAGTCCTGCACGGCACCGGCCAGTACCACGCCGGCAATCAGCCACAGCGTGCCGGGCAGGTAGCCCATCTGCGCCGCCAGTACCGGACCGACCAGCGGCCCCGCGCCAGCGATAGCCGCGAAGTGGTGACCGAAGAGGATATGCTTGTTGGTCGGGACATAATCCAGACCGTCATTATTGAGCACTGCGGGGGTAGCCCGTCGCGCATCGAGTTGCATGACATTATTGGCGATGAACAGACTGTAGTAACGATACGCCACCAGATAGATGGCCACGGCAGCGACCACAATCCACAAAGCGTTGATCGCTTCACCTCGGCGCAGTGCCACTACGCCCAGGGCGCACGCCCCAACGATTGCCAGCAACAGCCAGGGTAAGTGGCGTAGCGGGCTATTATTATTTTTCATTTTATTATTCCAGCCAGAGTGGACAAGAAAGACAGACCCCCTCGAGTTTAGCTCGCCTGACGGCAAAGGCCATACCCCAACATGGGTCCAGACACCTGGCGGAGCTGGCAGCCTTTTGCAATGCCGGTCTATAGTCAGCGTACATTTCCGAGGATCGCGCCATGAGCGAGAACCCTGCCGAACGTCGCCGCTTCAAACGTATTGCGTTCGATGCCAGAACCGAACTGGGCCAAGGTGAGTTCATCTGGCCGGTGAAACTGATCGATCTGTCGCTCAAGGGCTTGCTGATCGAGCGACCGGAACCGTGGCTTGGCAACCCGCAGCAGGACTTTTTTGTCGACATCCATCTGAGCGAAGACACCCCCATCGCAATGGATGTGCAGTTGACCCATCAAAACCATGGACAATTGGGATTCGTGTGCCGGCATATCAGCCTGGAATCGATTGAACGCCTGCGGCGATTGATTGAATTCAACCTGGGTGATCCGCAGGAGCTTGAGCGGGAATTGGGCGCGCTCATCGAAATCTGAATGCCCCCGTAGGAGCTGCCGCAGGCTGCGATCTTTTGATCTTCGGCGATACACCTGACGCCAAAATCAAAAAATCGCAGCCTGCGGCAGCTCCTACAGGGGATTGGCGTTATTCGAAGAGCGCGTCGAGCGCCTGCTCCAGACGGGTCACAGCAATGATCTGCAAACCCGGCGGCGCCTCTTTCGGAGCATTGCCCTTGGGCACGATGGCACGTTTGAAACCATGCTTGGCAGCTTCCTTCAGGCGCTCCTGACCGCTTGGCACCGGACGCACTTCGCCAGACAGGCCGACCTCACCGAACACCAGCAGGTCATGGGGCAGCGGCCGGTTACGCAAACTGGACATGACGGCTGCCATCAATGCCAGATCCGATGCCGTTTCCAGTACTTTCACCCCACCGACCACGTTGAGAAACACATCCTGATCGTGGGTGGGTATGCCGCCGTGCCGGTGCAAGACTGCCAGCAACATTGCCAGCCGGTTCTGATCCAGGCCCAGAGTTACCCGGCGCGGATTGGCCAGGTGACTGTCATCGACCAGCGCCTGGACTTCCACCAGCATCGGCCGTGTGCCTTCCCATGTCGCCATGACCACGCTGCCCGGGACTTCTTCCTGGGCACGGGTCAGAAAAATCGCCGAAGGATTGGAGACTTCTTTCAGGCCCTTGTCGGTCATCCCGAACACGCCCAGCTCGTTAACCGCGCCGAAACGATTTTTTACCGCGCGCAACAGGCGCAAGCGCCCGTCTGATTCGCCTTCAAAATACAGCACGGTGTCGACCATGTGCTCCAGCACTCGGGGCCCCGCCAGGGCGCCCTCCTTGGTCACGTGTCCCACCAGGAAAATTGCGGTGCCACTCTGCTTGGCATAACGCACCAACAGCGCCGCACTTTCGCGAACCTGAGACACACCGCCCGGTGCCGATTGCAGTTGCTCGGTGAAAATCGTCTGGATCGAGTCGATTACCATGACCCGGGGCTTTTCCAGCCGGGCAGTTGCAATGATGGTTTCAATGCAGGTTTCGGTCATGACCCGCAGCTGATCCTGTGGCAGCCCCAGGCGTCGGGCGCGCATGGCCACCTGCTGCTGCGACTCTTCACCTGTGACATACAGCGCCGGCATGCTCTTGGCGAGATTGCACAAAGTTTGCAACAGAATGGTGGATTTGCCGATGCCGGGATCACCGCCGATCAGAACCACCGAGCCGTCCACCAGGCCACCACCGAGCACCCGGTCAAGTTCACTGGAGGCCGTGGAGAAACGCGGGACTTCCTCGACACTGACTTCAGCCAGGGTCTTGATTTGCGCCTGCTGGCCGGTCCAGCCGGTGCGACCGCTGGGCGCCGCTGCCCCGCCACTTTCCACCATGGTTTCGGTGAGTGTGTTCCAGGCGCCGCATTCGCCACATTGTCCGGCCCACTTGGGAAAGGTTGAGCCGCACTCGGTGCAGCCGTACATGCGCTTGGCCTTGGCCATCTGAACTCCCGGCAAAAACCGCGATGATAGCTCAGGACAGCTGTCCTGGTACGCCGCGATTGATGTCAGGTAATCTCAAGTGATTTACCTCTCAACACTTCCGATCTTGCTTTAAAGAACTAAACAACACATCTATAAACAACATGTACAACGCCACTAGTTGAATACACACCCCCAAATTACTTGCCCCCCCACTAGCACACGCAGGAAAACCTGTACAAACATTAACCATCAATCTCCACGCCGTACAACATTGAACATTCAAATTCCAGAGTGCAAGTGCGACTTTCTCCGCCTGCCACTCGCCAGATTGCCAAACGTAAAAAAGCAGCTGCCGGGCAATGCTATCGAGTGGAATAAAGAGGCATTTGGTAAACTTTTTCCCGCCGCTCCGGTCCTTTACCGGCGGCCCCCCGCACGCAGTCGCTTCAAGCAAGATACAATTTGCTGAATTACACTGCGTTCACCAACCTCATCTGTAACAAGGAAATGACCTATGGGCGTGATAAACGAGTTCAAGGCCTTCGCGGTCAAAGGCAATGTGATCGACATGGCCGTCGGCATCATCATCGGCGCTGCTTTCGGCAAGATCGTGTCGTCGTTTGTCGGCGATGTGATCATGCCCCCCATCGGCTTGCTGATCGGCGGAGTGGACTTCAGTGACCTGGTCATTACGCTCAAGGCCGCCCAGGGCGATGTCCCGGCCGTGGTCCTGGCGTACGGTAAGTTCATCCAGACCCTGATTGACTTCGTCATCGTGGCCTTCGCGATCTTCATGGGCGTCAAGGCCATCAACCGCCTCAAGCGCGAAGAAGCCGTGGCGCCCACCCTGCCGCCGGTTCCGACCAAGGAAGAAGAGTTGCTCGGTGAGATTCGCGACTTGCTCAAGGCCCAGAACAATCGACCCTGAATCAAACGGCGCCCTCGAGGCGCCGTTTTTTTACCAGAAGTTCTCCACTGCCACCTGACCGGGCCGCCGGCTGAGGCTCAAGTGCATGTCGCGCTGCTTGAGCAATTTGCGCGTGTCATCGATCATTTGCGGGTTGCCGCACAACATCACACGCGAATGTTCCGGCGTCAGCGCCACACCCGCCGCCCGCTCCAGTTCGCCGTTTTCAATCAAGGTGGTGATCCGTCCGTTCAGGGCGCCTGGATGTTGCTCGCGGGTCACGGTGTTGATGAGCTGCAATTTGTGGGCAAATTCCTTCAAGTAGTCGCGCTGCGCCAGGCCTGCGATCAGCGCCTGGTAAGCCAGCTCCCTGGTCTCCCGGACGCTGTACACCAGGATGATGCGCTCGAATTTTTCCCAGACCTCGAAGTCCTGCAGGATCGATAGAAAAGGCGCTAGACCCGTACCGGTGGATAACAGCCACAAATCACGCCCGTCAATGAAACGGTCGAGCGTCAGGTACCCGAACGCCTGCCGATCGACCAGCAGCGTGTCGCCAACGCCCAGCCGGCTGAGCTCGCTGGTGAATTCACCGCCTGGCACGACGATGGAAAAGAATTCGAGAAACTCGTCGTAGGGTGAAGACACCATGGAATAGGCGCGCCACACCGTACTGCCGTCTGCCTTGACTACGCCCAGCCGGGCGAATTGCCCAGCGCGAAAGCGAAAACCTGCGTCCCTCGTGGCACGCAGGGTGAACAGGTTCGGCGTCAACGGCTGGACGTCGATCAAGGTTTGACGGGTAAATTTCTCTTCACTGGCGGTCATCGCAGGCTCCTTCAACGCATGACCGCAGTGTCGCGCAAAGCGGGTCCCATAAACACCGGCGATTTGTAATGTCTTTAGCGAAACATTATAGAATGCATAACTCCATCACAAATATTTAACCACCCAGTTAATAAAATAAAAACACAGGCAATTGCATTAACATCGACATTTAATACATCTTTTGAACTCAATCACATTTAGAACCAGAAACGCTTTTTAGAAATTTCAACAAAACAAAAAATTCTCACTGGCACGTAGGAAACATCCTACAATCCGAGCGTATTGGACTTTGGATCCATAAACCAATGCGTGGGAGTTCAAAGATGGAAAGATGGAAGGAGTCACAGCTCAGACAGTTATCCGCCGCAACGGAAGTCGACACCGCTTATCAGGTAGCGCTGCGTTTCGCGAAAAATATCGGCTATAAATTTTTCGAATTTTCAGTAACTTACAAAGCCAGTTCAGATAAAGATAATACGTTGAAACTCAACAATTATCCCAAAAGCTGGAATACGGAGTACGAACAAAAAAAATTCAGCGACATCGACCCAGTAGTGGCTCATTGCAATCAAACAATGTTGCCCATTCTTTGGAGCGAAGAGCTCTTTTCCAAAGCTCCCTCGATGTGGGAGGCGCTCGAGTTGCAAGGAATTCAGCACGGCTGGTCGCAATCGGTGCAGGACGATGAAAGCGGTCTGTGCAGCATCCTCAGCCTGGCCAGGAGCCATTGTCCAATCAGTGCGTTTGAGCGTATCCGCTCCATGAACCCCACATTCCAAGCGGATAGCTGACAGCTGATGCTGTGCTCCCGATTTCCATCAGGAGCCCGTCACCATGATGCGTC
>NZ_JBIUYA010000021.1:0-115869 GCF_044744285.1 Pseudomonas sp. NPDC087336 | reverse complement strand
AAAATCGAGTCTGAAAAATCCGATTATGACTGACGGCCGCCAACAGCAAGGGGGAGCAAGCTCCCCCTTCGGTTTTTACCGGACACTAGTGACGCCGAGCGTGGGAACGATCATGAATCGAGTAAGCGATACCCCACCCCCGCCTCGGTTACGATGAACCGCGGCTGCGTCGGGTCGTCCGCCAGTTTCTGGCGCAGGTGCCCGACCACGATCCGCAAGTAATGCGTGTCTTCGGTATGGGTCGGCCCCCAGATGTCCTTGAGCAGTTGCTGCTGGGTGATGACCCGCCCGGGATGCCGTGCCAATTGCGCCAGCACCGCGTACTCCTTGCGGGTCAGCGCGACTTCGCTGCCATCGAGCAATACCCGGCGATAGGCCAAGTCCACCGTCAGCGGGCCGAAAGCCAGCGCCGCTTGCTGGGCCTCGCCCACCGGCGCCTGACGCAATAGCGCGCGAATCCGCGCGAGGAATTCCTGGATGCCGAACGGCTTGGTCACGTAGTCATTGGCACCGCCATCCAGCGCCTCGACTTTCTGCCCTTCGCCGGCTCGCACCGAGAGCACCAGCACCGGCACCGTCGACCACTCGCGAAACTCGCGCAGCACCTGTTGGCCGTCCATGTCCGGCAGGCCGAGGTCGAGCACCAGCAAGTCCGGTTTGTTCAATGCCGCTTGCGCCAGGCCTTCGGTACCGGTACCTGCCTCCAGCACTTTATAGCCCTGGGAAGCGAGGCTGATGCGCAGGAATTTGCGGATTTGCGGTTCGTCGTCGATAACCAAAATGGTCGCGGTCTGGCTCATGAATTCACATCAATACAAGGAAGTGGCAAGAGAGTAGCGCAAGCGCGATCAGGCTTCACTTTCGGCTCTTAATTTTCAAAGGCTGGCTGCGCCTGCAGCGGCAAGTGCAAGGTGATGCAGGTGCCGCGCCCCTCGATACCGTCGCCGACACTGATCCGCCCGCCATGGGCACCGACCATGCCCTGACAGATCGCAAGCCCCAGCCCGGTGCCCTGCCCGCCACGATCACCGCGGGCGGCGGTGTAGAACATGTCGAAAATCTTCGCCCGCTCGGCCTGCGGAATTCCCGGGCCTTCGTCGCTCACCGAGAAAAACAGCTCTGTCTCGTCCGCCCCGGCACGCAATTGCAGGCGCCCATGGGCGGGCGAAAAGCGCGCGGCGTTTTCCAGCACGTTGACCAGCGCCTGTTCGATCAGTGCCGCATGCACGAACAGCAGCGGCAGTTGCGCCGGCACCTCGGTGCTGACCTGCAACGGCGCCAGTACGGCGCGCAGGCGATTGAGCGCACTGCCGACGATGTCCGCCGGCGATACCCAGTCCCGCGCCAGCTTCAACGCGCCGTGACCGAGGCGGGTCATGTCCAGCAGGTTTTGAATGTAGCGATCAAGGCGTTCGGCTTCATCGCGGGTGCCTTCGAGCAATTCACGGCGATCTTCCAGTGGAATGGCCTCGCCGAGGGCCAGCAGGCTATCGATGCTGCCGCGCATGGAGGTCAGTGGCGTGCGTAAATCATGGGACACCGACGCCAGCAAGGCACTGCGCAGTTGCTCGGTTTCGCCGTGCAACCGCGCGGCTTCCAGGTCATCGGCCAGTTGTGCGCGGGCCAGCGCCTGGGCCAGCGGCTGACTCAATGCGGTCAACAAACGCCGACGCTGGCCGCTCAAGGCCTGGCCTTCTTTCGCACACACACCGAGCAGCGCCAGCGGCCCCTCCTCCACCGACAGCGGCCACCACCACCAACGACCGAACGGCAAGGTCCCGGTGCCCGCGCCCGCCGGTTGATCGTGCTGCCAGGCCCAATCGGCGGCGGCGCGTTCGGCTTCGGTGAACTCCAGCGGGCCACCGGTTTCGACTTTCCAGCCGCCCTGACCGTCGCGATTGAGCAGGCACAGTTGCACATCACTCCAGCCGTTGAGGTGTTGGGTCGCTGCACTGATCACGGCCTGACGGTCGGTGGCGGCGGTAAGTTTGCGCGACAGGTCGAGCAATTCGCTGGTCTCTTCCTGGGTGTCACGCAGGGCCTGCAATTGCCGGCGCTGGCGTGCCGCAAGGTTGCCGGTGAGGGCCGCCATCAGCAGGAAGAACAGCAAGGTCAGCACGTCTTCTTCGCGCTGGATGCTGAAGGAAAAATTCGGCGGGATGAACAGAAAGTCGTAGGTCAGAAACGACAACGCCGCGCAGACCAGCGCCGGGCCAAGGCTGCTGCGCACCGCCACCAGCAACACGGCGGCGAGGAACACCAGCGAGATGTTCGGCAACGCCAGTACACTCGCCACCGCCCAGGCCAGGGCACTGGCCAACAGCGTCGCCACCACGGCCAGGGCATAGTCGAACCCTACCTGCGACTGCATCGAACGCTGGCGTGGCTGATGCTGTTCATGCTCGGTGTCGAGCACGTTGATTTCCAGCCCGCGGGCATTGCGCAGCAGGCGCGCCGCCAGACCGCCACCGAACAATCGACGACGCAGGCGCGGCCGCGACTGGCCGACCAGCACCAGGCTGGCGCGGCGTTCGGCGGCGTGCTGGATCAGGGTTTTGGCCACCTCGCCAGCCCGCAGCAGCACCACTTCACCGCCGAGGCGTTCGGCCAGTTGCTGGGCACCCTGCAGACGCAGCCGCGACTGCTCGTCACGCGCGCTGCCGTTATCCACATGCACCAGACTCCACGGCAGATGCCGACGTTGGGCGACGCGGCAGGCATGACGCACCAGGCGCTCGGCCTGGGCATCGCCATCGACGCCGACCAACAAGCGACCGCGCACCGTCGGCGCCGCCTGCCCCAGCTGGCGATAGCCCTGGGTCAGATCGTTATCGACCTGGGCGGCGGCGGTTTGCATTGCCAGTTCGCGCAGGGCGGTAAGGTTGGTCTGGGAGAAAAACGCATCAATTGCCGCCCGTGCCTGCTCCGGCACGTAAACCTTGCCGTCGCGCAGACGCTCGAGCAACTCCCGTGGCGGCAAGTCGATCAGCAGCAGTTCGTACGCTTCCTGCAACACCCAGTCCGGGAGGGTTTCGCGCACCTGCACGCCCGTAATGCCGCGCACCTGATCATTCAGGCTTTCCAGGTGCTGGACGTTGACCGTGGTGTACACGTCAATGCCCGCGGCGAGCAGTTCCTGAATATCCTGCCAGCGCTTTTCGTGACGGCTGCCGGGGGCATTGGTGTGGGCCAGTTCGTCCACCAGCACCAGCCTGGGCTTGGCCGCGAGCAGACCGTCGAGGTCCATTTCCTCGAGTTCCACGCCCCGGTATGACGAGCGTACCAACGGTAGTTGCGGCAAGCCGCCGAGCAACGCTTCGGTCTCGGCGCGGCCGTGGGTTTCGACCACGCCGGCAATGACTTTCACGCCTTGGCGCAGTTGGGTGTGGGCGGCTTGCAGCATGGCGTAGGTCTTGCCAACACCGGGCGCGGCGCCGAGAAAGACCTTGAGCCGGCCACGGCCATCGCGGGGCAGGTCTGCTAATAGCGCGTCGGCGCGGCCGGTGTCGCTCATGCTTTATGTTCTCTCTATTGATCGTTCCCACGCTCTGCGTGGGAACGATCGTCTACTAAAGTTTTTCCAGCGCCAGATTCAACTCAAGCACATTCACCACCGGCGGGCCTACCAACGGCTGTTCGATGTGCGCATCCAACAGGTTCTGAAGCGTCGCCACCGGCAGGTTGCGCGCCGCCGCGACACGCGCCAGTTGATAGGCAATCGCCGCCGGTGGCAAGTGCGGATCGAGGCCGCTGCCGGATGTGGTGACCAGTGCCAGCGGTACCGGCCCCTGCCCTGGCACCCGCAGCTTGTTGGCCTCATCGATCACCCGAGTAGCCAGGGCCGGGTTGCTCGGCGACAGGTTGCTGGCGCTGCTCGAAACGGTGGCGAAGGCACCGGCCGATGGTCGCGGGTGGAACCAGGCGTCGCCGACGAATTCCTGGGCAATCAGCGATGAGCCGCGAACCTTGCCGTCGACATCGCGCACCAGGCTGCCATTGGCCTGATCCGGGAAGGCGACCTGGGCCACGCCAGTGACAACCAGGGGATAGGCGACGCCGGTGATCAGGGTCATCAGGACCAGCAGGCTCAGGGCCGGGCGTATCATTGTGGACATCTCAAACTCCTCGAATTCGGTAAAGCGGTGTGCCTGGCACACCGCCCCAGGGTCAAACCAGATGCAGCGCCGTCAACAGCATGTCGATCGCCTTGATGCCCACGAACGGCACCGCAATCCCGCCCAGGCCATAGATCAGCAAGTTGCGCCGCAACAACGCCGCCGCGCTCGCCGCCTGCACGCGCACACCGCGCAACGCCAGGGGAATCAGCACCACGATGATCAAGGCGTTGAACACGATCGCCGAGAGAATCGCGCTCTGCGGGCTGTGCAGCTGCATGACGTTCAACACGCCCAGTTGCGGGTAGATCGCGGCAAACAGGGCCGGCAGGATGGCGAAATACTTGGCCACGTCGTTGGCGATGGAGAAGGTCGTCAGCGCGCCGCGGGTCACCAGCAGTTCCTTGCCGATCTGCACCACGTCCAGCAGCTTGGTCGGGTCGCTGTCGAGGTCGACCATGTTCGCTGCTTCGCGTGCCGCCTGGGTCCCGTCGTTCATCGCCATGCCCACGTCCGCCTGAGCCAGAGCCGGGGCGTCGTTGGCGCCGTCGCCGCACATGGCCACCAGACGACCGTCGTTCTGCTCGTGGCGGATCCGTGCCAGTTTTTTCTCCGGCGTGGCTTCGGCCAGCACGTCGTCCACGCCCGCTTCAGCCGCAATCGCCGCGGCAGTCAGCGGGTTGTCGCCGGTCACCATGACGGTGCGGATCCCGAGCTTGCGCAGCTCGGCGAAACGCTCGCGGATGCCGGGCTTGACCACGTCCTTGAGGTGGATAGCACCGAGCAGTTTGCCGTCGGCGCAGACCAGCAACGGTGTACCGCCGCTTTGCGCGATCCTGTCGACTTCCCGTAACAGGGCCGCAGGGAGATCAGCACGCTGTTTGCCAACGAACGCCAGCAACGAATCCACTGCGCCCTTGCGGTACACGCGCCCCTGATAGTCAACACCGGACAAACGGGTCTCGGCGCTGAAGGGCACGGCTGTCAGCACCTCGGCAGCCGGTTCCGGTTGCGGGTGAGTGCCGCGCAGGTATTCGACGATCGACTTGCCTTCGGCGGTGTCGTCGGCCAGCGAAGCCAGCAAAGCGCCTTCGGCCAGTTCCCTGGCGGTGACGCCAGGCGCCGCATGAACCGCCGAGCAACGACGGTTGCCGAAGGTGATGGTGCCGGTCTTGTCCAGCAACAGGACGTGCACGTCCCCCGCCGCTTCCACCGCACGACCGGACTTGGCGATCACGTTCAGGCGCACCAGGCGGTCCATGCCGGCGATACCGATGGCCGACAGCAAGCCGCCAATGGTGGTCGGGATGAGCGTGACCAATAACGCCACCAGGAACACCAGCGGCAGGCTGCCATTGGCGAAGTGGGCGAACGGCTGCAGTGTGACCACCACCAGCAGGAAGATCAGGGTAAGGCCGATCAACAGGATGTCGAGCGCCACTTCGTTCGGGGTTTTCTGGCGTTTGGCACCTTCGACCAGGGCGATCATGCGGTCCAGGGTCGACTCGCCGGGGTTGGCGGTGATCTTCACCAACAGCCAGTCCGACACCAGCCGGGTGTTGCCGGTGACCGCCGAGCGGTCGCCGCCGGATTCACGGATCACCGGCGCCGATTCACCGGTGATCGCCGCTTCGTTGACCGCCGCGATGCCTTCGATCACTTCGCCGTCCCCGGGGATCATCTCCCCCGCTTCGACGCGCACCACATCGCCTTTGCGCAGGTTGGCGGCCGGCACCACTTCAAACCTGCCGCTGCTGGTTTTGCGCCGGGCGCTCAAGCCCTCGCTGCCGGCCTTGAGGCTGTCGGCGCGGGCCTTGCCGCGACCTTCGGCCAAGGCCTCGGCGAAGTTGGCGAACAGCACGGTGAACCACAGCCATAGCGCGATTTGCGCGGCGACGAAGGTGGGTACCGCCGTGTCCGGCACGAAGCAGAGCACGGTGGTGAGGATTGCGGTCAGCTCGACCACCAGCATGACGGGTGCACGCTGCAACTGCCGTGGGTCGAGCTTGACGAAGGCTTGCACCAGCGCCGGGCGCCACAGGGCCGAGATAGCGGTTTTCGGTTGTTCCGGTGCCTTCGCGGCAACCGGTTTAACGACAGGCATATTCATCAAATAGTCCCTCAGAAGCCCATGCTCAAATGTTCAGCGACAGGGCCCAACGCCAGCGTCGGCAGAAAGGTCAAACCACCCACCAGCAAAATGGTCACGGTCAGCAGGGTCACGAACAGCGGACCATGGGTCGGGAAGCTGTTCTGCCCGATCGGTGCGGTTTTCTTCGCCGCCAGGCTGCCAGCCAAGGCCAATACTGGGAGGATGTAGCCGAAGCGACCGATCAACATGCCCAGGCCCAGCATCAGGTTGTGGAACGATGTGTTGGCGCCGAAGCCACCGAACGCGGAACCGTTGTTGGCACTGGCCGAGGTGTAGGCGTAGAGCAACTGGCTGAAACCATGGGCACCGGGGTTGCTCACCGAGGCCACAGGCCCTGGCAGGCTGGCGGCGATCGCACCGAGGACCAGCACGCCGACCGGCATGACCAGCAAGGTCACCACCAACAGTTGCACCTCCCGGGCCTGCAGTTTCTTGCCCAGGTATTCCGGCGTCCGGCCGATCATCAGGCCGGCGAGGAACACCGCGATCAGCACGTTGAGCAACATGCCATAGAGCCCCGCGCCGACGCCGCCGAAGATCACTTCGCCGACCATCATGTTCACCAGCGCGACCATGCCGCTGAGCGGGTTGAGGCTGTCATGCATGCCATTGACCGAACCGTTCGACGCCGCCGTGGTGGTCACCGACCACAGCACCGTGGCGGTGGTACCGAAGCGCGCCTCCTTGCCTTCCAGCGGTGCGGTCTGTTCGACGGCGACGTTGGCCAGGGTCGGATTGGGTTGGTATTCAGCCCACAGCGACGTCGCACCGCCGATCAAAAACAGCGCCAGCATGCAGGCGATGATCGCGCGGCTCTGGCGCAGGTCTTTCACGTAATGGCCGAAGGTGAACACCAGCGCCACCGGGATCAGGATTATCGAGGCGACTTCGAACAGGTTGCTCCAGGCCGTCGGGTTCTCGAACGGATGCGCCGAGTTGACGCCGAAGAAACCACCGCCATTGGTGCCCAGTTGCTTGATCGCAATCTGGCTGGCGGCCGGGCCCAGCGGGATCACTTGATCGACGCCCTGCACGGTCACGGCATTCACGTATTGCGCGAAGGTTTGCGGTACGCCCTGCCAGACCAGGTAAAGCGCCAACAGCAGGCACAGCGGCAACAAGCAGTAGAGGGTGGCACGGGTCATGTCGACCCAGAAGCTGCCGAGCGATGCCGTGGATTTGCGACCGATACCTCGGCACAGCGCAACCAGAACGGCAAGACCGGTGGCGGCGCTGACGAAATTCTGCACGGTGAGGCCGATCATCTGGCTCAAGTAGCTCAGGGTCGCTTCGCCGCTGTAGGACTGCCAGTTGGTGTTGGTCATGAAGCTGACGGCGGTATTGAACGCTTGCGTCCATTCCTGGCCCGGCAGGTTTTGCGGGTTCAGCGGCAAGTGGTCCTGGAACAACAGGATCGCAAACAACAGCACAAAACCCGCCAGGTTGAAGGCGAGCAAGGCCAGGGTGTACTTCTGCCAACTCTGTTCGGCCTGCGGATCAACGCCGGCCAGACGATAACAACCGCGTTCGACGGGCCCCAGGATCGGCGTCAGCCAGGTGCGCTGGCCTTCCATGACCTTGTAGTAGAAACGCCCGAGAAACGGCGCCGGGACCAGTACCAGTGCGAAAAACGCCAGGATCTGCCAAAAGTCATAACTGTGCATATCCGCTCCTAGTTCCGGTCCGCGCGCAACAGCGCAACCAACAGATAAATGAACAGCCCCACTGCCAACAGCAGTGACACTCCGTCCTGAACGCTCATGGAAGTTCTCCGTGTTACGGCGTATTGCCGCGTGTGGAGGTATTGTCGGCAGGGAGGCTGTAAAGGAACGAGACCGAGGGGTGTGGCGGGGCATTAAGAAAGCGTAAAGAGTGGGTTTATGGTGTTGTTACAGCGTTGCTCTGGCGGGCCTTATCGCGAGCAGGCTCACTCCTGCAGGTGAACAACGTCGAACAGGCATAGAATGGAACCACTGCGACATCCAATCGCTCAAAGTGGTATGCACGTTCGACAGGCGAAACCCTCGCCCGCCGACCGGCTTTCAAGGAGGTCCCATGCCCTGGTATGCCTGGTTGATTCTGGTGGTTGCCATTGGCTCTATCGTTGGCGGTCTGATGTTGCTGCGCGACACCGCCCACAAGGTTGAGCTGACCGATGAACAGCGCAAACGCGTCGCCGAACGCAATGCGGAAATGGACGCCAAGGAAGCGCAGGACCGCTAGCTGAAAAATCGTCCGAAGCCTTGCATGGCATTCGGACGATTTTCCTGCGGTTCAGGTCAACGAGCAGCGATCAAAAAACCGCTCGCGCCCCAGCGCCATCAATGCTGCGCGCTTGTGTGGAAAGTCGAATTCCTTCTCGCAATGAAACCCCCGGCCCTGCATATGCCCGATCATCTTCGCGTTGTCGGCACGGGGCTCGGCGACCACCCGCCGGGTGCGTGGATCATCGAGAAACAGGTAGTGCACCAGCGCCGACAGCCAGCTCGCTACCTTGTGCGGACCCCGGTGATGTTCTTCCCCCACCAGCATATGGATGCCACGGTCGTAATCATCCGCATCATAGAAGGGTGCGATGCGATCTTCCTTGGCCCAGTAGGCTTCGAAATAGGCAAAGGGTTGATCGTCAAAACAACCGATCAATGTCAGGGTATGGGGATCGTCCTGGAGTTTGCCCAAGTACTCTCGATGCTGTTGCAGACTGCCTTGCTCCTGCCAGAAATTCGCCACCCGAGGGCTGTTCTGCCAGCGATTGAAGCGCGCAAGATCCTCGTTGATATCCACCGTGCGCAGGGAAATCCAGGCCCCCAGCCGGACATCGAAACGCCGATACACCTCGCCACACGGTTTCGGCGGGCGCAGTGGGTGACGCTTGCCGCCGCTGATGACCATCTGCTGTGGGTAACAGCCCGTCAGCGAGTGGCCCAACCATGGCTGTGGCAACTGCCAGAACAGCGAACGTTCGCTACGGTATTGGCCAACCGTATCGGTAGGCACCAGCAATGCGCTGAGCAAGGCGGCAGGCGGAACTTCATCCAGTTGCCAGAGCAGTCGCTGGCAAGCAGAGTCACGGGCGAACAACCAATAACACGCGGCCCAGACGGCTCGATTGTCGAGGCTTGCTGCGCCCTCGTGCAACTGCAGCAGCAACTCGGGCTCGCGCGTCAGCTGCAGCTGGATCAGCGGCTGGCCCTCAAGACTGAGGCTCAGCCCGGTTGCGGTTTCATCGGCTACAAGACTGCTGCCGGTGGGTAAAGGCAACGCAGTCAGCACATTCGAATTAGACATGGGTCGGGCTCACGATATTCGTCGACAGGTCAACGGTTGACGTGAGCCGAACCTGGAAATTTAAGCGACATGAGCCGATACGCGACCTGCGGTGTCCGCTCAGTTACCCGGCACCGGCAATACCGCGATTTTATAGGGGTCGAAAATCCTCAGCATCTGGCCATTATCGCGCAACCCTTGCAGCAACTTGCCGAAGGCCTCACCGCTGATCGGCGCGGTCGGGCGCAGAATGGCGTAATGGTGATAGATCTGGTCAACCCGCTCGGACACCAGCAACTCATTGGCGACTTTCTCGTTGCGCAGAAAGTAGTCGCTCAGGTAGGACCGTGTGACCAGGGCGACATCGGCGCGGCCACGCAGCACCATCAGCAGGTTGCTGTCATGGGAATAGGTCAAGGTAGCGTTGTGGTGAGTGGCGAGGAACTTGGGATCGGCATTGAAATGGGCGAATTCGTAGTGGTACCCGCTGAACAATGCCAGGCGCTTGCCGGAGAGCTCACTGAAGTAGCCTTGCTGACGCTGGGGCAGGCGTTGCGCGACGAAGATTTCGGCATCTTCCAGGCCCATATCGACGCTGGTGTGGGGTATGTCTCTCCAGCCCCAGTCGGGGTTTTCGAAAATCGCCATGTCCACCCGGCCTTGCTTGAAGTCGCCGAAGCGGCGGGGAATGGAGGTGGGTACCAACACGAACCGGTACTCGCTTTGCAGGGTGTTGAGGGCCTCGACCAATTGCGGCAACAGGCCGGTGTCGGCACCGGACTCCGGGCGCACCGTATAGGGCGGAAAGTGTGCGGCACCGATGCGCACCAGTTGCGCGGCCTGGGTCGGCATGACTGATAACGTCGCGAGTACTGCCAGTAAAAGTCGCGAAGCCGTCCGTATTGGCGAAGACATCAAAACAACCCACTCCCCGAAATACTGCATCAATGCATTGAAGCTAGGCGGTTTCGCCCAGTTAGCCAGTTTCCTTACGACCCGCACACACGCCTTATTTGCCCGCCAGCACCAGAATCAAGGCCTCCTCGGCCAGTTGATCCAGGCTCATGCTGCCATCGGCACGGAACCAGGTGGTGGTCCAGGACAGCGCCCCGGTCAGGAAGCGCCGGGTGATAAACACATCGCCGCGGATAAAACCGGCGTTCTTGGCCTCACCCAGCACCTGCAGCCAGATGTCTTCATAGATATCGCGCAACGCCAGGACCCTGGCCTGCCCCTCATCGGACAGTGAACGCCATTCGTAGACCAGCACCGCCATCGCCTCGCCACTGCCGCCCATGATGGACTGCAATTCGCAGCGGATCAGCGCCAGGACCCGCTCGCGCACGTTTTCGGCCTCGGCGATGGCCGCACGCATCAACGCGGTGTTGTAGAGAATGGTCTCCTCCATCACCGCCCGCAGGATCTCGTCCTTGCTTTTGAAGTGATGAAAAATACTCCCCGACTGGATGCCCACGGCGCCGGCCAGGTCGCGCACGGTAGTACGCTCATAACCTTTGTTGCGAAACAGGTGGGCCGCCACTTGCAGCAACTTGCCCCGGGCGCAGTCCGGGTCGGTCAATTGCCCGCTGTCGACCAACTCGCGCATGACGCTCAAGGCTTTTTGCTCATCCACCCGTTCTCTCCTACAGTCGATCAGTCCAATGCCACGCTCCCCGCGAAAACATTGGGGCTGCGCTGGCAATTTAAGCAACTGACGACGACCAAGCAAGCGCTCGGGCAGAAGATAGTTCAGCCGTTTACAAACCAAGCGCTTGCTTGGTAGTCTCCCTGTATTGTTGCCGGAGGTGGTTATGGAGTTGACTGCGCCAAGAACAATTCGCATCGGTTGCGCCAGTGCCTTCTGGGGCGACACCTCGACCGCCGCCGCGCAACTGGTGGAAGGCGGGCGCCTGGACTACCTGGTCTTCGATTACCTGGCCGAAATCACCCTGTCGATCATGGCTGGCGCACGGATGAAAGATCCCCAGGCCGGCTACGCCAGCGACTTCATCGAAGTCCTCGCGCCTCTGCTCTCTCAACTGGCCGAACAAAAGATCCGCGTCATCAGCAATGCCGGCGGAGTCAATCCGCAAGCCTGTGCCGCTGCCCTGCAGGCAGCCTGCGACAAGGCCGGCGTCGCGCTGAAGATCGCCGTGCTGCTGGGCGATGACCTGCAACCGCAATTCAAACAGCTGGCCCACCTTGGCATTCATGAAATGTTCAGCGCCGCTCCCCTGCCGCCGATGTGTGTCTCGACCAACGCCTACCTGGGCGCGCCGGGCATCGTCGAAGCCCTGCGCCTGGGCGCGGACATCGTGATCACCGGGCGCGTGGTCGACAGCGCCGTGGTCAGCGGCGCGCTGGTGCATGAGTTCGGCTGGTCGTGGCACGACTACGACAAACTGGCCCAGGCGGCGCTGGCCGGGCACATCATCGAATGTGGCGCGCAATGCACCGGCGGCAACTTCACCGACTGGCGCGATGTACCCGATTACGAGCACATCGGTTTCCCCATCGTCGAAGTCAGCGCCGACAGCCAGTTCATCGTCAGCAAACCCGAAGGCACGGGCGGCCTGGTCACCCCCTTGACCGTGGGCGAACAGATGCTCTACGAGATCGGTGACCCGCGGGCCTATCTGCTGCCCGACGTGGTCTGCGATTTCACCCAGGTCAAACTCGTGCAGCAAGGCAGGAATGCGGTCCGGGTCCATGGCGCAAAAGGCTTGCCGCCCACCGCTCTGTACAAGGTCAGCGCCACGTACCCGGACGGTTTCCGCTGTACCGCCAGTTGCCTGATCGCCGGGATCGATGCGGTCGACAAGGCCCGCCGGGTCAGCGCAGCGATCATCGACAAGACCTCGCAGATGTTCAGCCAACGCGGCTGGACGCCTTACAGCGAGGTGAACATTGAACTACTCGGCAGTGAAGCCACGTACGGCCCCCACGGCCAGCGCCAGGACAGCCGCGAAGTGGTGATCAAGCTCGCGGTGCGCCATCCGCACAAACACGCATTGATCCTGTTCTCCCGGGAAATCGCCCAGGCCGCCACCGGCATGGCGCCAGGGCTGACCGGCATCGTCGGCGGCCGGCCGACGGTGTATCCGCTGATCCGCTTGTTTTCGTTCCTGATCGACAAAACCGCCTGCACGCTGGAAATTGATCTCATGGGCCAGCGCCACCCGTGCGCCCTGCCCGCCCTCGATGTGCTCGACAGCGCCGACTTGCCCGCGCCATTTGAGCCACCCCGACCCACGGGACCGGCTGACGCCAGCGTCGCCCTGGTCAAGCTAGCGGTCGCCCGCTCCGGTGACAAGGGCAACCACAGCAACATCGGCGTCATGGCCCGCGACCCGCAGTACCTGCCGTGGATCGCCGAAGCCTTGACCCCGGCAGTGATCGTCGACTGGATGAGCCATGTCCTCGACCCGATCCACGGGCGCGTCGAGCGTTGGTACTTGCCCGCCACCCACAGCCTGAATTTCCTCCTGGAAAACGCTTTGGGTGGCGGCGGCGTGGCCAGCCTGCGGATCGATCCGCAGGGCAAGGCCTTCGCCCAGCAACTGCTGGAGATCCAGATTCCGGTGCCACAGCGCATCGCCGACCAGGTCAACTAGAGGATTGCCGCCATGGCCTACGATTCGATTTTCAAAGCCGATCTGTTTGCCGGCCAGACCATCATCGTCACCGGTGGCGGCAGTGGCATTGGCCGCTGCACCGCCCACGAGCTGGCGGCCCTCGGTGCGCATGTGCTGCTGGTCGGGCGCAAGGCCGATAAGTTGAAAACCGTCGCGGCCGAAATCGCCGAAGACGGCGGCAAGGCCGACTGGGCCACCTGCGATATCCGTGAGGAAGAAGCGGTCACGCACCTTGTCAGCGAATTTATCCGCAAGCACGGCCCGATTCACGGCCTGGTCAACAACGCTGGCGGCCAGTACCCGTCGCCACTGGCCTCGATCAATCTGAAGGGTTTCGAAACCGTGATGCGCACCAATCTGCTGGGCGGATTCCTGATGGCCCGGGAAGTGTTCAACCAGTCCATGAGCAAGCACGGCGGCGCCATCGTCAACATGCTCGCCGACATGTGGGGCGGCATGCCCGGCATGGGTCACTCGGGCGCGGCGCGCTCAGGGATGGACAACCTGACCAAGACCGCCGCCTTCGAATGGGGGCACGCCGGGGTCCGGGTCAACGCCGTGGCGCCGGGCTGGATCGCGTCCAGCGGCATGGACACCTACGAAGGGGCGTTCAAGGCGGTGATTCCGACCTTGCGTGAACACGTGCCGCTCAAGCGCATCGGCACCGAATCGGAAGTCAGCGCGGCGATCGTTTTCCTGCTCAGCCCGGCCGCGGCGTTCATCAGCGGCAGCACCCTGCGCATCGACGGTGCGGCCAGCCTCGGCGGCCGGGCATGGCCGATTCACAAGGCGACCCACAGCGAGTCGTACAACGGCTTCCACCGCGCGTACTTGCCTGATGTCCTCAAGGACAAGGAATAACCCATGCCGGTGATTGAGTCGCAACTGGACCCCCACAACGAACAGTTCGCCCGCCATCGCGCGGCCATGCTGGACGCCGTCGAGCAGGTCCGCAGACTTGAACAGAACCTGTTGGACAAGGCCGCCGAGGCCAGGCCCAGGTTCGAAAAACGCGGCCAGTTGCTGCCCCGCGAACGCCTCAACCTGTTGCTCGACCCGGGTGCGCCGTTTCTCGAACTGGCCAGCCTGGCCGGCTACAAGTTGCACGACGACAAGGACGGCAGTTCGGCCGGCGGCGGCTTGATCGCCGGAATCGGCTACGTCTCGGGTGTGCGGGTGCTGGTGGTGGCCAACAACAGTGCGATCAAGGGCGGCACTATTTCCCCCTCGGGCCTGAAAAAGTCCCTGCGCCTGCAACAGATCGCCATGGAAAACAAACTGCCGGTGATCACCCTCGCCGAGAGTGGCGGCGCCAACCTCAATTATGCGGCGGAGATTTTCGTCGAAGGCGCGCGCAGCTTTGCCAACCAGGCACGGATGTCGGCCATGGGCCTGCCGCAGATTACCGTGGTCCACGGTTCGGCGACGGCCGGCGGTGCCTATCAGCCGGGGTTGTCGGACTATATGGTGGTGGTACGAGGCAAGACCAAGCTGTTCCTGGCCGGTCCGCCTCTTCTGAAAGCGGCCACCGGAGAAGTCGCCAGCGACGAGGCACTGGGCGGCGCCGAGATGCACGCACAAATCGCCGGCACCGCCGAATACATGGCCGAGAATGACGCCGACGGTGTGCGCCAGGTGCGCGAGATCGTCAGCCTGCTGCCCTGGAATGCGCGCTTGCCGGTGTTGCCTGCCAGTCAATGGCAGGAACCGCTCTACCCCATCGACGAATTGCTCGGCCTGATTCCCGATGACCCGAAAAAACCCTACGACGTGCGTGAAATCGTCGCCCGCATCGCCGATGGCTCGAACTTCCTCGAATTCAAGGCCGAGTTCGATCAGCAGACCGTTTGCGGCCAACTGAAAATCCAGGGCCGCGCCTGCGGATTCATCGGCAACAACGGCCCCATCACACCCAAGGGCGCGAGCAAGGCCGCGCAATTCATTCAGCTGTGCGACCAGAGCCAGACACCGCTGCTGTTTTTCCACAACACCACCGGCTTCATGGTCGGCACCGAATCGGAGCAGCAAGGGGTGATCAAACATGGCGCCAAGATGATCCAGGCGGTGGCCAATGCCCGGGTGCCGAAACTGACCATTGTGGTGGGCGGCTCCTATGGCGCCGGCAACTACGCGATGTGCGGCCGTGGCCTGGACCCGCGTTTCATCTTCGCCTGGCCCAACAGCCGCACCGCCGTCATGGGCGGCGCCCAGGCCGGTAAGGTGCTGCGCATCGTCACCGAGGCCAAGCAGGCCAAGGACGGCCTGGTGCCCGACCCGAAAATGCTCGACATGCTCGAACAGGTCACCGCACAGAAACTCGACAGCCAGTCCACGGCGCTTTATGGCAGCGCCAATCTGTGGGACGACGGCCTGATCGATCCACGTGACACCCGTACCCTGCTCGGTTACTTGCTGGATATCTGTCACGAGGCCGAGGTGCGGCCGTTGCAAGCCAACAGTTTTGGTGTCGCCCGGTTTTAGTTTGATCGTTCCCACGCTCTGCGTGGGAATGCAGCCGGGACGCTCCGCGTCCCAAGAGCGGACGCAGAGCGTCCATAGAGGCGTTACCACGCAGAGCGTGGGAACGATCATGGGTCAAAGGAGAACAATAAAAAATGATCTTCACCCAGGAACACGAAGCACTGCGTCGCACCGTCCGCCAGTTCGTCGATCATGAGATCAATCCACACGTCGAGGAATGGGAAAAGGCCGGGCGCTTTCCCATCCACGAGATCTTTCGCAAGGCTGGCGACCTCGGCCTGCTGGGCATTTCCAAACCGGAAAAATTCGGCGGCATGGGCCTGGACTACAGCTACTCGATCGTCGCTGCCGAAGAGTTCGGCACCATTCATTGCGGCGGGATTCCCATGTCGATCGGCGTACAGACCGACATGTGCACCCCGGCCCTGGCGCGTTTCGGTTCCGATGAGTTGCGCGATGAGTTCTTGCGCCCGGCCATCAGCGGCGCTCAGGTCGGCTGCATCGGCGTCTCCGAAGTCGGCGCCGGCTCCGACGTGGCCGGCTTGAAAACCACCGCGCGCAAGGACGGCGACGATTACGTGATCAACGGCAGCAAGATGTGGATCACCAACTCGCCGAGCGCCGATTTCATCTGCCTGCTGGCCAACACCTCGGACGACAAACCGCACATCAACAAGTCGCTGATCATGGTACCGATGAACACGCCGGGCATCAGCCTCAGCTCGCACCTGGACAAACTGGGCATGCGCAGCTCGGAAACCGCCCAGGTGTTTTTCGATAACGTGCGGGTGCCGCAGCGCAATCGCATCGGTCACGAAGGCGCGGGGTTCATGATGCAGATGCTGCAGTTCCAGGAGGAACGCTTGTTCGGTGCGGCCAACATGATCAAGGGCCTGGAGTATTGCGTCGACAGCACCATCGAGTATTGCAAGGAGCGCAAAACCTTTGGCAGTGCGCTGATCGACAACCAGGTCATTCACTTTCGCCTGGCCGAACTGCAAACCGAGATCGAATGCCTGCGAGCACTGGTCTATCAAGCCACCGAGCAATACATCAAGGGCCAGGACGTCACGCGCCTGGCGTCCATGGCCAAGCTCAAGGCCGGTCGCCTGGGCCGCGAGGTCAGCGACAGCTGCCTGCAGTACTGGGGCGGCATGGGCTTCATGTGGGACAACCCGGTGGCCCGCGCCTACCGCGATGTGCGCCTGGTGTCGATCGGCGGCGGTGCCGACGAAATCATGCTGGGGATCATCTGCAAGCTCATGGGCATCCTGCCGGGGAAAAACAAATGAGTACCCTGCCGATTTGCCAGACCCTGCTGCTCGAACTGCACAACGGTGTGCTGCACATCACCCTCAACCGACCGGACTGTCGTAACGCCATGAGCCTGCAGATGGTCAGCGAACTGCGTGCGGTGCTGGCGGCGGTGCACGATGACCGGGGGATCAGGGCCTTGGTGATCGGCGGTGCCGGCGGGCATTTCTGTGCCGGCGGCGACATCAAGGACATGGCCAACGCACGCGCTCAAGGACCGGGCGCACACCGCGACTTGAATCGGTTGTTCGGTGCGTTGCTGCAAGAGGTGCAGCACGCGCCGCAAGTGGTGATCACCGTCCTGCAAGGGGCGGTGCTTGGTGGTGGCTTCGGCCTGGCCTGTGTCAGCGATATTGCCCTGGCCGATCACCAGGCGCAGTTCGGCCTGCCGGAAACCAGCCTCGGCCTGTTGCCAGCGCAGATCGCGCCGTTCGTGGTGCAGCGCATCGGCCTGACCCAGGCCCGCCGCCTGGCCCTGACCGCGGCACGTTTCGACGGCTCCCAGGCACGGCGGATGGGGCTGGTGCATTTTGTCGAGCACGATGCCCAGGCGCTGGCCGAGCGCCTCGATGAAGTGCTGGCCCATGTGCTGTGTTGTGCGCCCGGGGCGAATGCGGCGACCAAGAAACTGTTGCTGGCGAGTGCCGGGCAACCGTCCGACGCCCTGCTGGATCAGGCAGCCGAATGGTTCAGCGAAGCGGTGACCGGGGCTGAAGGGGTCGAGGGGACCCTGGCTTTTGTGCAAAAACGTAAGCCGGGGTGGGCCTCTTAAAAGCTTCGCTGGCAAGCCAGCTCCTACAAGGGTCTGCGTCGCACACAAAACCTGTAGGAGCTGGCTTGCCAGCGAAGAGGCCCGAACATTCACCGCACCTCCAAGGGAACGCACCATGCCCGGATTCAACAAAATCCTGATCGCCAACCGCGGTGAAATCGCCTGCCGCATCCAGCGCACCGCCCAGGCCCTGGGCTACCGCACGGTCGCCGTGTTCAGCGATGCCGACGCCGATGCCCTGCATGTGCAAATGGCCGACGAAGCGGTAAACATCGGCCCGGCCCCGGTGCAACAGTCCTACCTGAACACCCAGGCGATCATCGACGCCGCCCGACGTACCGGGGCTGACGCCATTCATCCGGGCTACGGTTTCCTTTCGGAAAATGCCGCTTTCGCCCGCGCCTGCCAGGACGCCGGCATCACCTTCATCGGGCCCAGCCCCGAAGCCATTGAACTGATGGGCAGCAAACGCCGATCGAAAATCGCCATGCTCGATGCCGGCGTGCCCTGCATCGAGGGTTATCAGGGGGCCGAACAGGACGATGCCACCCTGATCCACGAAGCCGGGCGCATCGGCTACCCGCTGATGATCAAGGCCAGTGCCGGCGGCGGTGGGCGTGGCATGCGCCTGGTGCATGGGGCCCGCGACCTGGCGCAACAGCTGCGCAGCGCTCGCTCCGAAGCCCTGCACGGCTTTGGCAGTGACGAGCTGATCCTCGAGCAGGCGTTGATCGAACCACGCCACGTCGAGGTGCAACTGTTCGGCGACTCGCACGGCAACCTGATCTACCTGGGCGAGCGCGACTGCTCGATCCAGCGTCGCCACCAGAAAGTCATCGAAGAGGCCCCCTGCCCCGTGATGACGATTCAGTTGCGCCAGGCCATGGGCGAAGCGGCGCTCAAGGCCGGGCGCGCGATCAACTATGTCGGCGCGGGCACGGTGGAATTCCTGCTGGATGCGCGCGGACAGTTTTACTTCCTGGAAATGAACACGCGGCTGCAAGTGGAACATCCGGTGACCGAACTCATCACCGGACTGGACCTGGTGGCCTGGCAGTTGAACATCGCCCAGGGGCAAGCGCTGCCGCTATGTCAGGAGGACGTGCAACTCAAGGGACATGCCATGGAGGTGCGCTTGTACGCGGAGGACCCTGCCCAAGGTTTCCTGCCACAAACCGGACGAATCGCGGCATGGGAACCGTGCTTGCAGGACGGCGTGCGGGTCGACCATGGACTGGTCGAAGGCCAGGACATCAGCCCGTTCTACGACCCGATGCTGGGCAAAATCATTGCCCACGGCCAGACCCGTGAAGAGGCCCGGCGCAAGTTACTGCGCGCCGTGCAGGACTGCGTGTTGCTGGGGGTACAGAGCAACCAGCGCCTGCTCGCCAGCCTGCTGCAACATCCACAATTCATCGACGGCGAATTCAGCACCGGGTTCATCGAGCAACATTTCGCCGAGCATCCCTGTTTGCAGCGCCAGGTGCCGAGTGCCGAACACCTGGCGATTGCCGCGGCGCTGTTCCATCAGGCCTGCGCGCAAGCGCATCCGGTGGCGCTGGCCGGTTGGCGCAACAACGCCAGCGTGCCGCTGCACTATCGCCTCGCACTGGACGATCAGGACTGGCCGGTGGCGTTGCACGCGGTACCCGGTGAACCGCTGCGGATTGAAGTCGCCAGTCGCCACCTCGAACTGAAGATCATCCAGAGCGACGGCCGCTGGGCCACCGTGCAAATCGACGGCATCCGCCAGTGCCATGCCTACCGCCTGGAGGCCGGGCACCTCTGGTTGTACGCAGACTCAGGCAGCCTGCGCCTGGTCGATCGCACTCAAGCGCCAGTCTGCAGCCAGGCCAGTGTCAGCTGTGGCACCCTCAAGGCACCGATGGACGGCGCGGTCATCGATGTGCTGGTCAGTGAAGGCAGCAAGGTCAGCAAAGGCCAATTGCTGGTGGTGCTGGAAGCCATGAAAATGGAGCACCCGCTCAAGTCCGGCATCGACGGCGTGCTCAAACGCTTGCAGGTGCAGGTCGGCGACCAGGTGAAAAATCGTCAGATCCTGCTGGAGGTCGAATAAGCCGCTAGGCGTAACCGTCGGCTTTGGCTACGCTCAAGCCCTATCAGCATGCGGATACCGGGAACCCTGCGATGCCTCACTGGTTGGTCATTGATCTGGAAGCCACCACCGATGAGGGTGGTTGGCCCATTACGGAAATGGAAATCATCGAAATCGGTGCCACCCTGGTGGATCACAAAGGCCGAGAGCTGGATTTTTTCCAGCGTTTCGTGCGTCCTTTGCGGCGCCCCTTGTTGACGCCGTTTTGCCGGGAGTTGACGCACATCACCCAGGCCAACATCGATGCCGCACAGCCCTTGGGCGAAGTCTGGGCGGCGTTCGAGCGCTGGTTGGGCCAACATCACTCGCGGCTTGAAGGTTGGGTCAGCTGGGGCGACTACGATCGCAAACAGTTGCTCCAGGATTGGCAGCGCCTGGCAGTCGATAGCGCTTTGAGCCAGGTGCCGCACATGAACCTCAAGCAGCGCTTTGCCAAGGCCCGGCGCCTGGAACGACCGTTGGGGCTCAACGGCGCCCTGCAACTGGCGGGACTGCAGTTCAGCGGCCAGCAACACCGGGCGCTGGAAGACGCGCGCAATACCGCACGCCTGTTGCCCCTTGTCCTTGCGCTTTAGAGAGGTGACTAGGTCTTGGGCCTTGTGCATACTGGCCAGCCCTTTTTAGTCCTTTTCGAGGAATCGCCCATGTTTAAAGTCAACGAGTACTTCGACGGCACCGTCAAGTCGATCGCCTTTGGCACTGCTGAAGGTCCAGCGACCATCGGCGTCATGGCTCCGGGCGAATACGAGTTTGGCACCAGCCAGCGTGAAATCATGCACGTGGTGTCCGGCGCCCTGACCGTCAAGCTCCCGGACAGCAGCGACTGGGAAACCTTCGCCGCCGGCAGCCAGTTCAACGTGCCAGCCAACAGCAAGTTCCAGCTCAAAGTGGCCGTCGACACCGCCTACCTGTGCGAATACCGCGGCTAAAACCCCGGGCTCACCAAAAAAATGCCCGTGTCCATCGACACGGGCATTTTTCATTGAAGGGCATTTATTCGAGCACGGTGACCGGCATGCCGACTTCGAGCCGGCCATTACCGTCGTTGACCAGATTCTGCCCAAACATCGCACCCTCGGCCTGTGCACGGTACTTCTGCAAGGTGGCCAAGGGTTCGCGGTCAGCGCTACGCTCGCCGGTTTGCGGGTCGATGGTGGTCAGGATGCAGCGTGAACAGGACTTGACGACGCGGAACTCGACATCGCCGATGCGCAGGCGCTTCCAGCCATCCTCGGCATACGCCTCGCTGCCCTCGATCACCAGGTTTGGCCGAAAGCGCAGCATCTCCAGCGGACGCCCGACGCGTTGCGACAAATCGACAAGCGACGCCTGGCCAATCAGCAAAAGCGGGAAGCCATCGGCGAAGGCAACCTGATCGTCGTCCTTGCCATAGCCCGATTCGGTGGTGCGTGCGCGGTCCAGTGGCACCTGCACCAGGCGCGTCGGCTTGCCGATGAACCGGCTGACCCAGGCGGCCGCCGCATCGCCGGCATCGGGCACGCGCAAGCTGTCACGCCAGATGGTCACGCCACGCAGTTGAGCATCACTGGCGGGCAAGGCGACATTGATCGGCGCATGGCCGGGAGCGCCGAGGGTCAAACCACCCTCGGCATTCCACAACGCCGACAGCTGGCTCATCTGCGCCACCGCTCGCTGGGTCAAAAAGCGTCCGCTGGCTTCATCCACCAACATCCAGCGTCGATCGCCGTCCAGTCCCAGCTTGTCGAGGCCGACCTGTTGCAGGATCTCCCCTTTGCCGGATTTCAACGGATAACGATACAGCGCGCTCAGACGCAACATGGCCAGCTCCCTGATGGACAAAAACGCCACCCTATACGAGCTTGATCACCGAATCAAAGCCCCAATCAAGGTATCGGGTGCAGCCGAAAAATCCTGGCTGGCTGTCAGGCCGGCACCGCATCCAGCATCAGGCGCTCACGCACCACGTCGACAAGCTTGTCCGGCTGGAACTTGGAGAGGAAATTGTCGCAGCCAACCTTCTTGACCATCGATTCGTTGAAACTGCCGGACAGCGACGTATGCAGCACCACATAGAGGCCGCGCAACCGTGGATCGTTGCGAATTTCGGTGGTCAGGCGATAGCCATCCATTTCCGGCATTTCCGCATCGGTGAACACCATCAGCAGTTTGTCGGTCATGTTGACGCCGGTATCCGCCCAGGCCTTGAGCATATTCAATGCCTTCAAGCCATCGCTGGCGATGTGCATCTTCACGCCCAACTGCCCCAGGGTATCGCGCAATTGCGCCAGGGCCACATTCGAGTCATCCACCAGTAGCACCTCGCGGCCACGGGCGCGTGCCAACAGCGGATCTTCGAGCTTTTCCCGGGAAACCTTGGCGCTGTAAGGCACGATTTCTGCGAGGACTTTCTCGACGTCGATGATCTCCACCAACTGGTCATCGACCTTGCTGATGGCGGTCAGGTAATGCTGGCGACCGGCGCTGCCGGGTGGCGGCAGAATCGCTTCCCAGTTCATGTTGACGATGCGGTCCACCCCACCGACCAGGAAGGCTTGCACCGAACGGTTGTACTCCGTGACGATGATCGTGCTCCCAGGGCCTGGCACCAAAGGACGCATACCGATGGCCTGGGACAGGTCGATGACCGGCAGGGTCTGGCCGCGCAGGTTGACCACGCCGCAAACGAACGGGTGACGCTGGGGCATCAGTGTCAGTTTCGGCAGTTGGAGGACTTCCTGTACTTTAAACACGTTGATCGCGAACAGTTGCCGCCCGGCAAGCCGGAACATGAGAATTTCCAGGCGATTCTCACCCACAAGTTGCGTACGCTGATCTACCGTATCGAGAATGCCGGCCATCGATGACTCCTGGGCTTGTTCGGATGAATTCACTGGATAGAGGGGTATCGGCTGTTGTTGCCGGACCTTGACCCCTTGGCAAATGCCGCGCTCGGACATTGATGTCACATTAACATCATGCTTTACTGGCGTTGTTATTTCATCTATCGCATTTTTTCGCCACGACCCCGATCCGTGCAATTGGTTCCCCTATGTAAGGGATTCCCCTAGCAACAATCAGGTGCAACCTGATGTTCGCAATATCCAATAGCCATTAATGTGACGCCATTCTCATTGCATGAAATGGAGTAGGGCATTTGTGCGCGATTGAAAACCGGTGGCCAGCCACCCTCTCAAGCGTTCATCGCGCCCTTGAGCCGTCCAGAGCGGGAACTCGAGATATCAGGTTTACATTGCCCTCGTCGACATACACGACACCCTCCTCATTTGATATGACGTTGTGGAGATAAGCATGCCGAACAATCGTAAAGAGTGGGCAAAGCGTATTCCGGAGTTTATCGTCGAGGCTGAAACGCTCTTGGCCAGAACCGAGGAATGCCTGAGTCATCTGCAATTGATCAGCAATGACCCGGACGCCATTGACTGCATGCTCAGCACACTGCTCAAACTGGCCACCAAGGCCGATGCCCTGGCTCTCGCCGCCGTGTCGGAATTTTCATTACATATCCATGGCTTGCTCAATCATGCCCAGAGCCACATGGAGCTGCACGACGAGGCCCTGGATGCACTCAAGGACTGCCTGACGCTGATCGCCTGGCAACTTGAACTGATCGACCAGAACACCGGTCAGCTCAGCCTCGATGAAACGGAACAGGCCACCCTGATCGAAGCCTTTGCGCTCCAGGTAGGCCAGAGCCAGTTTCGCCCCCCGGTTAACTCCAGGCCGTTCACACTCCTTTCTTATTCAGAACGCCAAGCTTAACTTCCCCCCATTACGTCCAGTTGCGAGATGACTGCATCACAAGATTCATGTCGCAATTGAATACTTCATATCTGCCAGCGACATCTCGCAACAAGTAACTATTGCTTGTACAAGAGTTCGCCTGCCTGATTCGATTTTCGGGTATGTATCGACCCGCAATAATCGAAACCAGCGCGACGCTATCCACATTCCCGCGTGTTTATTTCCCTACCTCTCGGTCATTTATCACGGGCGCGACCAACGGTATCCGAAGTGGTATTATGCCGCCCAATAGTTGACGTCAATTAACGGCGACGATGGAAGCCAATAAGTTCCAGGGCTAATTTCTTATACAAAACCCTGTTTTTCTTATACAAAATTCCGCTGGAGTCGAAGGCTGACAATAAAATCATCGATCTGTCAGCGCACATGACCGATCGGCCCGCAACGAACATCCATTGGCTCCATCCGCTATGTACGCCAGCCTCAAGTCACTCGCCAAATGGCCACCCTCCCGAGAAAACGCACGCAGGTTCACGCTGTTACTGTGCGTCGGCTCGACGCTCGGCAGCCTTCTGGTCTTTAGCCTGTCTGCGCGTCTGCCGCTGAGCCTGCTGGTGCTCAATATTGCTGCTCTGGGCTGCGTCTGGGTGCAGTACCGCCTGTCACGCAAGTCGATCAAGTTCCAGCCCCAGGAGTTGGCCGAGCGGTTGCTGCAAGTCCAGGAAAACGAACGTCACCGCCTCAGTCGGGAATTGCACGACGACATCGGCCAGTTGCTGACCGCAGCCAAACTCCAGAGTGACTGGCTCAAGCGCAGGATGCCCGAAGAACTCCAGGGGCAATGCTCGGTGCTGTGCGACACGCTGGAGGAAACCCTCGCCAAAGTTCGCGATGTCTCGGCCATCCTCAACCCCCGGCAACTGACCAGCCTTGGGTTGGAAGCCAGCCTGCGGGCGCATTTGCTCAAGACCCTGGGCAACACCCCGGTGCACTGGAGCCTGGAGTGCCATCAACGGCTGACCGGGATCCCGGAAGAAATGGCGGTGGCGGCCTTTCGTATCACCCAGGAGGCCGTCACCAACATGCTGCGCCATGCCCAGGCGCAAAACCTGTTGGTCTGCCTGCGGCGTTTGCCCCAGGGCCTGGCATTGATGATCAGTGACGATGGCCTGGGTTTCGCGCCCGCCACCGACCCGGGGCGTGAAGGACAGCGTGGAATGGCCGGGATGTCGGAACGGATCAAGCAACTGGGCGGCACGCTTACCGTGACCAGCGAGCCAGGCAAAGGCACTCAAATCGAAGCCCTCTTCCCATGGGCGCCGCGTGCGTTCGAACGGGCCAGTACGAATAAGGTTATACATTGACTTGTAACTTACTCCTGGTGGATGACCACTCGCTGATCAGGGCTGGCGTGCGCGCCCTGGTGCTGGACCTTCCTGGCTATGCGGTGATCGGCGAGGCCGACGATGGCTCGCAGTTGCTCGAGATGGTCCAGCAACTGTCCCCGGATATCGTGCTGCTGGATATTTCAATGAAGCAGACAGGCGGCCTCGAAGCCTTGCAACGGCTCAAGCGGGTCCGTCCGCAGAGCAAGGTGCTGATCCTGTCGATGCACACCGACCCGGCACTGATCATGCAGGCCCTGGAATCGGGTGCCCATGGGTATCTGCTCAAGGACACCACGGCCACCGAACTGGAACACGCGCTGCACGCCTTGCGTAACAATGAGCGCTACCTGAGCCCGGCCATCGCCCATACCGTGATTACCCAGGCATTGAACCGGACCCAGAAAAACCAGGTGGGCCCCGCAGACTCACACAACCTGACAGCTCGCCAGCTGGAAATCCTGCGGCTGATCGTGCGTGGGAAATCCACCCGGGAAATCGCCAACGGCCTGGGTCTGAGCGTCAAGACGGTCGAAACCCATCGCTCGCAAGTCATGAAGCGCTTGCAAATCTTTGACGTGGCCGGCCTGGTATTGTTCGCCGTGCGAGAGCAGATCATCAGTCTGGACGACTAACCGCGCTTGCCCCCCTCAACAAGGGGGACTGCTCGGGCAAATGCACCCGCAACGCTGCCGGCCGGGCCGAGAACCGCAGGCTGTCACCCTCCAGCGGCTCCCCATCGAGGTTGATGCACAGCCCCTCCGAGGCTTTGATCTCAACCCATGGCAGACGGGCGCGAACGAACATGCTATCGATTCCGAAACCATCGGCCAGCAGGTCTTTCAAAGTGCTCAACAGCTCCTGGGGTGCCGGCAGTATGCTGATGTCCAGCATCCCGTCATCTACCAACGCCTGCGGGCAGAGCACATGCCCACCGCCCGCCTGCCGACCATTGCCGATCCCCAGGGCCAGCAACTCGCCGCTCCAGTGGAAATCCGGTCCCTGCAGCTCACCATACGCCGCATGCAATTCACTGAAACGCGATAAGCCGGTGAACAGATACGCCGCACCGCCCAAAACCTTTTTCAGTTCCTCGGAGGTATTGGCCGTGACCTGACTGCCAAAGCCACCGGTGGCCATGTTCAGGAACACCTGCCCCCCGACTTCACCCAGGTCGATGGCACTGGGGGCAACGTCCAGCAGCGCCAGTGCCTGATCCGGCTCCAGCGGGACACCGGCGGCACGGGCAAAATCGTTGGCGGTACCCAGCGGCATCAGCACCAGGCTGGCCTGCTGCGACTGCCCGGCCATGGCTTCGGCAATATCGCGCAGCGTGCCATCGCCGCCACCGGCGATGATCTGCCGGTACCCTGCCTCCAGCGCTTCGCCGACCAGCCGCTGCGCATCGCCGGCCTCCCAGGTCAACCGAACGGCCAGCTCCCAGCCTTGTTCACGCTTGCTGTCGACGGCGGCCCGAACCGCTTCGTTGAGTGCCTGCTTGCCATGCAAGATCAACAGCGCCTTGCGTTCGCTCATTGTCGTCACTCCCATCATTGAAGGCGTATGGGACATGTGACCTTGCCACCCTGCGAAAAAGTCGAAAAAACTGATTTTTCTTACAAAACGTGAGGAATCGGCTCAATTGACCAGAAATGGCGATTGGTACACTTTTGTGTCAGCGGTTTTCAGTCATCAGCAGGACAGACACAAGGACGTGCAATGCAACAACATGACATCAGGTCACCGGCGATTTCGGTGGTGCCGCTCGCAATGAAACGGGCCGATCATCAAGCCGAACTCGTCAGCCATGCACAATCCAGCGGAGAAGTTGATATGCCACCTCGCGTCAACGAGCTTGAGACACACCTCGACACCCTGCGCAGCGATCTGGAAAAGATTCGCAGTGACATCAAGTCCGTCAGGTACAGGCTTGCCTATTCGTCGGGCGGAACGGCCGTTGTCCTGGGGCTGATGGGCTGGATCGCCAACAGCCGTTTTGATCAGGTCGTATCACTGCTGGCTCCCTGAGCCGCCTTGCCTGCAAACCCGGCCGATCGACCGGGCTTGCCAACCTGGCGGCGGCCAGACTCAGCCCAACACCTCGCTCAGCGGGATGAAGTACACGTAATCGCCCGTCACCAGCGTTCGCTCCTCCATGACCTCGACCAGTCCATCGGCCCAGGCCGCGCTGCGCAGCACACCGGAACTCTGATTACGGTAAATGATGGCCCGGCCGTTCTCCAGGCGACCACGCAGGTACTCGCGTCGGTTGCCGGCCTTGGGCCAGTCGAACCCAGCCTGCACTTGTACCTTGAGTGGCTCCACCTCGAGGACACCCATGCGTCGCAGCAGATAAGGCCTTGCCAGCAAGGCAAAGGTCACCAGGGTCGAGGCTGGATTGCCCGGCAAGCCGATCACCGGCACGCCTCGAAAATGCCCGAAAGTCAGGGGTTTTCCGGGTTTGATGGCGAGCTTCCATAGCGCCAGCTCGCCTTCTTCTCTCAGGGCGATGCCCAGAAAGTCGGCCTCCCCCACCGATACACCACCGGTCGAGAGAATCAGGTCGACATCCCCCAACTCGCCCAAGCGCGCGCGCGTGGTGGCCAGGTCATCCGGCAGGATCCCGGCGTCTATCACCTCGCAACCCAGGCGCTGCAACCAGCTGCAGAGCAAAACACGGTTGCTGTTGTAGATCTGCCCTGGCCCCAGCACCTGCCCCGGCTCGATCAGTTCATCCCCAGTGGACAGCACCGCCACGCGCACCTTGCGAATCACTTCCAGCTCGGCACACCCCAGGGAGGCTGCCAGGCCTTGTTCGATCGGGCCCAACCGCGTGCCCGCCGGCAGGACCTGTTCGCCAACGGTGGTTTCCTGGCCTTGCGGACGAATGTTCTGCCCAAGAACCAGGGCTTCGGTGAAACGTACACGTCCATCCGCCAGGACTTCGGCATTCTCCTGCATCTCGACGCAATCTGCGCCCGGTGGCACAGGTGCCCCGGTGAAGATTCGTGCACAGGTGCCCGGCGTCAACGCAACAGGGGCCTGGCCAGCAAAGACTTTCTGACTGACGACCAGCGGCTCTGCGCTCCAGTCGGCCACGCGCAAGGCATAACCATCCATCGCGCTATTGGGCCACGGCGGCAGATCGAGGGTCGACAGCAGATCATCGGCCAGCACCCGACCCTGGACCTGCGCCAATGGCAAACGCTCGCGCTCGACAATCCGTGAGGCGTCGGCCATTTCCAGCAAACGTGCCAGGGCCACTTCGACCGGCATCAGGGTACCGGTCTTGCCCGGCTTACCCGCGGGATTCACAGGGTGCCGCCTGTTTCAGGTGAGTCACGAAATTGCACGGGCGATGCCGCGAATCCAGCTGCTCGCCAAGAATGCCATCCCAACCGGTGCGTACTGCATTGGTCGACCCCGGCAGGCAGCACACCAGCGTGCCATTGGCCAGGCCGGCCAAGGCGCGGGACTGGACGGTCGAGGTGCCGATGTCCGCCACCGATATCTGGCGGAACAATTCACCAAAACCATCGACTTGCTTATCGAGCAGGCAGCTCACCGCTTCCGGCGTGCTGTCGCGACCGGTGAAGCCAGTGCCGCCGGTGATCAGGACCACCTGTACGACTTCGTCGGCGATCCAGTTGGCAACTTGCGCGCGAATCTTGTAGAGGTCATCTTTGAGCAAGACCCGGCAGGCCAGGTTGTGTCCGGCAGCCGTCAGGCGGTCAACGAAGAGCTGGCCTGAGGTATCGGTTTCCAGGGTACGGGTATCGCTGACCGTCAGCACCGCGATGTTGAGCGGCGCGAAAGGTACATCAGCCTTGGCTTTCATAGGCTCGTCCAGTTGTAGGAGAAACAGCCCGGTGTTATATCACAGCGCCCCCATTTTTCGCCGCCCCCATGGAGACCTGTCATGACTTCGAACCCAGCGTTGCCACCCTGCTCCATTTTGCTCCTGGCAGGCGGCCGTGGCCAACGCATGGGCGGCCGGGACAAAGGATTGCTGGAATGGCACGGCGAGCCGCTGATTGCGCATCTGCACCGCAAGACGCGCGCGCTGAGCGATGACTTGATCGTTTCATGCAACAGGAACCTGGAAAAGTACGCGCCATACGCCGATCAGTTGGTGCATGACGACGAAGGCGACTTTCCCGGACCATTGGCGGGCATTCGTGCCGGTCTCAACGCGGCCCGTCACAATCATCTGCTAGTCTTGCCTTGTGATGTCCCGCGCATCGACCAGGCACTGCTGAGCAGCATGCGCGAAGCCGCCAGCCAGCATCCCGACAAACCCTTGATGCTGCGCCATGACGGCCACTGGGAGCCGTTGCTGTGCATTATTCCAGTGGCACTGCGCGCTGATTTCGAAACCGCCTGGAAGGAAGGTGAACGCAGCCCTGGTCGACTCATGCGCAAGCTGGGCGCTACTGCATTGCAGTGCCCCGACAATGATCCGCGCCTGGCGAACCTCAATACGCCCGAACTGTTAAGCACGTCGGACACTGTGTCAGACTGAGTACCAAGGAACTTGCACGCGCTGTTTACGTCTCAAGCCCAGTAACCAAAAGAATTCATTTTCGGAGACACTTCCATGACTCAACGGACCCTGGCCACTTTCATGCTCGCATTGGGCCTCGCTACCCTCGCCGGTTGCGCATCGCCTACCGTGATCACCTTGAATGACGGTCGCGAAATCCAGGCCGTCGACACGCCAAACTACGACAACGAATCGGGCTTCTACGAATTCGAACAGCTGGATGGCAAGCAGACCCGCATCAACAAGGATCAGGTTCGTACCGTCAAAGAGTTGTAATCTTCGCGGCGACTACCGGATACATGAAAATGCCCCGACTTGTCGGGGCATTTTTGTTTGCATCTGAAAAACCCGGTGTCATGGGTTCGGCTCATTGTTCAGTTTATCCACCCGGGCCAGTGCCTGGGTGGCTTCGGTGATGCATTTCTTGTCATCCTTGGCGGCCCGGGCCGCCTCTGCGCTGGCCTGCATCCGCTTGATTTCCATGGTGGTGTTTTCGGACGTGGCAGGCAGGCTGGTGACTTTGTCCTTGAGTTCCTGCAGCTTGATGGTGCACAGGTCGTTGTCCGCGGCAAAAACGGGAGAGGCCAACAGGGCGGTGCAAATCAACATTCCAACGAAAACGGTGCGTTTCATGAAAATCTCCTTGCATGGGAGGTCACGGGACGCCGGAAAACGTTGCGGCTGTACCGAGTTCATAGAACGCCACAGGCGTGGCGCCTGATCAAAAGACTCCAGACCTGCGCATAAATTCGATTTTATTGAATTCCTTGTTCACCATTGCAGCGTGATTGCGCTCTCGAATTCCCTGTTCTGGCCGGTGACCGGGTCTACAAACTTCAGCCCCTGGGCCAGCAGTTTCAGCGGGTTGGCGTAGTCATCTTCCACGTCCTTGAGCACCCGAGGATAAAACGGGTCGTTGCAGATACTGGCGCCCAGGGCTGTCATATGCACCCGCAACTGATGCTTCTTGCCCGTTACCGGATAAAGCCCATAACGCCACAGATCACCGTTTTTTTCCCTGACTTCGACAGCCGTCTCGGTATTGCTCGCGCCCGGACCTTCCTGCATGCGGAAGAAAGGCTCGCCATTGATGAGCCGGCTCTTGTGCACCAGCGGGAAGGTCAGCTCAGGCAACGCCCGGGCAATGGCCTCGTAGCGCTTTTCGATTTGCCGCGTTGGAAACAACGACTGATACGCCGAGCGGCTTTGCGGGTCGGCGGAAAACAGCACAAGCCCCGCCGTATGCCGGTCGATGCGATGCAAGGGCACCAGATGCGGGTTATCCAGGCGACGGATAAGGCGGCGCAACAAGGTCTGTTCGACGTATTCACCCGCCGGGGTCACGGGTAGGAAATGTGGTTTGTCCGCCACGACCAGATGCTCGTCCGCGTAGAGGATCGACTCGACCACCGGGATCGGTTTTTCGTCCGGCACTTCGCGAAAATAGTGAATCCGCAGGCCTTCCTTGTAAGGCAGGTCCAAGGCAATCGGTGCGCCCTGCCCATCGAGCACGCGGCCGCGAGCAATTCTGTCCAGCCACTGTTCACGACCGATGGCGCTGAAGTGCTCGCACAGGCAATCGAAAACGGTCTGCCACGGGCCGGGCGGCAAGTACAGCGTGCTGGCCTGGCTGTGTGCAGCAGAAAATGATGAAGTGGACATACAAAAGCTCTTACCTTGAATGCAAGGCGGCATTATCCAACAGCGGCGCAAACGAACCTAGTGCAGAATCCTCAAGCCGGGATCTGCGCACGCCCCGCGGCCTCGGTGTACTCCTTGAGCCAGCGCAGCACGTCGACCGCCTCCCAGCGACCCGGGTCATACAATGCGTACAGCAAACCTTGATAACCCACGACATCCAACTGCCGGTGATAGCCTGCGCGCTGAAACAAGGCTTCGATTTCAGCAAAACAGGTATTGAAATGCAGCTTGTTGAAGGGCGTTTTGCCTTCCGTCACTAAACCGTCCAGGCGCAATTCGGCGACGGCTTCACGTATCACATCCACCGACATGCGGTTAACGCTGTTCTTTAATTGTTCGACATTAACCACGACTGACCCTCTCACGCCCGGATTAGCCTCGCTGAACGCCGAAATCAGCGGCGGCAAGGCAACAACCCGAATAACTGTATGCGCATACAGTATCCGAATCGCATCAGTTTAGCCAAGGGGTTTGTTCGACGGGCGGAACACGCCCTCAATCGTTTAACGCAGAAAGGCAACGACCTCGTCGGCACTGAAGGGCCAACCCAGTTCCGCGCCGTTATCGACCCGACGCAGCACCGGAATCCGCAGGCTATAGGCCTGGAACCATGTTTCGTCCTCAGCGATGTCCACCAGCTCCACCAGCAAGCCACGCTCGACAAATTCCATCAACATGGCTTCGGCCACTTCACAGAGATGGCACCCGAGCGTGCCGAACAGCTGACATTCAGGAAGCATGAGCGCTCTACCAGGAAATTAAGAGCCTATTCTAGGCCTGCCCCGAAATGCCGTCGAGCCAATGAACCCACGGCTAATCCTGACTGACGGCGCCGATCTTGTGCACCGACAAGTCCGCGCCGTAATACTCTTCTTCCTGGCTCAGGCGCAAACCATGGAACGCCTTGATCACGCCATACACCGCAAAACCACCGGCCAGCGCCACCACCACACCCAGTGCAGTACCGATCAACTGGCTGACCAGGCTCACACCCCCCAGCCCACCCAAGGTCGTCTTGCCGAAAATTCCGCAGGCGATCCCGCCCCACGCGCCGCACAGACCGTGCAGCGGCCACACGCCCAACACGTCATCGATGTGCCATTTGCCTTGCGCGGCAGTAAAGCACCAGACAAACAGCGCCCCGGCGATGGCACCGGTAACCAGCGCGCCTACCGGGTGCATCAGGTCGGAGCCGGCACAGATTGCCACCAGGCCAGCCAGTGGGCCGTTGTGCAGAAAGCCCGGGTCATTGCGCCCGACGATCAGCGCCGCCACCGTACCGCCGACCATGGCCATCAGCGAGTTCACCGCGACCAGCCCGCTGACCCCTTGCAGGGTTTGCGCGCTCATCACGTTGAAGCCGAACCAGCCGACGATGAGAATCCACGAGCCCAATGCCAGAAACGGGATGCTCGACGGCGCGAACGCCACCAGCTTCCCTTCGCGATAACGCCCATTGCGCGGTCCCAACAACAGCACCGCGGCAAGCGCCAGCCAACCGCCCATGGCGTGCACCACCACGGAACCGGCGAAATCATGGAAGCTGGCACCGAAGCGCTCTTGCAGCCAGGCCTGCAAACCCAGGTTGCCGTTCCATATCATGCCCTCGAAGAAGGGATAGATGAACGCCACGATCAGCGCTGTCGCGCACAATTGCGGGACGAACCGGGCACGCTCGGCGATGCCCCCGGAAATAATCGCCGGGATCGCCGCGGCAAAGGTCAGCAGGAAGAAAAATTTCACCAGGCCATAGCCGTGATCGGCACTGATCACGGCCGCCGGCTGCATGAAGGTAACCCCATAGGAGATCCAATAGCCTATAAAGAAGTAGGCCAGGGTCGAAACGGCGAAGTCGCTGAGGATTTTCGACAAGGCGTTGACCTGGTTTTTTTGCCGGACCGTACCGACCTCGAGAAAGGCGAAGCCAGCGTGCATGGCCAGCACCATGACCGCACCGATCAGGATGAACAACGTATTGGAGCTATGGACCAGGGTGTCCACAGCGCTTTGCAGATTTTCCATGGATTTGGCAGACCTTAAGGCTGAAAAAAGCACCAAAGCAGTTCGCGCGGGCAATCCATGCACCAAGTTGAGACTTGTCGATTCGACCAAATCTCTCCCGATGAACCGTTTTGGAGCACGGGGTTCATCAAGGCCAATCACGACCGGGACATTTGCGCGGGTTTCGATTGTTTGAGTTAAAGTTTTACTGTCATCTCGCCCAGCAACAGCGCAACGGCGCGGGCAGACGCACCAGGACACAGCAAAAGTTGTACCAGTCATTTGTACTGAACCTTCGCACAAGGCTCATACTCGAACGTTTCAGACGCCACTTATGGAGATCACCAATGGCCAGCATCAAGGCAAAGACTGCTCAAGAAATCCTGATGAGCGATTTTCAGGCACTGGTCAGCGATACCGAACGGTTGCTGGAACACACCGCCTCCCTGGCCGGTGACCAGGCCGATGAATTGCGCGACCAGATCCACGACAGTCTGCTGCGTGCACGTGAAACCCTGAAGCTGACCGAAGACTCCCTGCGCGAACGCGGCAAGGCTGCCGTGACCGCCACCGAGGACTATGTCCAGGCTAACCCATGGCAATCGGTTGGCATCGCGGCCGGCGTGGGCTTCCTGATTGGCCTGCTGGCAACTCGGCGCTGATATGGCGATCGATGAATCCGGCTCGTCCGGAACAGGCCCAAGTTCATCACCGCGGCGCCTGGGTGCCGCTTTCCTTGGACTGCTGCACAGCCATGTCGAATTGTTCGGCATCGAACTGCAGGAACAAAAAGCCCGCACCGTGAGCCTGTTGCTGTTTGCAGGCCTGGCGCTGGTGTTTGCCTTGCTATTGCTGGTGGGGTTGTCGACCTTGGTGCTGATCCTGTTTTGGGACACTTACCGCCTGGCCGCCATCATCTCGCTCTGCGTGTTCTACAGCCTTGCCTGCGTCTTCTGCGCAATGCGCCTACGAGCCGCGATCTTCGATGAATCCTCGCCCTTCCATGGCACGTTGGAAGAGCTGGCCAATGATCGGGAGCGCCTGCTGCCATGAACCTGCCTGAACTGCCTCGAAATAGCTCGCGCACGGAAATGCGCAAGGCACTGATCCGCCTGCGCATGGAAATGCATCGCCAGGAGATCCGCCACGAATCCGCGCAACTGCTGCAACCTTTGCAGCGAGTGCGTGGCATGACCCAGAACCTGCAGGACGGGTTCGGCATCAAGCATGCTCCGCTGTGGGGCGTCGCCGCTGTCACCCTGCTGGGTTTTCTGAGCGGAAAGGGCGCCAAGAATGGCACCGGCCTGGGCAGCCTGGCCCGACTGCTCCGCTTGGGCACTACCCTGGCGCCTCTGATCAAGCTGGTCTTGCAGGGTTCTTCGCACAAACACTGACCCTGTCAGAACTGGCTACATTCTTGCAGTACCCACGGGATTGAACCTCTTCATCGAGGGGGTCAATCCTGCGTGCCTACCCGGTGACCAGGCTTTATCCAAAAACAAGATCCATCAAGGAGGCCTTGTGATCCACGGGCAACCGCTCGCCTGTTTTCAGCCGTTCATCGATACCGCCACGGGCCGTATCGCCGGCGTGGAGGCTTTGGGTCGACTGCGCCAGGCCAACGGCCAACTGGCGTCGGTGGGGCCGCTGTTCGCTGATCCCCGAACCAACGCCGTTGCCCTGCGTCGTCTGGACCGCCAGCTACGCGACAACGCGCTGAGTCGCTTGCATGAAGCGCCCGGCGACTGGTTTCTCAGCCTGAACATTTCCCCACGCTGGATCAGCCGCCTGCGCCCGGACCAACCGTTGCCGAGCCTCGCACAACTGCAAAAACACGGTGTCGACCCGCAGCGCATCGTTTTCGAAATCACTGAACTGGGTGGCGACATCCAGCGTCTGGCACAAGTGGTGACGCGTTACCGGCAAGCCGGCGCGCGGATCGCCATCGATGATTTCGGCGCCGGCTACTCTCAGCTCGATCGGGTACTGGCGTTGCAACCGGACATCCTCAAACTCGATATGCGCCTGTTCCAGGCAGCGGCGCTGGGCGGGCCGAGCAGCGATGTGGTCAAGGCGCTGGCACAAATGGCGGAAAAAACCGGTTGCTGGATCATCGCCGAAGGCGTGGAAACCGAAGCACAGCTGAATTTTGCCCTGGAGTGCGGCTCACGTTACGTCCAGGGTTTTTTATTTGCCGGGGCACAAGCGGACTTCTTTGCCGCTGACGCCTTCGTCGAGCGCTTTGCGTACCTGCGTCAACGCTACGTGCAACAAAAGCTGGCCGAGCGCGCTCGCCTGAAGATCATGCGCCAGCAACTCAGTGAACTGATGGCGATCCTGCAGGACTGGGCACAGGTTTGCTCGCCCCTGAGCGCCCTGCCACAACTGGATGCCTTTCCCTGGCTGCTGCGTTTCTACCAGTGCGACCGTCACGGTACGCAGCTGACGCCCAACCTGGAATGGCGCAATAACGGTTGGGTCGCCGACAATCGCTACCTGGGCCATAACTGGTCGTGGCGTCCGTACTTCTATCACCTGCTGGCCCAGGGTTGGGAAGAGCGTCATCTGACCCTCTCCAATACCTATCGCGACGCCACCAGCAATCAGTACTGCCTCACCGCCGGGCAGTTTTTCGACAACGGCGAACGCCTGTTGCTCATCGATATCGATGCAGTAGGGCTGTAGTGACACTTGCAGGTACCGATGCGAACCGGGAAGCTAGTCAATCAGTCACCTGACGGAGAGAACCAGCCTTGGATTGGCCTACCCTGCTTACCCGCGAACGCCTCGGAAAGCCCCTGTACAGCCCGGAAGAAGTGGGCCGCAGCCCTTTTCACAAAGACCATGACCGGATCATTTTCTCGGGAGCGTTCCGCCGTCTCGGGCGCAAGACTCAAGTTCATCCGGTGCACAGCAACGACCATATCCACACGCGCCTGACCCACTCGCTGGAAGTCAGTTGCGTCGGCCGTTCACTGGGTATGCGCGTCGGCGAAACCCTGCGCAGCGCCCTGCCCGACTGGTGTGAACCCAGCGATCTGGGGATGGTTGTGCAATCGGCCTGCCTAGCCCATGACATCGGTAATCCACCCTTCGGCCACTCCGGCGAAGACGCGATTCGGCACTGGTTCCAGCAAGCCGCCGGACGGGGCTGGCTGGACGCGATGAACGAAGAGCAGCGCAATGATTTTCTCAATTTCGAAGGCAACGCCCAAGGCTTCCGGGTACTGACCCAGCTTGAGTATCACCAGTTCGACGGCGGCACCCGGCTGACCTATGCCACCCTGGGCACTTACCTGAAATACCCATGGACAGCCAGGCACGCCGACTCCCTGGGGTACAAGAAACACAAGTTCGGTTGCTACCAGAGCGAACTGCCGCTGCTGGAGCAGATCGCGCAAAAACTTGGCCTGCCGCAGCTTGAGGAGCAGCGCTGGGCACGCCATCCGCTGGTGTACCTGATGGAAGCCGCCGATGACATCTGCTATGCGTTGATCGACCTGGAAGACGGCCTGGAAATGGAGTTACTGGAGTACGCCGAAGTCGAATCCCTGCTACTGGATCTGGTGGGCGACGATTTACCGCAAACCTATCGCCTGCTCGGCCCAGAGGATTCTCGTCGGCGCAAACTGGCGATCCTGCGGGGCAAGGCCATCGAACACCTGACCAACGCAGCGGCCCGCGCCTTTGTCGAGCAACAGGACGCGCTGTTGGCTGGTACCCTGACTGGCGACCTGGTGGAGCACATGCACGGCCCGGCCAAACGTTGCGTCCTCAATGCAAAGGACATGGCTCGGCAGAAGATCTTCCAGGATAAACGCAAGACCCTGCACGAGATTGGTGCCTACACCACCCTGGAAATTCTCCTCAACGCTTTCTGCGGTGCCGCACTGGAGCAACACAACGGTCGAACGCCGTCCTTCAAGAGCCGGCGGGTTCTCGACCTGCTGGGCAACAATGCGCCCGATCCGAACGGCCCCCTGCACAACTCGTTCCTGCGCATGATCGACTTCATCGCCGGCATGACCGACAGCTATGCCAGCCACATGGCCCTCGAAATGACGGGGCGTTCCAGTCACTGACGACAAACGGCCGATCAGCCATTACCCCCTCCGGTCATGGCCGATCAGTCCTGAAAATCCAAAAACATTCAACAAACACCGAATCCCCCTACAGCCTCTGTCGAGTGCACTGATCGAATGCGCGATTTGGACGCGAAACAATCACGCCTATCGGTTCCGATAGAAGAAGCGTGAATAACATGATCAACGACAATCTGCGCATCATGCTGGTGGAAGACCATCCGTTTCAGCTCATGGCGACTCAATGCCTGCTGGAGAGTTACGGCTTCACTCACTTGACCACCAGCGACTGTGCCAGAGGCGCGTTGCAACACATGCTCAGGGCAGAGCAGCCGTTCGATATCCTGTTATGCGATCAATGCCTGCCCGAAGTATCCGGCATTGACCTGATAAAAATCGCCAGCCATCAGGGGATGATCAAGCAGGCAATACTTTTAAGCAGCCTGACATCCAATGAATTGGGTGAACTTGAAAACCTGGCCATCCTCAACGGACTGCCATTACTGGGTTACTTGATAAAACCTTTGAAACAGTGCGAGCTGAGGCAATTACTGAAATTGATTCCCTGACCCTGCAACCAGGCGCTGATAAAAATTGGGTGCCCCACAAAACAGCACCCTTCGCCACACAATTAAACAGCAACACTATTTGTGGAAACCTGCCAAAAAACCGTTTGACTCGTAAGCCAATTCCTTTTCGCATGTAGGAACATTCCTATATTGCCACGACGGCCCCGTCAGTTCATACGTCGCCTCAACTATCTGAGCTAAGGTGCGCGCTTTATCTGAGCTCGCATGGGATTTGATTATGAACTCCGTTTTTATCGTCGACGATCACCCAGTCATCCGGCTTGCCGTTCGTATGTTGCTTGAACACGAGGGCTTCAAGGTCGTCGGTGAAACCGATAATGGTGTCGATGCCATGCAGATGGTGCGCGAATGCATGCCCGACCTGGTCATTCTCGATATCAGTATTCCCAAGCTGGATGGCTTGGAAGTGCTAACCCGTTTCAACGCCATGCATACGCCTCCAAGAACTCTGGTATTGACTGCACAATGTCCGACGCTGTTCGGTATACGCTGCATGCAATCCGGCGCCTCGGGATATGTTTGCAAACAGGAAGAACTAAGCGAACTGGTAAGCGCCATCAAGGCAGTACTCTCAGGTTATAACTATTTTCCCAGTGAAGCCTTGAACCCTGCTCGTGGTGATGAAGCGCGCTGCGCCGAACTTGAACTGTTCAAGTCAGTCAATGACAGGGAGCTCATGGTCATGCAACTTTTTGCACAAGGTCGCAATAACAAGGAAATCGCCAAAGGCATGTTCCTGAGCAACAAAACGGTCAGCACTTATAAAAAACGACTGATGCAAAAACTCAAGGCCAAATCACTGGTTGAACTCATTGAGATGGCAAAACGTAATGCATTAGTGTGAGACACAGGATGCCCAGCCGCTTGAAGGATTACCTGCTGATCATGACCACAGGCTTGTGCCTGTGCACCTCGTTGCACGCAGCGCAACCCCCTGAACAATTCACTTTGCTCAGTCGTTCAGCGCCCCTGCACCTGGAAGTCGAGCTGGATCAATCACAACGACATTGGGCCCGGGGAAAAGAGCAACTGATCCTGGGTACTTCAGCGCCAGACTATCCCCCCTTCGACCTGACCAGCAGCGGTCATGACTACGAAGGTTTTACCGCCGATTACGCGGGCATTCTTGGCGAGGTCCTTGGCCTGCCCATCAAAGTTCAGCGCTTCAGCTCCCGGGGAGCTGCGATCGAAGCGCTCGAAAATGGTGAGGTAGACCTGTTGGGCAGCGCCAACGGATTCGAGGCGAGCAATGACCACATCGCGCTTTCCAGGCCCTATGCGGTCGATCAACCGGTCCTGGTGACACGTGAAGGCGAAACCCGGCCGCTCAATGATGGGCTTTCCGGGTTGCGGCTCAGCATGCTGTACCACTACTTGCCCCTGGAAGAGGTGAAGGCCCTGTATCCGAAGGCAATCATCACGTCCTACCCCTCCTACCAGAACGCGATCAATGCCGTTGCTTTCGGCCAGGCCGATGTTTTTCTCGGTGACACCCTTTCAACCCATTACATGATCAACAAGGGCTATCTGAACAACATTCGCATGGCCAGTTTCGGCAAGCACGAAGCCCATGGTTTCAGCTTTGCCGTGCACAAGACCAATCCACAACTGCTCGACATCATCAACACGACGCTCGCGGCCATCCCCGCCAGCGAACGGGAAAACATCGCCAAACGCTGGAGCGCCGGGAGCGATATCCTGCTCACCGATCAAAAACTGCAGCTCAGTCACACTGAGGAGCGCTGGCTGGCGCAACACCCGGTGGTCCGGGTGGTCGTCAATGAGGCCTATGCGCCGCTGACGTTTTTCGACAGTGCCGGCAACTTTCGCGGGATTGCCGCGGACCTGCTTGAGTTGATCAGGTTGCGTACCGGCCTGCGCTTCGACATTCAGCGCAGTCGCAGCGACGCAGACATGATCGAGCGAATCAAAACCGATCAGGCTGACCTGATCGCCGCGCTGCTCCCCAGCGCGCGACGGGATAGCTTGCTGAGCTTTACCCGCCCGTACCTGCAGAACTCCTTCGTGCTGTTGACACGCAAGGCGCACGACAGTCCGACAAACCTTGCACAGCTGCAGGGCAAGAGCCTGGCCATTGCCCGTGGGAACCCCTTGATCGACTATCTGCGCAGCGAATTCCCGCAGATCCGGCTGATCAAGACCGCGGACACCTTCAGCGCCGTGGAAATGCTTGCCGAAGGCCGGGTGGAAGGCGCGGTGAACTCGCTGGTGATCGCCAACTACTTCATCGCCTCGCAACTGTTCGAAACCGATCTGCAAATCAGCACCACCATCGGCACCCAGCAGGCGGCGTTCTCCCTGGCAACCGGGCGCGAGGCCAAGGAACTCAATGACATCCTCAACAAGGCACTGTTGAGCATCGCCCCGCAAGAGCTGGGCGTCATCAACAGTCGTTGGCGCAGCTATTCAGCCTCCTCGCAAAGCACCTGGCGAAATTATCAACGAGTGTTCTATCAGATCGTCATCGGTGCCGGATTGCTGTTGTTGGTCTCCGTGACCTGGAACGCTTACATGCGGCGCCAGATCAATCAACGCCGGGCGGCCGAGCGCGCGTTGAATGATCAATTGGAGTTCATGGGTTCATTGGTCAACGGCACGCCCCACCCGATTTACGTGCGTGATCGCCAAGGACTGCTGCAAAGTTGCAACGACAGCTACCTGCAAGCCTTCAACGCAAAACGCGAAGACGTGATCGGCAAAAGCGTGACCCAGGGCACCATGAGCAACGCCTTCGAAGCTCGGGAATACCAGACCGATTACCAGCGTGTCGTGGCCGAGGGCACGCCCATGATCCTTGACCGTGCGCTGCACATTGGCAGTCGCCGGTTGACGATCTATCACTGGATTCTTCCCTACCGCGACTCGAGCGGTGAGGTGCAAGGGATCATTGGTGGCTGGATCGACATCAGCGAACGGCGGCAATTGTTCGATGAGCTGCGTTGCGCCAAAGAGCGTGCCGACGAAGCCAACCGGGCCAAGACCACGTTCCTGGCAACCATGAGCCATGAAATTCGCACCCCGATGAATGCCGTCATCGGCATGCTCGAACTGACGCTCAAGCGCATCGAACACCACCACCCGGATCGTCCCGCCATTGATGTGGCGTACCACTCGGCGAAGGACCTGCTGGAACTAATCGGGGACATCCTCGATATTGCCCGCATCGAGTCCGGGCACCTGAGCCTGAACCCGGAGCGGGTCAATCCAGAGGAAATCGTGGCGTCGGTGGCGCGCATCTTCGATGGGCTGGCCCGGCAGAAGGGGCTCGAACTGCAACTGGAACTCAATCCGGCCAACCCTACGATCGACGTGTTGCTCGATCCCTTGCGCTTCAAGCAGGTGCTGTCGAACCTGGTCAGCAATGCCATCAAGTTTACCGAACATGGCCAGGTCAGGATTATTGTGGCCCTGCACCTGACCGGCGAAACCAACCAGGTACAAATGCTGCTGCTGGTCGAAGACAGTGGCCCGGGAATCAGCCATGAGGATCAGCAACACCTGTTCGAACCTTTCGCCCAGGCCGGTAATGCCGGGCAGTCGGCCAGGGGCGGTGCCGGGCTTGGCCTGGTGATCAGCCGCAGCCTGTGCGAAATGATGAACGGCAGCCTGCAGTTGAGCAGCCAGCCGGGCGTCGGTACCCGGGTGAGGATTTCGTTGCTGTTACCCACACTGCCTCGCGAATCGAGGGAGCAAACAGCTGAGCCCCCCATCCACTGCGCTACGGTCCCTTTGAATGTGCTGGTGGTCGACGACCACGCGGCCAATCGCTTGCTGATGTGCCAGCAGCTGGAATTCCTGGGCCATCGGTTCAGCGTCGCGGCAGATGGCCAGGCTGGATTGGACGCGTGGAAATCCGACGCATTTGACCTGGTGATCGCCGATTGCAACATGCCGGTCATGAACGGATACGAACTGGCCCAAGCCATTCGTCGACATGAACAGCACACGCAACAGCCGCGCTGCACCCTCCTGGGCTTTACCGCCAACGCCCAGGCGGAGGAAATTGAGCGTTGCAAACAGGCCGGGATGGACGACTGCCTGTTCAAGCCACTGTCCCTGGCCGCCTTGAGTCAATGGGTCAAGGGTATCCAGCCCACGGTCGTCACCCCGGCCTTCAGCCTGCAAGGTTTGCATGTGTTGACCGGCGGCAACCCGACGATGAACCTGCGTCTGCTGACCGAACTGTTGAACAGCAACCGCCTGGATCGACAGAGCCTGCAGGCGCTGTCAGGCACACCGGACCCACAGGCATTTCTCGACATTGCCCATAGAATCAAGGGCGCTGCCCGAATCGTCCAGGCCACTCGCTTGATCGACAGCTGCGAGGCGCTCGAGGCCACCTGCCATGCCCGCTTCCCCCCCGAAAAAGTCAGCGAATGCTGCAGCGCCGTGGAGCGCGCACTGCTCGAACTGGAGCAGGCATTACTGCAACAAATCGAGCAAAACGACAGCTGTACAGTGAGCGAGCCTTAACTATGCTTGGACGCGGAGCAGTGCGTTAACCATCACGGAGTGACCTGCATGCCCAGCCCACTGCGCCCGGATCAGCGGCGGTTTCCCCTGCACGTTCATATCAGCGTGATGTTCACTTGCCTGCTGTTGCTGACCGGGATCGTGCTGGGCATTTTCCACTACCGGCAAACCACCCAGATCATTCTGTCGAGCAGTGAAAAGCTGTTCAGCCGGATTGAACAGGACGTGCGCCTGGACCTGCACGCCACCTATCAGCCGATTCGCCACCTGCTGAGCCTGTTGATGCACAACCCTGCAACCCTGGCCCCTGACCTGCAACAGCGCCTGGCGCTGCTCAAGCCCTTCAGTCAGTCGCTCAAGGACAACCCGGACCTTGCTTCGCTGTACCTGGGATACGACACCGGTGACTTTTTCATGGTTCGCCCGCTGCGCACACCCGATCTGAAAGCGCTGTTCAAGGCCCCGGATACCGCGGTCTATCAGGTCTGGAGCATCGAGCGAAACAGCAGTGGCCAGGCGCACTCGCAATTCCTGTTTTTCGATCAGGACCTGACGCTCGTCAGCCGTCAGGACAACCTCGATGACTTGTATGATCCGCGTGACCGCGCCTGGTTTACCAGCGCCAGCCAGGACCTTGACCAGATCACCACCGAGCCCTACGTTTTTTTCTCGACCCGCAACGTCGGTACCACCCTGGCGCGGCGCAGCGGCGAGCATGCCGTGCTCGCTGCCGACCTGACCCTGGCCGAGCTCTCGGCCACCCTGGCCAAACACGTGGTGACGCCCGCCACCGAGATCGTGCTGCTCAATGCCCAAGGCAATGCCATCGCTTATCCCGACAGCCGCCGCCTGATCGTTGACGATCAAACCGCCCACCTGAGCAAGGCCGCCGACCTGAATCCCGCCCTGGGCGCGCTGCTCGACAAACCTGTACCGGGCAATCGCCTGACTGCCATGGGTCGCCAATGGATCGTTGCCCGCAGCAGCATTCAGGAAGGCGGGCCCCAGGGGCTGCAACTGGCGATGTTGGTACCCGAAGATGAATTGCTCGTCGACGCCTACCGCATGCGCTGGCAAGGCGCGCTGATTACCCTGGCGACCCTGCTGTTGTGCGTACCTCTGGGATGGTTAACGTCGAGGATCCTGGTCAAGCCTCTGCGCGCCCTGGTGCAGGAAGCGGATGCCATTCGCAGTTTCGACTTCAACTTTCCAGTTACACGCCGCTCTCCGGTGCTTGAGGTCGACCAGCTAAGCCTGTCCATGGGGCGCATGAAAGACACCCTGGCAAGCTTCTTCCAGATCACTGACAGCCTCAGTGCCGAGACCCGGTTTGCCCCATTGCTGGAGCGGGTGCTGTTTGAAACGGTCAGGATTGGTCAGGCCCAGGCCGGCCTGATCTACCTGCGCGAAGGGGATGGCGATCTTATGGAACCCCAGGGCCTGGTGATCAACGACACGGCACAAGCCCTGTCTTCATTCGACCTTTGCGCACACGCGTTTAAGGACGCGCACAGCCCCGCCTGGCTGCAGCAGCTGTCGACGGCCGACAACGTCGTCACCCACCTCGGCTTCGAACAGGCGGGGGATCTACAAAAAGTCCTGCTGGCGATGGCCTGTCCCCGGGTTCACCTGATCGGCATTCGCTTGCACAATCGTCACAACGAAACCGTCGGCCTGCTGGTGTTTCTGTTGGCCGACAGCGGTCACGAGAGCGACCTGGATAAACTGCGTCCCGACCGCATCGCGTTCTTACAGGCGGTGTCCGGTGCGGCCGCTGTGAGTATCGAAAGCCAGCGCTTGCAAGACCGGCAAAAACAGCTGCTGGACGCCTTCATCAAACTGCTGGCAGGTGCGATAGATGCCAAGAGCCCCTACACCGGTGGCCATTGCCAACGAGTACCGGCCCTGACGCTGATGCTCGCCCAGGCCGCGGCGGCCAGCCAGGACCCGGCCTTGCGCGACTATCAGCCCACGGACGATGAGTGGGAGGCGCTGCACATCGCCGCCTGGCTGCATGATTGCGGCAAGGTGACGACCCCGGAATACGTGGTCGACAAAGCCACCAAACTCGAAACCCTGTACGACCGCATCCACGAAATACGCACCCGCTTCGAAGTGCTCAAGCGTGATGCCTGGGTCAACTATTGGCAAGCCGTTGCCCAAGATGGCGACGAGCAACATCTGGCGCAACAGCGCGATGCCAGCCTGGCGGAACTCGATGATGATTTCGCCTTCATCGCCCGCTGCAACCTCGGTGGCGAGGCCATGGCCGAAGCCGACCTGCAACGCCTGCGCAATATCGGTCAACGCACCTGGACGCGGACACTGGATGACCGGTTGGGTGTTTCCTGGGAAGAAAACCAGCGCCAGGCACGCACGCCGGCACCGCCACTGCCCGTTTGCGAAGCGTTGCTGGCGGACCGGCCCGAGCATCTGCTCGAGCGCGCCGAAGCCGAATTGATTGCCGAGGACAATCCCTGGGGGTTCAAGCTCGATGTCCCGCGTTACAAGTACAACCGAGGCGAGCTCTACAACTTGAGCATTGCCCGGGGCACCCTGACCGCTGAGGAGCGCTACATCATCAACCACCACATGGTGCAGACGATCATGATGCTCAGCCACCTGCCCTTCCCCGAGCACCTGGGCAACGTCGCGGAAATTGCCGGCGGCCACCACGAAAAAATGGACGGCACCGGTTATCCGAAACGCTTGAAGCGTGAGCAGATGAGCCTGCCGGCGCGGATGATGGCAATTGCCGATATCTTCGAAGCGCTGACCGCCGCCGACCGCCCCTACAAGAAGGCCAAGACCCTGAGTGAAGCGCTGGACATCATGGCCGCCATGTGCCGGGACGCCCACATCGACCCGCAGCTGTTCGAACTGTTCATCAACGCACAGATTTACCTGCAGTACGCCCGGCGTTTCCTCGATCCACAGCAGGTCGATGCGGTGGACACGTCAAGCCTGCTGGTCAAGGCAGGCTTGAAAGTGTGATCAGCAGTCGGTCAGGCGCAGGAAAATGGCGGCCAGTTGCTCGATACCCGCTTGATCCTGCGCAGTGAAACGCGCCAGTTGCGGGCTGTCGAGATCGAGCACGCCGATCAGGCGACCGTCCTTGACCAGGGGCACGACCAGCTCGCTGTTCGACGCACTGTCGCAGGCGATATGCCCGGCAAACGCGTGCACGTCTTCGACCCGTTGGGTCTGCAAGGTCGCCGCTGCCGTCCCGCACACGCCGCGACCGAATGGAATCCGCACGCAGGCGATTTGCCCTTGAAACGGACCCAGCACCAGCTCTTCATTGCGATTGAGGTAGAATCCGGCCCAGTTCAAGCCGTCGAGCTGGTTGAACAGGAACGCTGAAAACTGAGCGGCGTTGGCAATGAAATCGCGCTCGTGCGCCAGCAAGGATTCCAGCTGCGCGTGCAGCATGCCGTAGCCCTCTAGGCCTTGGCCGCTCTTTTGTAAATCGATCATGCCTTGTGCTCCAACAGTTTCAGCCCCACCCAATAGCGGGCAAATTGATACGCGCAACGTCCGTTGCGATTGCCACGTCCCGTGGCCCAACGCACCGCCAGGATGTCCAGCTCTTCCGTGCGTTGCCACGGCAGGCCAGCCTTGTCGGCCAATTGACCGATCCAGTGTTCAACCACGTCGAGGAAGTGTTCCTGGGTGAACGGATAGAACGACAGCCACAAACCGAAGCGATCCGACAGGGCGATCTTGTCTTCCACTGCCTCGCTGGGGTGCAATTCGCCATCGACCCGTTTCCAGTTTTCGTTATCGCTTTCCTTTTCCGGCACCAGGTGGCGACGGTTGGAGGTGGCGTAAAGCAACACGTTGTCCGGTGCCTGTTCGAGCGAACCGTCGAGAACGCTTTTGAGCACGCGATAATCGCCCTCGCCCGACTCGAACGACAGGTCATCGCAGAACAGCACGAAACGCTGCGGTAGCTTGGCAATCTGCTCGACTACCCGCGGCAGGTCCGCCAGGTGATCGCGCTCGATTTCGATCAGGCGCAGCCCGGCCTCGGCGTGCTCGGCCAGCAAGGCGCGCACCAGCGACGATTTGCCGGTGCCACGCGAGCCCCAGAGCAGGGCGTGGTTAGCCGGCATGCCATCGAGGAACTGGCGGGTATTTCGCCCCAGTTGCTCCACTTGGCGGTCGACGCCGATCAGGTCGCTCAGGCGCATGTCCAGGCTGACCTGCAGCGGCAGCAGAAAACCGCTGCGCCCCTCGCGTTGCCAGCGCGCGGCCAGGCAGTGGTTCCAGTCGATGGCTTGCCGAGGGGTGGGCAGCAGCGGTTCGATACGGGCCAGAACGGCATCGGCACGTTCAAGAAAAGCATTCAATCGGGAATCCACGTCTTCTCCTCGGGCACGTTCACAGTAATGATGGCGATACAGCGACGAAATACAGCGTTCGATGAACGGTCAACCGCCCTGTATCAGGGCTCGCGGGATCACCCTGCATGATCGACTATGCTTGAGCAGCGAAGGAAAACGGAAGTGGTTCAACACCCCATGGACATCAAGTTCACCAACCGGCTGTCTTACAAACAGGCACGGCTCACCGTGCTGGTCGGTTTCATTCTGGGTATGCTGCTCAGCGTGCTGCAAATAGGCATCGATTATGCCAGTGAAGACGCTTCCATCAACCGTGAAATCCTGTCTTTGCTCGAAATCAGTCACAACCCCGCCTCGCGCATCGCCTACAACATCGACGCCGAACTCGCCCAGGAACTGACCCTCGGCCTGCTGCGCTCGCCTGCGGTCATCGGGGCGAAACTGACCGACAACAACGGTAATGTCCTGGCCAACGTCAAGCGTCCCGGCCTGCAAAGCGGCTATCGAGTATTGAGTGACCTACTGTTCGGGGCCCATCGGCAGTTCGAAGACCGCTTGTACCTGAATCATTTGCCAAGCGAATCGCTGGGCACCCTACGACTGGACGTCGACACCTACTCCTTCGGCTACCGGTTCCTGCGGCGGGCCGAGGTAACCCTGATCAATGGTTTCGCCCGCAGCCTGCTGCTGAGCGGCATCCTCCTGGCGCTGTTCTACGTGATGCTGACCAAGCCGCTGGTGCGGGTCATCCGCGAACTCAGTGGCCGCGATCCGCGTAGCGCGCAGCCGACCTCGCTGGAATGCCCGGCCGGACATGCCCATGATGAAATCGGCGTGCTGGTGAAAGTCGCCAACCAGCAATTCGAAAACATCGCCACCGAAATCCAGCAGCGACGCAACGCCGAAAACCGCCTGACCGACTATCTTGGCCAGCTGGAAAACATCGTTTCGGCGCGCACGACCGAACTCAAGGCCATCAACGCCCGGCTCAGCCAATCCAACCAGGAACTGGAAGTCGCCCGCAGTACCGCCCTGGACATGGCCGAAGCGCGCTCAGTGTTCCTGGCCAACATGAGCCACGAAATCCGCACGCCCCTCAATGGCCTGCTGGGCATGATCGCGCTGTCGCTGGACGGCCCGCTGAGCGCCGAGCAACAGCAACAGCTGGCCATCGCCCATGATTCGGGCAAAGTGCTGGTGGAGTTGCTCAACGATATTCTCGACCTGTCGAAATTCGATGCCGGCCAGCTCGAACTCGAGCACATCCCGTTTGACCTCGGCTCGCTGATCGAAGACACCGCCAACCTGCTGTCGCAGAACGCCGCGCCGAGTGTCGAACTGACCTGCCTGATCGATCCGGACTTTCCTGCGCTGGTGCTCGGCGATCCGACACGGGTCCGGCAGATCGTCAGCAACCTGCTGTCCAATGCGCTCAAGTTCACCCGTTTCGGCCGGGTCGATGTGCGTCTGTCGACCAGCCACGATGGCGTCAGCATCGAAGTCTGCGACACCGGCATCGGTATCCCCCGGGATGCCCAGGTCAAGATTTTCCAGCCTTTCACCCAGGCCGGTGCCGGGATCACTCGTCAGTTCGGCGGTACCGGACTGGGCCTGGCCCTGACCCACAACCTGTGCGAAGCCATGCAAGGCCGGCTCACCATCAGTTCTGAACCCGGTTTCGGCAGCCAGTTCTGCGCGCAACTGCCACTGCCCAGCCACACCTGGGCACTGGCCCCGGCGCCCCTGCAGGGCAAGGTCATTGCGATTACCGCCGCCAGCAGCGGTCTGGCGGAACTGTTGAGCAGTGTGTTGCCCAGTTGGGGGCTTGATTATCAGCAGCGCTCGATCGATGACCCGTTGCTCGGCCTGAACCCCGATGTCCTGATCACCGATTGCCCCGAATGCCTGTTCAACCTGCGTCCCACCCTCAGCGCGCCGATCCTGCTGGTGACCGCTTACGGCAGCTTCATGCCCAGCGAACAAGCCAGCGCCCTCGCCCCCCTGCAGCAACAGGCACGGCCCCTGGCCCGCAATGCGCTGTATCAGGCTTTGCGGCGAATCCTGCTGGCGCAAACCGACACGCCCAACGATACGAAGGTCGACGCCCACGTCCCGCAGCGACGTGCGCGGGTGCTGCTGGTCGAGGACAACCCGGTCAACCAACTGGTGGCCAAGGGCATGTTGGGTAAACTCGGTTGCGACGTGGTGGTCGCCGCGCACGGCGCCGAGGCGCTGGATCAATTGGAGAGCCGCGACTTCGATCTGGTGCTGATGGATTGCAACATGCCGGTCATGGACGGTTATGAAGCCAGTCGGCAGATCCGTCGCAGTGGTCGCTGGCCGCAGTTGCCAATCGTCGCCCTGACCGCCAACGCCATGTCCGAAGAGCGCGAACGCTGCCGTGCAGCGGGCATGAGCGACTATCTGGCCAAACCATTGCGGCGGGAAGAGCTGGCCTCCCTGCTGGACGTGTGGATACCCGTTACGACAGTGCCTTGATCTGCCCCAGCAAGTGGTCGAGGCCGTCGCGCAGGTCATTCAGGCGATCCAGATCCACACCGCTGTCACACAACAGGCGGGCCTTGAGCGGCCCGACCTGATCACGCAGCGCGCAGCCCTTGGGCGACAGGCTCAGGTGCACCTCCCTCTCATCGCGCGCCGAGCGCTGACGCTGAACCAGTTGCAATTGTTCAAGACGCTTGAGCAAGGGCGTCAGCGTGCCGGAGTCCAACGCCAGGCGCTCACCCAGTGCCTTGACCGTCGGTTGCTCCGGGGCGGTCGCCTGCCATTCCCACAACACCAGCATCGCCAGGTACTGCGGGTACGTCAGGCCCAATTGGTCGAGCATAGGCTTGTAGGCGCGAATCACCGCGCGGGACGCGGCATACAGTTTGAAGCAGAGCTGGCTGTCGAGGCTCAGCGAGTCGACGGACAAGCTGGTCATTTGAGCAGTGCTTCGATCTCAGCGCTCAAGTCCTGCGGCTTGGTTGCAGGGGCAAAGCGCTTGACCAGCTGGCCGTCCTTGCCGATCAGGAATTTGGTGAAATTCCACTTGATGCCCTGGGAACCGAGCACACCCGGTGCACGTTTTTTCAACTGCACGAACAAGGGATGGGCGCCGTCGCCATTGACTTCGATTTTTTTGAACAGCGGGAAACTGACTCCGTAGTTCAGCTCGCAGAACTCGCTGATCGCCCCTTCGTTGCCCGGTTCCTGCTTGCCGAATTGATTGCAGGGGAAGCCGAGCACCACCAGGCCTTGATCCTTGTAGGTTTGCCACAGCTCCTCAAGGCCTTTGTATTGCGGGGTGAAGCCGCATTTGCTGGCGGTGTTGACCACCAACACGGCCTTGCCGGCGAAATCGGCCAGGGTCTTTTGTTCGCCCTTGATGGTGGTGCAGGGGATGCTTAGCAGGTTGTCGCTCATGACCGGGACACTCGAGAAGGGGTGATGCGACAAACATAGCGAGCAATTGAATTGTGTGCAATATATTCGCCGAAAACCTGGGCGACATACATCTTGCGGCCGGCATACACCTTGTAGGAGCTGGCTTGCCAGCGAAGGCGTCCTTGAACATTGCGTTGTTCTTTCGGGCGCCTTCGCTGGCAAGCCAGCTCCTACAGGGCTCGCATTACGAGCGTGGCTTCAGGTCCAGGCACACCGAGTTGATGCAGTAACGCAGGCCGGTGGGCGGTGGGCCATCCGGGAATACGTGGCCCAGGTGCGCGTCACATTTGGCGCAGACCACTTCGGTGCGGATCATGCCGTGGCTGACATCACGAATCTCGGTCATGGCGCTGTCGCCGATCGGCGCATAAAAGCTTGGCCAGCCGCAGCCGGAATCAAATTTGGTTTTGGAGTCGAACAGCGGCTCGTTGCAGCAGATGCAGTGGTAGATACCGTCGGTCTTGGTGCCGTTGTACTTGCCGGAAAACGGCCGTTCGGTGCCCTTGAGGCGGCAAACGTTGTACTGCTCGGGATCGAGCATGGCCTTCCATTCTTCCAGGGTTTTTTCCAACTTTTCCATCATCACACCTCAGCAGCTGAAAAAGCCCGATCTGTACCTTTTCCACGGATCGGGCGGCACGTATGATTGCGCCTCGTCAAACGCCAGTCTGGCAGCCAGACCACGCGCATTCAAACGGATTTATGGGTGCTGCCTCTCAAGGCGTCAGGCCTGTGTGATTACGCAGGATTCCCAGCACGGTTGTACACACACCGCCTGGATCGTTCATTTTCGGGAACACATCGCCATGCAGGTCAGCAAATCGAACAAGCTCGCCAACGTCTGCTACGACATTCGCGGCCCAGTGCTCAAGCACGCCAAACGCCTGGAAGAGGAAGGCCATCGCATCCTCAAGCTGAACATCGGCAACCCGGCGCCCTTTGGTTTCGAAGCGCCGGACGAAATCCTCCAGGACGTGATCCGCAACCTGCCGACAGCACAGGGTTACAGCGACTCCAAGGGCCTGTTCAGCGCGCGCAAGGCCGTGATGCAGTACTACCAGCAAAAGCAGGTGGAAGGTGTCGGTATTGAAGACATCTACCTGGGCAACGGCGTTTCCGAACTGATCGTGATGTCGATGCAGGCCCTGCTCAACAACGGTGACGAAGTGCTGGTACCGGCTCCCGACTACCCGTTGTGGACCGCCGCGGTGAGCCTGTCGGGTGGTAACCCGGTGCATTACCTGTGCGACGAGCAGGCTAACTGGTGGCCGGACCTGGCCGACATCAAGGCCAAGATCACCCCGAATACCAAGGCATTGGTGATCATCAACCCGAACAACCCGACCGGTGCGGTGTATTCCAAAGAAGTCCTGCTGGGCATGCTGGAACTGGCCCGCCAGCACAACCTGGTGGTGTTTTCCGACGAGATCTACGACAAGATCCTGTACGACGATGCCGTGCACATCTGCACCGCGTCCCTGGCGCCGGACCTGCTGTGCCTGACCTTCAACGGTCTGTCCAAGTCCTATCGCGTGGCCGGTTTCCGTTCCGGCTGGATCGCCATTTCCGGCCCGAAACACCACGCCCACAGCTACATCGAAGGCATCGACATGCTGGCCAACATGCGCCTGTGCGCCAACGTGCCGAGCCAGCACGCGATCCAGACCGCGTTGGGTGGCTATCAAAGCATCAACGACCTGGTGCTGCCGCAAGGGCGCCTGCTGGAACAGCGTAACCGCACCTGGGAACTGCTCAACGACATTCCTGGCGTGAGCTGCGTCAAGCCGATGGGCGCGCTGTATGCGTTCCCGCGGATCGACCCGAAGGTCTGCCCGATCCACAACGACGAAAAGTTCGTCCTCGACCTGCTGCTTTCGGAGAAATTACTGGTGGTGCAAGGCACAGCCTTCAACTGGCCATGGCCCGACCACTTCCGCGTCGTGACCCTGCCGCGCGTCGATGACCTGGACATGGCCATCGGACGCATTGGCAATTTCCTCAAGTCCTATCGCCAATAAGCGGCCTGTCACCGTGCGATGGCAGAAACATCGCACGGTGATTCATTCTGCAACACATGCTTGCGCCCTACCCGTGACCTCACTCTTGATGCATGAGCAATGACCCATTGCCGGGTCATGTCGAGTAACGACGGGCACTCGGTTGCCAACTGGCTGACAAATCACTTTGCCATCCCGTGTCGGAAATGCCCTGCAAACAGCTACGCTAATGCTGTAGGACACAGTTTGAAATAGTCACTCAGTTGAATACCCCGTTGTAGCACCTTATATACCCCGCAGTACGCTACATCTTTAGCATGAGGAGATTTCTACAACCATGATGCGCATCCTGCTGTTCTTGGCCACTAACCTGGCGGTCGTGCTGATTGCCAGCATCACCCTGAGCCTTTTCGGCTTCAACGGGTTCATGGCGGCCAATGGGGTTGATCTCAACCTCAATCAGCTGCTGATTTTCTGTGCGGTCTTCGGTTTCGCCGGTTCCCTGTTCTCGCTGTTCATCTCCAAGTGGATGGCGAAGATGAGTACCAGCACCCAAATCATCAGCCAGCCGCGCACGCGTCACGAGCAATGGCTGCTGCAAACGGTCGAGCAACTGTCCCGCGAAGCCGGGATCAAGATGCCCGAAGTCGGGATCTTCCCGGCCTATGAGGCGAACGCCTTCGCCACCGGCTGGAACAAGAACGACGCACTGGTCGCGGTCAGCCAGGGCCTGCTGGAGCGTTTCTCGCCGGATGAAGTGAAAGCCGTCCTGGCCCACGAAATCGGCCACGTGGCCAATGGCGACATGGTTACCCTGGCCTTGATCCAGGGCGTGGTGAACACCTTCGTTATGTTCTTCGCACGGATCATCGGCAACTTTGTCGACAAGGTGATCTTCAAGAACGAAGAAGGCCAGGGCATTGCCTACTACGTGGCGACCATCTTCGCCGAACTGGTCCTGGGTATCCTGGCCAGCGCCATCGTCATGTGGTTCTCGCGCAAGCGCGAATTCCGTGCCGACGAAGCCGGTGCAAACCTGGCCGGCACCGCCGCGATGATTGGCGCGCTGCAACGCCTGCGCGCGGAACAGGGCCTGCCGGTGCATATGCCTGACACCCTGAACGCCTTCGGCATCAACGGTGGCATCAAACAGGGCTTCGCCCGCATGTTCATGAGCCACCCGCCGCTGGAAGAACGCATCGACGCACTGGCGCGTCGTCGCGGCTGAGAGAGACCGCAATAAACAAGAAGGCCCGCAGCGATGCGGGCCTTTTTTGTCTGCAGAAGCGTTTACCGGCTGGAAACCCGATACACCCGCTCTTCAAGCCGCGTGACACCCGCCTCCAGAAACTTCCCGCTCTCGCTCAGCACATCCTGGTCTTCCAGGATCTTCAGCGTCCACGAAGCACCAAACAACCGCTGCACTTCTTCATCGAGCACGGCAAACGGCGGCCCCTCCATTTGCGCCTGGTCGTAGTCCAGGGTAATCAGCAACCCGTTGGAATCCTTGGGCAGGATCCGCGTCAAATGAGCGGCATAGCGCTGACGCATGGGCGTCGGCAGGGCAATCAATGCGGCTCGATCATAGAGGGCCGAGCAGTCGGCGACATCGCCAGGCGTCAGATCGAAGAAGTCGCCACACCACAGCTCGATGGAACCTGCCCGATAAACCTTGAAAGGCCCCTGTTCGTCGACCGCTGGGTCAAAATGGTGCTCACTGAAGAAATCCTCGACAGCCTTTTCCGACAGTTCGATCCCCAGCACCTCATGACCCCGCTGTGCCAGCCACAGCAGATCCAGGCTCTTGCCGCACAACGGTACCAGCACGCGAGCGCCCTCTTCCAGGCCCAGCGCCGGCCAGAATCGCTGCAGATAAGGGTTCACTTGCGGCAAGTGAAAACCGATCTGGTTCGATTTCCATTTTTTGTGCCAAAACTCCGGCTGCATAAATAACCCCGAAAATTCGATCAAAACACCCTAAAACTTATATTAGATTTAGATCAATGATCTGACAGAAGATGGGGCTATCTTAACTCTCAGGAGCTCATCCATGTTCCCCAGCCTGTACATATCCCATGGTTCGCCAATGCTGGCCCTGGAACCTGGTGCCAGTGGGCCGGCTCTCGCTCGCCTGGCGACAGAGATGCCCAGGCCGGACGCCATCGTGATTGTCTCCGCGCACTGGGAAAGCGATGAACTGCTGGTCGGCGGCAACCCGCAGCCGGACACCTGGCATGACTTCGGCGGTTTTCCACGGGCACTGTTCGAGGTGCAATACCCTGCCCCCGGTAACCCCGGGTTGGCCGAACAAGTGGTCAATCTGTTGCAAGCCAACGCCCTGCCCGCCCGCATCGACGGCAAACGCCCCTTCGACCATGGCGTCTGGGTGCCGCTGTCGTTGATGTATCCGCAGGCCGATATCCCGATCGTGCAGGTTTCACTGCCCACCCGTGGCGGCCCGGCGTTGCAGGCCCGCGTTGGCCAGGCGCTAAGCAGCTTGCGCGAACAGGGCGTGCTGTTGATCGGCTCCGGCAGTATCACCCACAACCTGCGAGAGCTGGACTGGCATGCCGGCCCCGAGAGCGTGCAACCCTGGGCCCAGGTATTTCGCGACTGGATGATCGACAAGCTTGCGGCCAATGATGAAGTCGCCTTGCACGACTATCGCCGGCAAGCACCGAACGCGGTGCGTAACCATCCCAGCGATGAACATCTGTTGCCGTTGTACTTTGCCCGCAGTGCCGGGGGCCGGTTCAGCATTGCCCACCAAGGCTTCACCCTGGGCGCGCTGGGCATGGACATCTACCGTTTCGGATAAGGGCCACAAGCCTGCGGCGCCCAGGTTCAGGCTACATCGACCCCCACATGGATCGCATCGTGGCGCCAGAACTCCAGGTCACAATCGATCAGCCGCCCATGCTGATCGTAATTGACCCGGGCGATGCGTAGCCCAGGACTGCCCACCGACACCCGCAAGGCAGCCGCCGCGTCTGCCGACAACGCCGTCGGCACGATCTCGAAGCGCACCCGCCCGTAGTGCAGGTCGTAGTGCCGTGCATACAACTCGGTGATCGACTGATTCAGATCGAAATCGAGAATGCCCGGAAAATACTGCGGATTCAGGTAGTGCTCCACGTACAACACCAGTCGCCCGTCGATACGCCGCGAACGACAGACCTGAATCACACTCGACAACGCCGGCAACTGTAACCAGGCACAGACCGCCGCCGATGCCGGCTGCAATCGCGCCGAAAGGACTTCGGTGGACGGCACCCGCCCCTGGGCGCTGACCATGGCGTGAAAGTGGCTGCGCTGCATCAGGTTATAGGCCAGGCGCGGCGGCGACACGAACCAGCCACGACGCTCTTCGCGATAGATCTGGCCTTGAGCTTCGAGCTGCAGCAATGCCTCGCGCACGGTAATGCGCGTGGTACCAAACAACTCACTGAGCTTGCGTTCGGCTGGCAACTTGCTCCCCGGCGCCAGCAGCCCGTGATCGAGCTGTTCCTGAAGTACCTGGCCAATGGCCGTCACCGCTTTTGTTGCCTCATCGCGCATCGACGTTACCTATCTGGACTAGACCAGCACTCTTTCAGGGCAATACCTGCGAGAAAATCGGCTGTTTGAAGATCCTGCAAGCGTAGGCAATGCAGATGACCGAGAGATGACAAAGCCGCCCGACGGTCACTCCAATACTGTGCAAAACATCGGCCAGATCCCTTGCGCAATGGGGCTTCGCCCATGGTCTACGCTTACTTGGCACCCGCCAATACCGGGCAAGTAAACGTCCACCGGGGCGACGAGCGACATCAAAGTGTCATCGAGCCGCCTTAGATTGGCTCAGGTATTGCTGACCTAGACCAACACAACCGCAATCGCAGCGTTGAAAACGCCCATAGGAGCTTCGGAATGAAACAGCTTTTCCTGGCATCACTTTTAGGCTCGACCATTGCCATGTGCACCGCCGCCATGGCGGCTGATGATTTGAAAACCCTTGAAGCCGCTGCGAAAGCGGAAGGCGCCGTCAACAGTGTCGGCATGCCCGATGACTGGGCCAACTGGAAAGGCACCTGGGAAGACCTGGCGAAGAACTACGGCCTCAAGCACATCGACACCGACATGAGCTCGGCCCAGGAAATCGCCAAGTTTGCCGCCGAGAAAGACAACGCCAGTGCCGACATCGGTGATGTGGGCGCAGCCTTCGGCCCGATTGCGGTGAAACAGAACGTTACCCAGCCCTACAAGCCATCCACCTGGGACCAGGTCCCGACCTGGGCTAAGGACAAGGACGGTCACTGGGCACTGGCCTATACCGGCACCATCGCCTTCATCGTCAACAAGAAGCTGCTGCACGGTTCCGAAGTACCGACCAAATGGGCTGACCTCAAAGGCGGCAAATACAAGGTTTCCATCGGTGACGTAAGCACCGCCGCCCAGGCTGCCAACGGCGTTCTGGCCGCGGCACTGGCCAACGGTGGCGACGAGAAGAACCTGCAGCCTGCACTGCTGATGTTTGCCGACATCGCCAAGCAGGGTCGCCTGTCGATGGCCAACCCGACCATCGCCACCATGGAAAAAGGCGAGATCGAAGTCGGCGTGGTCTGGGACTTCAACGGCCTGAGCTACAAGGCCAAGATGGCCAATCCGGATGACTACGTGGTGCTGATCCCGTCCGATGGCTCGGTGATTTCCGGCTACACCACCATCATCAACAAATACGCCAAGAACCCGAACGCCGCCAAGCTGACCCGTGAGTACATCTTCAGCGATGCCGGCCAGATCAACCTGGCCAAGGGTAACGCCCGTCCGATCCGCGCCGAGCACATCACCCTGCCGGCAGACGTGAAGTCCAAGCTGCTGCCGAACGAACAGTACAAGAAGGTCACGCCGATCAAGGACGCGGATGCGTGGGAGAAAACCTCCAAGGCCTTGCCGCAGAAGTGGAACGAAGAAGTCATCGTTGAAATGAAGTAATGCTGAATCCGTAGGAGCGAGGCTTGCCCGCGAAGAGGGAATTACATTCAACATTGATGTTGACTGACAGTCCGCCTTCGCGAGCAAGCTTCGCTCCTACAGGTTTTGAGAACACCCACGGAGTTTTTGCCCCTATGAAGCACAACGTCATCCTTGTCGTGCTCGACGGCCTCAACCATGAGGTCGCCCGCCACGCCATGGGGCACCTGCAGGCCTACGTCGGCGCAGGACGCGCAGCGCTCTACAAACTGGAGTGCGAGCTGCCGGCCCTGTCCCGACCACTTTACGAATGCATCCTGACCGGTGTCACGCCGATCGACAGCGGCATCGTTCACAACAACGTCTCGCGCCTGTCCAACCAGCGCAGCATTTATCACTACGCCACCGCTGCCGGCCTGAAAACCGCGGCGGCGGCCTATCACTGGGTCAGCGAGCTGTACAACCGTTCGCCGTTCGTGGCGGCCCGCGATCGCCATACCGACGCCCCCAAACTGCCGATCCAGCACGGGCATTTCTACTGGAACGACCATTACCCCGATTCCCATCTATTTGCCGACGCCGAAAACCTGCGCCTGCGCCATGGGCCGAACTTTCTGCTGGTGCACCCGATGAACATCGACGACGCCGGGCACAAGCACGGCCTCGACACCCCGCAGTACCGCAACAGCGCGCGCTCGGTGGACATCATCATCGCCGACTACCTGCAAGGCTGGCTCGACGCTGGCTACCAGGTGCTGGTGACCGCCGACCACGGCATGAACAACGACCGCTCCCATAACGGGCTGCTGCCCGAAGAACGCGAAGTGCCGCTGTTCGTGTTCGGCGATGCCTTCAGTTTCAATGCCGATGCCGCGCCGAAACAGACCGAAATTTGCGGCACCATCTGTGAACTGCTGGGCGTGCCCCACGACAAACCCGTGTGCAGGGAGCTGCTCAAGTGACCTCCATGACTCGCGGCAAATGGCTGGCAGCCCTGTGCCTGGTGCCTTTCACGCTGTTCTTTATCGTGTTCGAAATCGCCCCGCTGGTGTGGGTGATGATCAATAGCCTGGAATCGGAAGAATTCGGCTGGGGCCTGGCCAACTTCACCAGGATCTTCAATTCCAAGTTTTATCTGCAGGCGATCCAGTACAGCCTGGAGATCAGTTTCTGGTCCAGCGTGTTCGGCATCATCATCGCCGTGCTGGGCGCCTATTCCCTGCGCCGGGTCGACTCGAAGCTGCGCAACTTCGTCAACGCCTTCGCCAACATGACCAGCAACTTCTCCGGCGTACCCCTGGCTTTTGCGTTCATCATCCTGCTGGGTTTCAACGGCAGCTTCACCATCCTGCTCAAGCAGGCCGGCATCATTCAGGACTTCAACCTGTATTCGAAAACCGGGGTGATCATTCTCTACACCTACTTCCAGATCCCCCTTGGCGTGTTGCTGCTCTACCCGGCCTTCGACGCCTTGCGCGAAGACTGGCGCGAGTCTGCCGCGCTGCTCGGCGCCAACGGCTGGCAGTTCTGGCGCCATATCGGCCTGCCGGTGCTGACCCCGGCGCTGCTTGGCACCTTCGTGATCCTGCTGGCCAACGCCCTCGGTGCCTACGCCACGGTGTACGCCCTGACCACCGGCAACTTCAACGTGATGCCAATCCGCATCGCGGCGATGGTCTCGGGCGATATTTCCCTCGATCCGAACCTGGCCAGTGCCCTGGCTGTGGTGCTGGTGGCGTTGATGACCCTGGTGACCATCGTGCATCAGCTGCTGTTGAAGAGGAGCTACCATGTCTCGCGCTGAATTGGGCCCTGTCGGTATCTACCATCGGATTGTGGTCTACCTGCTGTTCGCCATCCTGTTGCTGCCGCTGCTCGGCACCTTCATCTATTCGATTTCCAGCAGTTGGTCGGCCACCATCCTGCCCAGCGGTTTCAGCATCAAATGGTACGTGCAGCTGTGGAGCGACCCGCGCTTCCTGAGTGCTTTCGGCCAGTCGCTGCTGGTCTGCGTCGGCGCGCTGATTCTCTCGGTGGTGCTGATCCTGCCGCTGCTGTTCGTGGTGCATTACCACTTCCCGAAACTCGATGCGCTGATGAACATCCTGATCCTGCTGCCCTTCGCCGTGCCGCCGGTGGTGTCCTCGGTGGGGCTGCTGCAGCTCTACGGTTCCGGGCCGTTCGCCATGGTCGGCACGCCGTGGATCCTGATCGGTTGCTACTTCACCGTGGCCCTGCCGTTCATGTACCGGGCGATCACCAACAACCTGCAGGCGATCAACCTGCGTGACCTGATGGACGCGGCCCAACTGCTCGGCGCCAGCACTTTCCAGGCGGCGATCCTGGTGGTGCTGCCGAACCTGCGCAAGGGCTTGATGGTGGCGTTGCTGCTGTCGTTCTCGTTCCTGTTCGGCGAGTTCGTGTTCGCCAACATCCTGGTCGGCACCCGTTACGAAACCCTGCAGGTCTACCTCAACAACATGCGCAACAGCAGCGGCCACTTCACCAGTGCGCTGGTGATTTCCTACTTCTTCTTCGTGCTGGTTCTGACCTGGGCGGCCAATATCTTGAACAAGGACAAAAGCGAATGAGCTATGTCAGCGTCCAACATCTGCAAAAGAATTACTCTGGCACCACAGTCTTCAGCGACATCAACTGCGAAATCCAGAAAGGTGAGTTCGTCACCCTGCTCGGCCCGTCCGGTTGCGGTAAATCCACCCTGCTGCGCTGCATTGCCGGCCTGACTTCGGTGGATGGCGGCAAGATCCTGCTCGATGGCGTCGATATCGTGCCGTTGAGCCCGCAGAAACGCGGAATCGGCATGGTATTCCAGAGTTATGCGCTGTTTCCCAACATGACCGTCGAGCAGAACGTCGCCTTCGGTTTGCGCATGCAAAAGGTCAACGCTGACGACAGCCAGAAGCGCGTCGCCGAAGTATTGAAACTGGTGGAGCTGCAAGATTTCGCCGCCCGTTACCCGCATCAGTTGTCCGGTGGCCAATGCCAGCGCGTCGCCCTCGCCCGTTCGCTGGTGACCCGGCCCCGGCTGTTGCTGCTGGACGAACCGCTGTCGGCCCTGGACGCACGGATTCGCAAGCACCTGCGCGAACAGATCCGTGCGATCCAGCGCGAACTGGGCCTGACCACGATCTTCGTCACACACGATCAGGAAGAGGCGCTGACAATGTCCGATCGCATTTTCCTGATGAACCAGGGAAAGATCGTACAAAGCGGTGACGCTGAAACCCTGTACACGGCACCCGTGGATGTTTTCGCCGCCGGCTTCATCGGCAACTACAACCTGCTGGATGCCGACAGCGCGTCGAGGCTGTTGCAACGGCCGATCAACCACCGCATCGCCATTCGCCCGGAGGCCATCGAACTGAGCCTCGAAGGCGATCTCGACGCCCAGGTACGCAGCCACAGCCTGCTCGGTAACGTGATTCGCTACCGGATTGAAGCCCGCGGCGTGGAACTGGTGGTGGATGTGCTCAACCGCTCGGCCTCCGACCTGCATCCCGATGGTCAGCGCCTGGCGCTTTCCATCGATCCGACGGCCCTGTGTGAGGTAGCCTGATGCCCTTGCTGACGTTGAAGAGAGAACTGCACTGATGGCCCTGGCAATTTTTGATCTGGACGAAACCCTGATCCACGGCGACTGCGCCTCGTTGTGGAGTGAGCAAATGGTCCGCCTCGGCTGGGTCGACGGCGAATCCTTCCTGCGTCGCGACAAGGAATTGATGGATGCCTACGGCAGGGGTCACCTGGCCATGGAGGACTACATGGCCTTCAGCCTGGAGCCCTTGATCGGCCGCACGCCCGCCGAAGTCGAGCACCTGGTCGGCCCCTGGGTGGAGGACTTCATCGAGCCGATCATCTTCAGCGACGCCACCAAAACCATCGCCGCCCACCGCAAGGCCGGCGACCGGATTTTGGTGATCTCGGCTTCGGGTGTCCATTTGGTCAAGCCGATTGCCGAACGCCTGGGCATCGATGAAATACTGGGTATCGAGTTGGAAGTGGCGCACGGGAGCTATACCGGCAAGACCGTCGGTACCCTGACCTACCGCGAAGGCAAGATCACCCGGTTGCTGGAATGGCTGGATGCCGAAGAGGAGAACCTGGAAGGTGCGAGTTTCTATTCCGACTCACGCAATGATCTGCCGTTGTTGCTGAAGGTGGATTTCCCGCACGTGGTCAATCCAGACCCTGTATTGCTTGAGCAGGCGGAAAAGGCCGGCTGGCCGATCCACATCTGGAAATAGTACCTCGCCCTGATCGTTCCCACGCTGCGCGTGGGAACGATCGGTATCAGAGGAGGCTCTGGTCAATCACCAACACCAACTTTCCCGCCACGGTATTACTCGCCAACTCGGCAAACGCCGCTTCGGCATCCTTGATCGGGAAAGCCCTGGCCAGTTGCGGACTCAAGCGTTTGTCCGCAAACAGCGGCCAGACGTGCTGGCGTAGATCGCTGAACAGATCCGCCTTGAACTGATCATCGCGACTGCGCAGGGTCGAACCCAGCAGTTGCACGCGCTTGGCCAGCACCTGCGCCAGGTCCAGCTTCGCCTCGCGTCCTCCCATCAGGCCAATCAACACCCAGCGACCATCAGTCGCCATCAGTTTCAGGTTCAGCGCTGCATAGTTGCCGCCTACCGGGTCGAGGATGACATCGAACGGCCCGAGGTCGCGCAGGCTGTCCAGATCGTCAGTGCGCACCACACCGCCCTGGGCGCCGAGCGCTTCGCAGTAGGCCAGGCGCTCAGCGGAGCCGACACTGACCCAGCACGGATTGCCGAACGCCTTGCACAGCTGAATGGCAGCTGAACCAATTCCACTTGCTCCCGCGTGCAGCAGCACTTTTTCGCCTGGTTTGAGCGCAGCCAGTTGAAACAGGTTCAACCAGACAGTTGCATACACTTCAGGTAATGCCGCCGCCTCGGCCAACGACATTTCGTCGGGAACCGGCAACACGTGCCGCCCGTCGACCACCACCTCCTGAGCCATCCCGCCCCCGACCAGCAAGGCGCAAACCCGATCGCCCACCTGCCAGGACGAACCCGGCCCAACCTCGCTAATCACCCCCGAACACTCTAGACCAAGCACTTGGCTGGCACCCGGCGGTGGTGGATAAAGGCCAGCCTTCTGCAACAAATCGGCTCGATTGAGACCCGCTGCCGCCACTCGAATACGAACTTGCCCTACATCACACGCAGGACTGGGCTCTTCAACCCACTCCACTTGACCGTCAACGCCTTGCAATGCTTTCACAGTGCCTCCATAGTGAGTCTGGACTGAGCCCGAAGCTGTAGCGCCGGGCTTTTTGCATTATGCGACCGGCCCTTGTGGAACCGGCGACTTCAAAGACGGCCTAATATGCGTTATCAATTGTCCCCGCGTCGAATCAACATGAAGCGTTTGTTCCCCAGCACTGCCCTCGCCCTTTTCATCGGTATCGGCCTGCTGCCGATGTCGAGCAGTTCTTTTGCAGCCAATAGCTGGGACAAACTTCAGCCCGACCGTGACGAAGTCATCGCCAGTCTGAACGTCGTGGAGTTGCTCAAGCGCCACCACTACAGCAAGCCGCCGCTCGATGACGCGCGCTCGGTGATCATCTACGACAGCTACCTGAAGTTGCTCGACCCGTCACGCAGCTACTTCATGGCCAGCGACATTGCCGAATTCGACAAGTGGAAGACCCAGTTCGACGACTTCCTCAAGAGCGGCGACCTCAACGCCGGGTTCACCATCTACAAGCGCTACCTGGACCGCGTCAAATCGCGTCTGGACTTTGCCCTTGCCGAGCTGAACAAAGGCGTCGACAAGATGGACTTCACCACCAGGGAAACCCTGCTGATCGACCGCAAGGATGCCCCTTGGCTCAAATCCACCGCGGAACTCGACGACCTGTGGCGCAAACGCGTCAAGGATGAAGTGCTGCGGCAGAAGATCGCCGGCAAGGATTCCAAGCAAATCCAGGAAACCCTGACCAAGCGCTACAAGAACCAGCTGGCACGCCTGGACCAGACCCGCGCGGAAGACATCTTCCAGGCGTACATCAACACCTTCGCCATGTCCTACGACCCGCACACCAACTATCTGTCGCCGGATAACGCGGAAAACTTCGACATCAACATGAGCCTGTCCCTTGAGGGTATCGGCGCCGTGTTGCAGAGCGACAACGATCAAGTGAAAGTCGTGCGCCTGGTGCCGGCAGGCCCGGCGGACAAGACCAAGCAGGTCGCACCGGCCGACAAGATCATCGGCGTTGCCCAGGGCAACAAAGAGATGGTCGACGTGGTGGGCTGGCGCCTGGACGAAGTGGTCAAGCTGATCCGCGGCCCGAAAGGCACCGTGGTGCGCCTGGAAGTGATTCCGGCCAGCAACGCGCCGAACGACCAGACCAGCAAGATCGTGCCGATCACCCGCGAAGCGGTGAAGCTGGAAGACCAGGCAGTGAAGAAGTCGGTGCTCAACCTCAAGCAGGATGGCAAGGACTACAAGCTCGGCGTCATCGAGATCCCGGCCTTCTACCTGGACTTCAAGGCCTTCCGTGCCGGCGATCCGGACTACAAGAGCACCACCCGCGACGTCAAGAAACTGCTGACCGAGTTGCAGAAAGACAAGGTCGACGGCGTGGTCATCGACCTGCGCAACAACGGCGGCGGCTCTTTGCAGGAAGCAACCGAGCTGACTAGCCTGTTCATCGACAAAGGCCCGACCGTACTGGTGCGCAACGCCGATGGCCGTGTCGATGTGCTCGAAGATGAAAACCCAGGCGCGTTCTACAAAGGCCCGATGGCGTTGCTGGTCAACCGCCTGTCCGCCTCGGCTTCGGAGATTTTCGCCGGCGCCATGCAGGACTACCACCGCGCACTGATCATCGGCGGCCAGACCTTCGGCAAGGGCACCGTGCAGACCATCCAGCCGCTGAACCATGGCGAACTGAAACTGACCCTGGCCAAGTTCTACCGGGTATCCGGGCAGAGCACCCAGCATCAGGGCGTACTGCCGGACATCGATTACCCGTCGATCATCGACACCAAGGAAATCGGCGAAAGCGCCCTGCCGGAAGCCATGCCGTGGGACACCATCCGTGCGGCGATCAAGCCTGCGGTCGATCCGTTCAAACCGTACATCTCCCAGCTCAAGTCCGAGCATGACGTGCGTACGAACAAAGACGCGGAGTTCGTGTTCATTCGCGACAAACTGGCCCTGGCGCAGAAACTGATGGCAGAAAAAACCGTCAGCCTCAATGAAGCCGAGCGTCGTGCCCAGCACGCCGATATCGAAGCCAAGCAGCTGGCGATGGAAAACATCCGCCGCAAGGCCAAGGGCGAAGAGCCGCTCAAGGAACTGAAAAAAGAAGACGAAGACGCTATCGCGGCCGAGGACGACAAGACCAAGCCGGAAGACGATGCCTACCTGAGCGAGACCGGGCGCATTCTGCTGGATTACTTGAAGCTCAATACCGCGGTAGCCAAGCACTAAGCTGATGGCAATTGAATGCTGACGCTCCCCGGAGCGTCATCAAATAGTCATCATTCTGTCGTGAAATAACGGACCGGTAGCGCCTCTTTCAATCAAGAGCACGCCGGTCCTTTTTTTTTCGCCAGAGATCGCCATGACCACAACCGAACAGCTGAGTGCCTTGAGTTCAATCCTGGCTCAAAGCGGTTTGCACAGCCTGTTCCAACCCATCATCAGCCTCTCCGAGCGACGCATCCTGGGTTACGAAGCCCTGAGCCGCGGCCCCTCCAACAGTCCGTTACACTCCCCTGTCGCCCTGTTCGCCGTCGCCCGCCAGGCAGGTCGCCTGAGCGAACTGGAAATCGCCTGCCGGCAGAGCGCGTGCCGACGCTTCAACGAACAACAACTGCCCGGCAAACTGTTCCTCAACGTCTCCCCGGAATCCTTGCTGGAAGCGGCCCACCAGCCCGGTCGCACCTTGCAGTTGCTGCAGGACTTCGGCATTGAACCGAACCAGGTGGTGATCGAACTCACCGAGCAGACCCCAACCGACGACTTCCAGCTGCTGCACACCGCCCTGCATCACTATCGGGCCATGGGGTTTTCCATAGCGCTGGACGATCTGGGCGCGGGTTACTCAAGCTTGCGCCTGTGGTCCGAATTACGCCCCGACTACGTGAAGATCGACCGCCACTTCATCGACGGCATTCACCTGGATGCCCTCAAGCGTGAGTTCGTTGGCTCGATCCTGCAAATTGCCAACGCCTCGCGGGCACAGGTGATCGCCGAAGGCATCGAATTGCCGGAAGAACTGGCGGTGTTGACCGAAATGGGCGTCGACCTGGTCCAGGGCTATCTGCTCTGTCGGCCACAGGAGCACCCGCCGCACGATGCCCGTGCCTTGATGCCCAGGCGCGATAGCAGCGCCGTGGTGTTGGGCGACGACGGCAGCGACCTGAGTGCCCTGCTCAACGAACAGCCCGCGGTGGCCCGCGACACCCCGACCGCCACGGTGCTCGAAGCCTTCCGTCGCCAGGCCAACCTGAACTCGCTGGCGGTGCTGGATGAACAAGGCCAGCCGTGCGGGATCGTCCATCGGCATTCGCTCTCGGATGCCCTGCTCAAGCCGTTTGCCACCGACCTGTTCGCCCGTAAACCGATCAGTCGCCTGATGAGCGACGACTTCCTCGCCGTCGAGATAGGCCAGTCGTTGCAGCAGGTCAGCCGGCTGATCACCAGCCGCGCCCGACAACGCATCGAAGAAGACTTCATCATCACCCTCGACGGCAATTACCTGGGCCTGGGCCGGGTGATCGATGTACTCAAGCTGATCACCGAACTGAAAATCCAGCAAGCGCGCTACGCCAACCCCCTGACCCTGCTGCCGGGCAACGTACCGATCCAGCAATGCCTGACCCGACTGCTGCAACAGCAACGCGAATCGCTGATCTGCTACGTGGACATTGACAGCTTCAAACCCTTCAACGACATCTACGGCTACGGCCGTGGCGATGAAGTCCTGCTGTGCCTGGCGCAATGCCTGAACGACCGCATCGACCCCTCCCGCGACTTCGTCGGCCATATCGGCGGCGATGACTTCCTGCTGGTACTGGGCCCGCACGACTGGCGCAAACGTTTGAACCAGTTGCTCGACGACTTCCACAGCCAGTGCCGACGCTTCTACCGTAGCGAACACCTGGAAGCCGGCTGCTTCACCGCCCCCAACCGCCAAGGCCTGCGCCAGGAATTTCCCTTGTTGTCACTGTCGATCGGCGTGGTGCATCTACACCCACAGGCGTGTGGGCAACTCGATGCGAGCCAGTTGGCGGAGATGGCTTCGCAGGCTAAGCATCATGCGAAGAATGTGTCGGGGTATAGCGTGCATGTGATTGATAGTCTGGTGGGGACGGGCGAGAGAGTGGAGCGTTGATTGGGCAATTGCACTCTACTTGACCATCTGGTTGCATCGATACTTGGAAAATAAATCCGTCCCCCTTTTTGTCGCTCCCCTTTTTTGTCTTAGGAAGTCCATTTAATCGGGGCTAACGACTTTGTCGCCCCCAAGGGAGAAGTCAGAGGGCCTGGCTCTTGGCTATGCAATATGAGTTGACGAACGTTGCAGTGTGCTCCAAAGACTGACGTATATCCGGTTTGGCTATTCCATGCCTGTTGGCAAATTGCTCGACTGGCGCTGTATCAAAACGAGTGATCTGGATAAAGTCCAAGGCTTCGGGTTTTGTATTCAAAAAACGCGCGACGGGAGGAATACTCAGTAACCACTTCAGCAATCGGAGTGAAATGTAATGCTTGGGAGACTTTAAGCCCAAAGGTTGTGCCACCTGTACCAGGAGTTCTCGCAAGTTGGGAGTTTGGTCATCAAGCGCCAGCAGCTCCTGGCCCACCATGGCAGGATCAAAAGCACAAACCGCCACCAGCTCAACGAGGTAATCCACGGTGACCAGTGGCAGCCAGTGCTCGGCGGTACCGGGCACTGCAGTCAGCTTTCCCTGCACAAGGTTGCGTATCAGCTGCACCAGCGGCTGACCGTCAAGGATATGCCCCGTGCGGCTGTGGCCACAAACCGTCGCGGGGTGGACAACGATAATCTCCCCGCCCTTGGCGGACATGACCTCCAGGGTTGCAAAATGCGCCTCCAGCTTGCTCCCCTCGTGACCACCGACATGTCGGTAGACGGCAGGCCAATTCGTCAGCTGCGGATAACGAGGATCAATTCCGATGCGTTGCAGATGTTCAAGATTTTTCAGCATGTAGCCGCCGATCATCACTAACCGGCTTTTTTGCTCAGCCGCCAACAGCGCCACGCGCTTTGCCCCTTCCACATTCACCGCACGAGAATGCTCCACTGAAAGCCCCCATGCGAAGTGGGCACCTAGGTGGAAGATGACTCTGGCGTGCCTTAGCACTTCTCGGTCCGCAAGACTCAGCCCGAGGTTGTCCCGTTCCAGATCGCCAGCTACGGCGAATACCCGGGTTGCGCACCCTCCCAGATTGTCGACTTGCTGGCGCAGTGCAGCTAGTCGCTCTGGGCGACGCATCATCACCCGAATGGTGTGACCTTTTGCACTCAGGTACGCCACCAAATGTTGACCGATGAAGCCGGTACCCCCCGTGACAAAGCACTCCACGCTCATTTCCCTGCTCCTTGGTTAAGGTGAGAAATCAAGCGTAAACTATCGACCCAACTCTATAGTCAAGCGGTGTTTTCATGAAAATCGGCGAACTCGAGGCCCGCAGCGGCGCCAGCCGCCATACGCTGCGTTACTACGAGCAAATCGGCCTGATCTCACCGCTGCGGCAAACTAACAACTATCGCGTTTACACAGCGCAAACACTGCAGGATCTGGACTTTATCCAGCGCGCGCAAAGCATGGGGTTTTCCCTGGGGGAAATAGGCGAGATTCTGGATGCGCAGCGGAACAAGCTGATCGATTGTGCTGACGGCGCGAAGCTAATTGAAAAGAAGATGGCAGAAATCAAACAGAAAATCGCCAACTTCCAAAGCATTTATCGGTATCTGGATGAAGAGCGTGCAAACCTCGAAGCCAGTGCTGCCAAGCAACTTGAGCTTCAGCAGCTGAACAATTCTTCCAACTGAACTGTAAGCATCTGGGAAACGGAAGCTGCGGGCTGCTTCCAGTTTCAAGCCCATCGCTTACGCATTTTCTAAAACCTTGTGCCCAGGCCCGCGCATGGCCGGATTTGCTAGACACATGATGTTGCTTTGGGTCGGTTTCCGGAAAAAGGGGGACGGATTTATTTTTTCTTCCCTTTTTGGAAGTAAATACGTCCCCTTTTTCCCTTAACGCCAGGTCATCTGATCAACCAGCGGTAACGGTCATGCCGCCGTCCGCCATGACCACGGAACCGACGATGAAGCTCGCGCGGTCCGAGGCGAGAAATGCCACCACTTCGGCGATTTCCTCAGGCTGCGCGGCACGGCCAATGGGAGCGGCTTCGCCGTGCCGGGCCAAGAAGCCAGGGCCATCGTCAACCACGTCGTTGAGGATGTTGGTCACCACATCGCCGACGCCAATGGCATTGACTCGAATGCCATGCTCGATTGCCTCGAGCGCCAGCGTGCGGGTCAACTGGGCCAGTGCGCCCTTTGATGCGGTGTAAGCGGCAATGGTTGGGAATGCGAAATAGGCTGCGTAAGAGGCAATGTTGACTATCGCCCCCGATTTATTGGGCATCATCGCCTTGACCGCTTCGCGGCAATGCAGGAAGGCCGCGGTTGCGTTGACCGCCTGGATGCGCTCCCAGTCTTCGCGGGTCATGTCGATGACCAACTTGTTGATGATGATCCCGGCGTTGTTGACCAGAATGTCCAGCCGACCGAACGTCTCGACGGCCAAACCGACTGCACGCTCGGCGACGCCGTCTTCGGTGATATCGGCCACCAGTGGCACTAACCCGGGGCGGGCGAGTTCTTCGACGCTGGGATTGCGGTCTTCAGCTATGACCTTGGCGCCGCGCGCATGCAGCAACAGTGCGATAGCCTTGCCGATGCCGCTGGCAGCGCCGGTGACCAGCGCGACTTTGCCTTCGACTTCGTTGGGGATGCTGTGGTTGATCTCAGTCATGGTGCTCTCCTGCATTGCAAGCCACCGAGATATTCGGCGGCTCAGCGCCCGTGAGGCGCTGTCGTTATCGACGGCTTCACTGTCTCGCGTTGGGATGGTTTGAGCTTTCGCAGGCTTGCCGAAGCTGTCGGAGTTTTGCGCTAACGTTAATACCGACCCCAGCTTTTTCGATGGAGCCTCCAGTGCATCCGCACGAATATGAAGACCTGACGCCGCTCGATGCACAGCGCATCACGGCCGAATCGATGCCACGTCATCTGCCGGGAACACCGCAGGTGGTGCCGCGGCTCCCGCAGATGCCGGATGTGGTGGTGCAGTTGTTTAACCATCAGAGCACCGTCGAGCCGATACTGGTGCCTGCCGTGGTGGAGCCGCTGCTGGTATTGGTCCTGGGTGGAACGGCCAGGGTCGAAGAACGCTCCCTCGGTGGCGCATGGAAAGCCGTCCAGGTGCAGGCTGGCGACTTCTTTCTCACCAATACAAGCGAGCCTTACGAGATGCGCTGGCAGACAATCGGGTGTGACACCTTCGAAGTGATGCATCTTTATCTCGGCCTTCCACTGATCGACCAGGCTGCCCGTGATCTTCTGGGCGAGCACACTGCTGCGGTGACTTTCCTCGATGTCTCCGGTGCCCAGGATGAGCGCGTGAATTTCATGCTTGAGCAGTTGCGCCTGGAGTTGATCGAGGAACCTGAGCCCAGCCTATTGTTCGTACACAGCCTGGCTCAGGCGCTGACTGTTCACCTGATACGCCGTTATCTCGATCTGCACAGCGCTCCCCGACGCAGTAACGCACTGCAGGCTTACAAGCTGCGACGCGTCATCGATGCGATGAACGAGCATCTGGCCGATGAATTCCGCCTTGCGCACTTGGCTGATATCGCCGAACTGAGCGAGTATCACTTCAGTCGGATGTTCAAACGCGCCACCGGGTTGGCGCCATCGCAGTACTTCATCCGTCTGCGCATGAGTCGCGCCCGCCATCTGCTGCTTGAGACCGATCGCAGCATTATTGATGTTGGATTGGAAGTGGGTTATTCCAGCCCCAGCCATTTCTCCCAGGTTTTTCGTCGTGAGGTGGGTGTCACGCCTAGCGCTTTGCGCCAAGCGTGACATGCCCTACAAGTTCGCGATTAGTGGATCGTGAGGTTTGCCGCCAGAAAATCCATGAAGACTCTGACGCGTGTGGGCAACTTTCCTCCCTGCCCTACGTAAACCGCATGCACTTCAGTTTTCGCAATGGGCATGAAGTCCTGTAATACCGGGAGAAGCCGGCCATCCGCAAGATCGTGTTCGACCTGGCAAAATCCTACGCGCGCAAGGCCAATCCCGAGGATTGCAAGTTCTCGTACTCCATTGCCGTCACTGACCCGTGCATTGCCGGAAACGGATACCGGAACAGGTAGGCCGTCATCGCCCAAGAAGTTCCACTCCATCATGGGCTGGCCAAAGGTGAACCCCAGACAGTTGTGGTCTACGAGATCGGCCGGAGTTTTTGGTAGGCCGCGTGCTGCCAGGTAGTCCGGTGATGCCACGATGAGAGCTCGCGTCTCGCCCAAGCGCCTGGCCACCAGATTGGAGCTTTTGAGCGGGCCGCTGCGGATGGCCACGTCAGCGCGTGCGCTGATCAGGTCGACGACTTCGTCACTGAGGAAAACCTCCACTGATACCCCTGGGTGGTCTCGCAAGAACGTCTTCAACAGGGGCAGCAGGTACAAACGCCCGATGTCGACATTGCAGTTGACCCGCACTGTTCCCTGAGGTGCGCTGCTTGCCGCCGCCTCCTGCTCCGCCTCATCGAGCGCGGCCAGGATAGTCAGGCTGCGCTCATAGAACGCGGCCCCTTCAGGGGTGAGCAACTGCCGTCTTGTCGAGCGATTGAGCAGACGCGTCCCCAGGCGGTTTTCCAGTCTTGAAACCAGCTTACTGACCGCTGATGGGGTCATCGCACAGTTCCTGGCGGCAGCCGTGTATCCGCCATCTTCAACGACCCTGACGAACACGTTCATTTCGGCGAAGCAGTTTATGTCCAACCGTCTCATATGAATTCACGTCACAAGTTGTATGCCCCAGTACCGGCTATATCTGCCGCACTCACGCTCATACTCTAATCCAGAGCCTGAAAGGCGCAGGTGAAATTCAGCAAATGACCTGCCACCACTTGGATACCAAGTCTGGAGGATGAGATGAATAACGAGATGAAACTGGTCCTGATTCACAGTGGTGAGGATGAAGAAGGACTACAGCCTGCGCTGGTGAAATGGGTTGCTGATGTTCTAGCGCAACGTGCGGAATTCGAACCCTGGTGGGTAGAACCCGCCCACCTCATGGCCAGGTCTGACAATGCAGTCGTTCAGGAAAGTCTTCGTCATTTGGCCGACGCTGATGCGTTCCTGATCATTACATCGGAACACCGCAATGTGCATCACTGCGAGCTGAAAGCATTCATTGACCGGGTTTCGGATCGTTGGCACGCAAGGCCGGTGGCATTCATCGGCTACGGCGCAGCGTCGGGTGGACTGTGTGCGATTGATCAGCTTCGCCAGATACTGGCCGGACAGCACGCGGTACCCATCTGCAATTCCGTGTCCTTCCCTGATCCTTGGGCGCTAATCGATGGGAATGGGGTAATACGTCGGCCTGATCAAGCCAGGCTTCCAATGGCTCGAATGCTGGTACAGCTGAACTGGTGGGCGAGAGCCCTGAAGGCTGCGCGGCAACAGATGCCCTATGCACTGGTGAGCTGAACCTTAGTGCAAAAGCTTCACCGCAGAAATAGGCAAAAGTTACGCAGTATTCGACTAACGGAAACTTGTTGCCCGTCCCTAACCTTGTTTCCAGACCCGCTTCCTGGGCGAACATAAGAGGAAACCGATCATGTTGAACATCAAGGACAAAGTCATCGCAATCACCGGTGCAAGCAGCGGTATCGGTGAGGCTACCGCGCGACTGCTGGCTAGCCAAGGCGCGAAAGTAGTACTCGGCGCGCGTCGTACCGACCGACTTGAAAAGATTGCTGGCGATATCAACGCGTGCGGCGGCAGGGCTGAATTCCGTGCCCTGGACGTCACAGACAGAAAGGATGTCCAGGACTTCATCGACTTCGCCATTACCCGGTTCGATCGGGTCGATGTGCTGGTGAATAACGCGGGTGTGATGCCTCTTTCCAGACTCGAGGCACTCAAGGTGGATGAGTGGGACCGTATGATTGACGTGAATATCCGCGGAGTGCTGCACGGTATCGCTGCCACATTGCCGCTGATGCAGCGCCAACGGGCGGGGCAGATCATCAATATTGCCTCTATTGGTGCCTACGCAGTGAGCCCGACCGCGGCCGTTTATTGCGCCACCAAATACGCCGTCCGGGCCATTTCCGAAGGCCTGCGACAAGAAGTGGGAGGCGATATTCGGGTTACCGTCATCGCGCCTGGTGTCACTGAGTCGGAACTAGCCGAGAGCATCTCTGATGAGGGGGGGCGCGCAGAGATGAAAGAGTTTCGCAAGATCGCGATTTCGGCCGACGCCATAGCGAGAGCAATCACCTATGCCATTGAGCAACCTGCGGATGTGGATGTAAGCGAGCTGATCGTTCGGCCGACGGCTAGCCCATTCTGACGGAGTGCGCCCTCGGGTAAACGGCCAGGGATCATATGCCCCCTCGCCGCTGTCTTAACAGCGGGCAGGGCCAAGGGGGAAACCATGACAAGGCACACATTAACCATTGATGACCTGCAGTTGAACGTTTCAATCCGCGGCCAAGGCTCACCGCTGCTCTTGCTCAACGGCCTGGGTGGTTTGATCCGTACCTTCGACCCCCTGCGCGATGAACTGGCGGACTACAGGACCATTACGTTGGACGTGCCCGGGGTCGGCAAATCGCAAATGCCCCGCTGGCCAATGCGTCTGCCGCGCCATGCCGACGTGATCGCCGAGCTGCTCAAGCAATTGGGAATCGACCAGGTCGATGTGTTCGGCGTGAGTTGGGGCGGTGCATTGGCGCAGGAATTCGCCCTCCGTTACCCGGGCATGGTACGCCGGCTGATCCTCGCGGCGACCTCGGCCGGCCCGGCGATGCTGGTGAAGCCCGCCGACATCCTGGATTTTTTTGCCAGCAGCAAAAGCCCCAAGCAGCGCAAGAAAGAAGGCTCGCGCAATTCGATACAGACGCTGCTGCGCTTCGGTGTGGTGAACGGCATGCTCACGGCCAACCCGCGAACCTATTACCACCAGCTCACCGCCTTGGTCGGCTGGACCAGCCTGCTGCGGCTGTTCCGTCTGCGCCATCGCACACTTATCCTTACCGGCGAACGCGACACCTTGGTACGGCTGTACAACGCGCACATCCTGCGCCGCACCATTCGCCGTGCCGAACTGCACGTCCTGCAGGGCGAGGGACATTTTTTCGTGGTGACCAGCGCCAGGCGAACCGCCGAAGCGATACGCGAATTCCTCTGCCGGCAGCACGACGATGAAGAGACGGTGCCGATGATGGGTGACGGCCGCGTTGACGTTGATGTGCGTAGCTAATCCAGGATGAACAGGTCCCCTTCCACATCCGTGTCGCCGTGTTTACGACTCTGCGCCGCAGAGTCGTAGACGATCATCAGAACCTCCCCAGGCTGCCCGCCCGATTGAAACAGACACATGCCCTCAGCGTGATCGTTGCCTTGCCCGAAAGGCACCTCCAGCACCTTCTCCAATTGATCGGTGAAAACCACGCTTTGCTCCTCGGACGCGAAACCGCCGCGCCAGCGAAAGACCGTTACCGGACCGTCCTGCTCCATCGTGGGGCCCGCCAGGATCAGCAGATCGTCACCGCGGGTGCACAGGTCACGCAAGCCCAGGCCATTGAGCGCGAAGAAGTGCTTGCGGTAGCGGCACCCATCCGGACCGATCTTCTTCAGCACCAGGGTGTCAGACGAGGCGTCGTTCATCTCGGGTTCGATCTCCAACAACACGGCCCAGCCGCGTAGCACCGGCCCACGCAGCCCCAGCAGCAGGCGCGAGCCGATCATCACCATCCCTTCGATATCGAAGCCGTTGTCCTTACCCGGGATACACAGGAAGTCGCGTAGCTGAGGATCTTCAGCAATAGCCGCGGTCAAGTCGTTACCGACTTCGTTGCCCCGCAGCTGCGCCGCTGTACGTCCATCGGCATCCACTTTCCTGGCGAGTACATAGCTGTCGTTCTGCTGCACGACAGGGATGCGGGCCAGCAGAAAACGATTGCCGTGCGCCTCTACCGTCGACAGGCGCTTGATATTCTTCTGTGCAGAAGTGCCGGCCTCGGACTTCTTGCGCTTCAGGCTATGGGAACCCACCACCCAGAGGTAACCACTGTCAGGAACATAGGCCAAGCCCTCGATATCGATCTCGGTGTCTTGTTTCGGTATGGGCAGATCCAGATATTCCAGGAGCGCAAACGAATGGTGCTCGTCGCACCTTACAACACCGCCGGGCGCAGCATCCTGGATTTTCAGGCGTTCCAGGCTCGTGGTTTCGTCGTTCGCAACCCAGAGTGTGTCGTCAATCTGCTGAGCGACCGAAAGGCCATCGCGCAACGACGCAAACTCCGGATCAAAGCTCAACAGCGCAAAATTGCTTCGGCGGCTCATGAACGGTCTCCTGTCTTTATGGCGCGGCGGCCGATTATTTAGAACAGGATTCTGCGCGTGTTCTTCATACAGTGCATGCACTCGTCCTGTCCGATCCGAATGCCGGTGTTGGCCTAGGTCCCTTCGCTGCAGCGCCTGAGCAACCCGGATTAGTTCCATCCACTACAAAAATAGCCGACTAACGGTAAACCCCGTAGGCACAAAGCCTGCACTAAACACCTGGACGAACATTTGACGTCAATCTAGCGCCATACGGATTTGCCTGATTAGCAGACCCAATTGATACAGCTCAATAGCGTCGGTTCGAGTGCAACTGTGGCCGCAACACTCCCCCGCATACAGGATTATTGACATGATCGACCTCGCCACCTGGAATTTAAGCATCCCTGAAGGCAGCCCACCGGCCACCATAGAAACACCTCGATTGGCGCAAGGCTTCAAGGACCAGTATTTCAGTTCCGAAGCCGATACGCTTTCCTTCTGGGCACCTGTGACCGGTTCCAGGACGGCCAACGCTATTTATCCGCGCAGCGAGTTGCGGGAAACCTATAGTGATGGAACGCTGCGCAACTGGCAGTATTCAGCGGCAGATAACATCCTGCGGGCGAGCCTGACAGTCAATCAGGTCCCCAGCACCGGCAAGATCGTGATTGGACAGATTCACAACAAGGACAGCAACAAACCCATGGTGAAGCTGGAATACCAATACAAAACGTCGGCTTCGACGGGAAACATTGTCGCCAAGGTGCGCATGCGCCCCGACGATGAAGAGGGCCGGGTCATTACCATTGCGACGGGTGTGCCGCTCGACCGCAACTTTTCCTACCAGATCCACCTCAGCCCGAAGGGCGCACTGGGTATCAGCGCAGCAGGATACAACTGGAGAACCACCATCGACCCGAGCTGGAAGACCAAACCACTTTATTTCAAAGCAGGGGCGTATGTGCAGGACAACACCGGCTATCCCACCGAGGGCGCAAGAGTGACGTTCAGGATGCTGGAGATCCAACACAACATTAAGTCGCCTCTCTAGGTCACTATCGTTGGCACGCCGATCCGAAGGGTGAAGACTTAAGTGGACTTCCTCGTCGATGGGCTACCAAGTGATAGCTGTCAGTAACTCACCAACGCGGGCGGCAGATGCCCTCGTTTGCTTATCGAAAAATAAACAAATTACTGCGAAGAGCCTCCAGCCGCCAACTCTTTGAGTTTGATCTCGGCCAATGGATGCCCGGCCTTGGCGGCTATTTCCCAGAACCGCGCAGCTTCTGCCGGGTCCGGCGCCTTACTCGGACTGCCGGCCAGGCTGATCACGCCCACCTGGTAGGCCGCCTTGCCATCACCGGCCAGTGCGGCCAGGCGCAACAGCCGAATACCCTCTTCCCGCGCGCCCAGGCCGACGCCACGAAAGGTCAGGATGTGCCCATAGAAACTCTGCGCGCCGACATCGCCCAGGTTGGCCATGCGTGCGAATTGACCCTCCATCCAGCTCCAGCCGCGAGGCTGGCGCACGAACCACGGCCAGTGAAACAACCGGCGGGCCAGCCAGTAGCCGGCCCGCGCCTTGAGCTTCAGGAACACTCAGGCTTCCGCCGATTCGGGGTACTCGTATTCAAATACGCGAACCACTTCCGAGGCATGCCATGAGGCGGCGGCGACGCCGTCGGACGGGCCGGTGAAGCGCCCCAAGCGCTCGACGCATTCGAAGAATCCGGTACGCGGCAAGCGGCTGGCACCCTGGCTGATCACCAGGGAACTGCGCAGCGGCTGTTCGGCCTTGGCATCCAGCGCGGCCAGATGTTCAAGTGCGGCGGTCAGGGTTTGCATGGCGGGCGTAGGAAGCTGCAATCGCTCCAGCAATGCCCGATAGGTCAGGAGGTGACGCTGTCGGCGCGCCTGATCCAGCTCGCCCAGCAATCCGTCCCAGTGTTGACGACTGATGCGTACGCTCACGATTCATCCCTCCATCCTGGCACCGTCAATTCCCAGGCCAGGCTGCGTCGAATCGCGGCGTCGGGCAGACGCTCGCCACTTTCGATCATGGCCAGGTAAGACGGGCTGATGCCTACCGTGCGGGCGAGCGCCTCGATGGCGATGCCCTTCCCTTCGCGCAAACTGCGTAATTGATCCAGACCCGGAAGAATGGTGTCTGGCGTTGTCGCGAGCGGCGTCGGAGCCGGACGTGACGGTGCTTCGTTGATGCCTGCTGCTTTCAGTAGAGCCTGATACTGAGCCCACGGCAGAACCGCGTATTCGGGCTCGCCTTCGCGTGTAATTATCTGAATATCCATGATTACCCCGTAGGACAACAACACTTAGCGAGTCGGCACTTTTCCCTAGAAGTGTAATCCTAACAGCGGCCAAGGTCGCGGGGGCTATCTATCTGAAGCACAGACGGGATCGAATCAGGTTTTTTTCGGCTTCTGCAGCCTGAGTTGCTCAGGGGTGTCGGGCAGGCGCTCGACCACGGCGAGTTTTTCCGGGACCTGGCGTTTGCGCCAGGCGCGGAAGGCGTTGAGTTCATCGTCGAGGACTTTCATCAGCCAGGCCAGCACAGCGATGTCATCGATCATGCCGAACAGCGGCAGAAAATCCGGAATGGCATCGACCGGACTGAGGAAATACATCAGGCCGGCGACCACCGATATCAGCGCCTTGGGACTGATGGCCCGGTATTCGCCACGCCAGTACGCCAGGCACAACGCCTGTAACAGGCGAAGATCATCCTTGAGCTTGCCCAACCGGTTACCCTGGCTGGCACTTTTGCTGGCCACCGCAAACAGTAAGGTCGGCAAGCGCCCACGGGCGAGCAGGCGTCCGGCCAAGGGCAGGAAACGAGCAAAATTCCAGGGTGCTTTCATGACGCCTCCGACAGGAATGTTATCCACACAAATTGTGGATAACCTTGTGAACAGAGCCACTTTTCATGGCTGAAAGGCCCGCTGCATAAGGGCTGAACTCAGATCGGGCGTTTTTTACCCATCTAAAAAAACCTAATATTTCATTGACTTGGAGGTCTGCCGAAGGTTAGGCACGCCCCCCCACACTGACTATGACTTCAGTGTACGGCAACTGTTCGCTTTGTTTACCTGTGCACGCAGGTTCGTGCAATCAACGCCAGATGCAACAACGCCCCGCATGAGCGAGGCGTTGTCGTTAAAGCAGACGCGAATTACTTGGCAGCGTCTTCTTTTGCTGGATCTTTGATTCCCAGCAGTTCCAGGTCGAACACCAGCACCGAGTTGGCCGGGATCGCCGGGCTTGGGCTTTGCGCGCCGTAAGCCAATTCGCTAGGAATGTACAGCTTGTACTTCTCGCCGACGTGCATCAGTTGCAGGCCTTCGACCCAACCCGGGATCACACCGCTGACCGGCAGATCGATCGGGCTGCCGCGCTCGACGGAGCTGTCGAAAACGGTGCCATTGGTCAGCTTGCCGGTATAGTGGACGGTCACTACGTCAGTCGGCTTTGGCTGGGCGCCATCGGCTTTCTTTTCCACTTCATACTGCAGGCCCGAAGCGGTCGTCACGACGCCAGCTTTCTTGGCGTTTTCTTCGAGGAATTTCTTGCCGGCGGCTGCCGACTCTTCGCTCATCTTGGCCATACGCTCTTCGGCACGCTTTTGCAGCGCAGCGAAGGCTTCTACCAATTCTTCATCCTTGAGTTTCTGTTCTTTCTTGCCGACCGCATCTTCGATGCCCTGGGCAACGGCTTTGGAGTCCAGATCATCCATGCCTTCCTGAGCCAGGCTCTTGCCCATGTTCAGGCCAATTCCGTAGGAAGCTTTCTGCGCCGGGGTTTTCAGCTCTACGCTGGTTTGCGAGTCGCAACCCGCAAGTACCAGGCTAACCAGGGCCACCGCCGCCGCCAACCGATGCTGTTTCATGCTATTTCCTTGTTCATGCGCCTAAAGGGCAATCGAGTAAAGTCGCGAGCTTATCAGGCGGCCACGACCAATGGCTACCGGCATGAGAGCCGCAAACTGGCGATAAGTTCAGGTGTTTAAACGCATTTCGCCATGTTGGTGATGAAACTTCTGTCATCTTGCACGCCGCGAGGCTGAACATCTGGCGTAATGGCCTCTTGCCGCAACCCTGGCCCTGGGGCATAACGGTAGAAAACTCGACACGGATGGTCAGCATGCGCCTCTTGCTCCGCTTTCTGGGCCTGATTGTTGCCTTGGCGGCCCTCGCCCTGGCCGTGCTCCTGTACTACGTCGCCAACCCGAAACTGCCGCGCCACGCGGCCGCGCAACAGGTGCATTACCTGGACCAATGGAGCAGCGACGACCGCCAGCGTTACTATTTCACGCCCCAGGGCACTCAGGTCAAGGGCTTGCACTACGACTGGTTCACCGCCCTGGAACTGCCCTTTTCGCAACGACGATTCGCCGATCCGGAGTACCTCGCGCGCTTCGGTTTCCTGATCGACCCCGAGCAGAAACCCACACCGAACAACCCCGGCAACCTGCCCGTGGGCTTCGCCCGGCATCAGAATCCCGGCAGTGCGGATACATTTCTGGATATTACCTGCGCGGCCTGTCATACCGGTGAACTGCGCCTGAACGGTCAAGCCGTGCGCATCGACGGTGGCTCTGCGCAGCATGTCCTGCCCTCCAGCGTGCCCACCCTGCAGGGTGGCAGTTTTGGCCAGGCGCTGGTGGCGAGCCTGGCTTCCACTTACTACAACCCCTGGAAGTTCGAGCGTTTCGCGCGCAAGGTCCTGGGCCCTGACTACGAGACCGGACACCAGGTGCTGCGCGAGGCCTTCAAGGGTTCCCTCGACACCTTCCTCAAGGTGGCCTGGAACGACACGCATCGCGGGCTTTACCCGACCGAAGAGGGTCCCGGACGTGCCGACGCGTTCGGGCGCATCGCCAACGCCAGCTTCGGCGACGCGATTTCCCCTCCCAACTACCGCGTGGCCAACGCCCCCGTCGACTACCCACAGTTGTGGGACATGTGGACCTTCGACTGGGTGCAGTGGAACGGCTCGGCGCAGCAGCCCATGGCGCGCAATATCGGTGAAGCCTTGGGGGTGGGTGCCACGCTGAATTTTTTCGATGGCAGCGGGCAGCCACTCAAGGGCGACAATCGCTATCCGTCCAGCGTCCGGGTGCGTGATCTGCACCTGATCGAACAAACCCTGCAAGGCCTCAAGCCGCCCGCCTGGCCGGAAGAATGGCTAGGCGCGGTTGACAAGCCGCTGGCCGCCAAAGGGCGCGCGTTGTTCACCGAGAACTGCGCCGGCTGCCACGTACCGCGCGTCAGCCTCAGCGCAGGGCGCCCGGTGCAACAGCTGAAAATGCTGCCCGTGGAGGTGATCGGCACCGACCCTGGCGCCGCCAACAATATCGCCGATCACCGCTTCGACCTGACAGCCTTGCAGTGGGACCCGGCCGAGCTGGCGCAACTGGACGTACAACTGCATCCAGCGCCTACCGAACCTTTGGACTTGAGCCAGCTGTCAGTCGCCAAGGGGCTGGCCTACGTCACGGCATTTGTCGGCAACCGCGCCTATCGCGAGGCCGCCGTCACGCCGACCGAGCGCGCGGACATGGATGGCTTCGGCCTGCCGATCGGGGTCCAGGAATTGCGCGCCTACAAGGCCCGGCCCTTGGCGGGCGTATGGGCGACGCCGCCGTTCCTGCACAACGGTTCGGTGCCGAGCATCTATCAATTGCTGTCGCCCCAGGACGAACGCGCCACCACCTTTTACAAAGGCACTTTCGAGTACGATCCGAGGCACTTGGGCTATCGCACCGAAGCCTTTACCAATGGCTTTGTGTTCGACACACGCATTACCGGCAATCACAACAGCGGCCACGAATTCCGCGCCGGCAAGCGTGGCAACGGCGTGATCGGCCGCTTGCTGCAACCCGAAGAGCGCTGGGCCTTGCTGGAGTATTTGAAAGTGCTGGGCAGCCCTCTTGAGGCTCAACTGCCATGAATCGTCTGTGGACGCGCCTGGGCGCTTTTCTCGGTAAGACCCTGCTCTGGTTGCTGGGCCTGGGGTTGCTCGGCTGGGCATTGGCTACGGCGTGGTTCGCCTGGCAGCACCGTGGACCAGTGTCAGCGCAAGAGTTGATCCCCGATGGCGAAGCCGCTATGACCCAGGACATCATCCAGACGGCAGTACGTATCGTCGACCAGCACCGTGAAAACACCCGCTACCTGCGCGATGCCCACGCCAAGGCCCACGGCTGCGTGAAGGCCGAGGTGCAGGTGTTGCCGGAACTGGCGGGAGAACTGCGTCAGGGTGTGTTCAGCGAACCAGGCAAAACCTGGCAGGCGACGATGCGCCTGTCCAACGGCAACGCCTACCCTCAATTCGACAGTATCCGCGATGCACGGGGCATGGCGATCAAGCTGCACGATGTGCCCGGCAAACAGCTGCTGAGCGATCAACCGGGTCGAGCTGAACAGGACTTCGTGATGTTCAGTCATCCGAACTTCTTTGTCAGCGATGTCGCCGAGTATCGTCAGAATGTGGCCGCCCAGGCGGACGGCAAAAAGGTGCTGGCGTTCTTCCCGAACTGGGACCCGCGCACCTGGCAGGTCCGCCATCTGTTCATCGCCCTGGCGACACTCGCCCCCGCCCCGGAAAGCCCTACGCGCACGACTTACTTTTCGGTGTCGCCCTACAAGTTCGGTGAGGCCAATGCCAAGTTTCGGGTCATGCCGGATCCTGGCAGCTGCCCGGCCTATGCCCTGCCCGCGCAGAACCAAAAGTTGCCGAATTTCCTGCGCAATGCGCTGTACCAGCAGTTATCGACCGACCGGATGCCCGCGTGTTTCGTCTTGCAGATACAGCGGCAGGACGCGAGCAAGTACATGCCGATCGAGGACACCAGCATTAAGTGGCAGGAAAGCGATGCGCCCTTCGAGACGGTGGCACGGATCACCCTGCCCGCCCAGGATTTCGACACCCCGGCGTTGAACCTGCAATGCGACAATCAGTCATTCAACCCTTGGTTCGGGCTTGAGGCGCACCGCCCCATCGGCGGCATCAACCGGCTGCGCAAGGCCGTTTACGAAGCTGTGAGCGATTACCGCCATGCTCGTAATGCCGGGCAATAGGGATACAATGGGAAGAAAATCCAAAACCCAGACAGCAAAAAGCCCGCATTGAGCGGGCTTTCTGTGGTGACCTGGCGTTCAGTGTTCCAGGTTACCGAATATGGCGCAGCGGACGGGACTCGAACCCGCGACCCCCGGCGTGACAGGCCGGTATTCTAACCGACTGAACTACCGCTGCGCGAAACGCTTGAAACGAATGGTGGGTGATGACGGGATCGAACCGCCGACATTCTGCTTGTAAGGCAGACGCTCTCCCAGCTGAGCTAATCACCCTTCGCTTCGGTGTGGCGCGCATTCTACGGAGCGCCCCCACCTCTGGCAAGCACTTTTTTAATTAATTTTCTCATGCCTTCCAAAGGCTTAGAGAAGGGTTGGCCTATGACACACGGAAGACAATAATGCCCCCCTTTGTATAAAGGAGAGACTCACCCCATGTGGTTCAAAAACCTGCTTATCTATCGCCTGACCCAAGATCTGCCTGTTGATGCCGAGGCGTTGGAGACTGCACTGGCCACCAAGCTGGCGCGTCCATGTGCAAGCCAGGAGTTGACCACCTACGGTTTCGTCGCGCCGTTCGGCAAGGGCGAAGATGCCCCGCTGGTGCACGTCAGCGGTGATTTCCTGCTGATCAGCGCACGCAAGGAAGAACGCATCCTGCCGGGCAGCGTCGTGCGTGACGCGGTGAAGGAAAAGGTCGAAGAGATCGAAGCCGAGCAAATGCGCAAGGTCTATAAGAAGGAACGCGACCAGATCAAGGATGAAATCATCCAGGCCTTCCTGCCGCGCGCCTTTATCCGTCGCTCCTCGACCTTCGCCGCCATCGCGCCGAAACAGGGCCTGATCCTGGTCAACTCGGCCAGCCCGAAACGCGCCGAGGACCTGTTGTCCACCCTGCGTGAAGTGATCGGCACCCTGCCGGTGCGCCCGCTGACCGTGAAGATGTCCCCGACCGCGACCATGACCGAGTGGGTCACCACGCAAAAAGCCGCGGACGACTTCTTTGTGCTGGACGAGTGCGAACTGCGCGACACCCACGAAGACGGCGGCATCGTGCGTTGCAAGCGTCAGGACCTGACCAGCGAAGAAATCCAGCTGCACCTGAGCACTGGCAAAGTGGTCACTCAGCTATCGCTGGCCTGGCAGGACAAACTGTCTTTCGTCCTCGACGACAAGATGGTGGTCAAGCGCCTGAAGTTCGAAGACCTGCTGCAAGACCAGGCGGAACAGGACGGTGGCGATGAAGCCCTCGGCCAACTGGATGCCAGCTTCACGCTGATGATGCTGACCTTTGGTGATTTCCTGCCGGCATTGGTTGAGGCGTTGGGTGGGGAGGAGACACCTCAGGGCATCTAACTCCACGGTGATCTATTGTAGGAGCTGGCTTGCCAGCGAAGGGGCCATCAAGTCATGCGCAGGCCATTGCGACGCCTTCGCTGGCAAGCCAGCTCCTACAGTACTGGGTACTGATTTTCGCCGTCGTGGCGTTCCTGCAACCGGCCTGGTTCATTGGCCTCAAGGGCGCCATCGTGCCGTTGCTGGGGCTGGTGATGTTCGGCATGGGCCTGACCCTCAAGCTCAAAGACTTCGCCGAAGTCGCCCGCCACCCGTGGCGCGTGGCTTTGGGCGTGGTGGCGCATTTCGTGATCATGCCCGGCGTGGCGTGGTTGCTCTGCCAGGCGTTGCATTTGCCGCCAGAGATTGCCGTCGGCGTGATTCTGGTCGGCTGCTGCCCAAGCGGCACCTCGTCTAACGTGATGACCTGGCTGGCCAGCGGCGACCTGGCGTTGTCGGTGGCCATCGCTGCCGTGACCACCCTCCTCGCTCCGCTGCTGACCCCGGCCTTGATCTGGCTGCTGGCTTCGGCCTGGTTGCCGGTGTCGTTCATGGAGCTGTTCTGGTCGATCCTGCAGGTGGTGTTGCTGCCGATCGTGTTGGGTGTCGTTGCCCAGCGCGTGCTCGGCGACAAGGTTCGCCACGCGGTGGACGTGCTGCCTCTGGTCTCGGTGGTCAGCATCGTGATCATCGTCACCGCCGTAGTGGCCGCCAGCCAGGCGAAAATTGCCGAGTCGGGGCTGTTGATCATGGCCGTGGTCATGCTGCACAACAGCTTCGGTTACCTGCTGGGTTACTTCACCGGGCGCCTGTTCAAGTTGCCACTGGCCCAGCGCAAATCCCTGGCGCTGGAAGTCGGGATGCAGAACTCCGGGCTGGGCGCGGCCCTGGCCAGCGCGCACTTCTCACCGCTGGCGGCAGTGCCGAGCGCACTGTTCAGTGTGTGGCACAACATTTCCGGGGCGTTGCTCTCGACGTATTTCCGCCGCATGAGCGAGAAAGAAGATGGGCGCATCGCAGCTCGGCAAGCGACCGACTGATACGTGAAAACTTGATCCCCGGGTTAATGCTGGGCACTATATTGCGCAAACGCGAGGACGACCTCGCGGCTCGATCGAGTCATTAACCTGGGGACGACCCCGTCAATCGATGGAGGTCTTCCTTGTCCTGGATCATTCTGTTTTTCGCCGGCCTGTTCGAAGTGGGCTGGGCCGTTGGCCTCAAGTACACCGATGGTTTCAGCCGCCCGTTGCCCACTGTGCTCACGGTAGCGGCCATGGCCGTCAGCCTTGGCTTGCTGGGCCTGGCCATGAAGGAATTGCCGCTGGGCACGGCCTATGCAATCTGGACTGGAGTGGGCGCAGTCGGCACCGTGATTGCCGGCATCATTCTGTTTGGCGAATCCATGGCACTGGTCCGCCTGGCCAGCGTGGCGTTGATCATCACCGGGCTGGTGGGGCTCAAAGTAAGCGCCTGACACCTGTAAAAAAGCCCGCCCCTGTCACCAGGGGCGGGCTTTTTCATGGGCGTTTAACGATCAGCTTTCGGCCATCTCCAATCGCTCACGCATTACCGGGGCCTTTTCCGAATGCTCCAGCTGCATGCAACGTTCCAGGAACAGGAACATATAGTCGTAGCTCTTGCACACGGCCTGACGCAATTCCACCTGCAATGACTTGCTCGGGTTCATGCCGGCCAGGGTGCAGATAATTTCCAGCGCTTCCCAGGGGTGGGCATCGTCATACTGGGCATGCATCTTCAGCCACTTCATGGCCCGCTTGCGATCCTCCTCGGGGAAGGCTGCCGCATAAAGACCATTGGAACAGACCACCGCCGACCACTCACCGGTCGCGCCTTCGATGGCGTAATTGGTGGCGGCAATGCCAACGATCAGCGAATCGGCGGAACTGGTGTGCCAGCACCAATGGCTCAATGCGTGAAGTTCAGGGGCTACCTGCTGCGCCTGCAGATCTTCCAGGCTGACGCCGTGGGCACGGCTCCAGTTCACCCAGTAGTCGGCATGGTTGAGTTCGACACGAATGTTGCGCATCAACCAGCGACGCGCCATGTCTTCGCCCGGGTGGCGGGCAAAACGGGTCTTGGTCAGGTTCTGTGCCATGTATAACGCGAACTGTTCGACCACGGGCCAGCCCCCGATCAGGTACTGGCGCATCGTCTTCGCGCTGAGTCTGTTATCTCGCATGCGCTGATACAGCTCGTGCTCTACAACCCGGCGCTTACTCGCGCTGCAATCCTGAATCAGGCGCTGGGCCCAGGCAGGATAACTTGCAGCTTCCATGAGTGGTCCGGTTCGGTTGAATGTCTCGATCACTGTCGGGCTCCTTTTGATTGTGATTGTTCCGATCAACGAGAGACTTCAACGGAACGTGCCGGGCGCCTTAAATAACAGAGGCTGCGGCCTGGCTGGACGACTTTTCAAGCTGTCGCAGGTAAACAGATGCGGGCGTTCAATGACATACCCTTGAGCGTAATCAACCCCGATCTCCAGCAATGCCTGCTCGATCTGGGGCGTTTCAACAAACTCGGCAATCGTACGCTTACCCATGACATGACCGATGTGGTTGATCACTTCGACCATGGCGCGGTTAATCGGGTCGTCCAGCATATCCTTTACGAAACTCCCGTCGATCTTCAGGAAGTCTACAGGCAAATGTTTCAAGTAGGCGAACGAGGACATACCGGCGCAAAAGTCGTCCAGGGAAAACAGACACCCTAAGCCTTTGAGTTCATTGATGAATTTAATTGCACTGGCAAGATTGGAAATAGCACTGGTTTCAGTGATTTCAAAACAAATTATTTCAGGTGGTATGGAGTAACTAATGAACTGTTGACGCAGGAAGTCCAGGAACGCTTCATCTCCTATAGTTGTGCCTGACAGATTAATCGCACACATTGCTAAAGGCTCTTTGTGCTTCTCGGCTATACATTGGGCAATGATCTTGAATACGTTTTGTACAACCCAACGATCCAGGGAAGTCATCAAGCCATAACGTTCGGCTGCCGGAATAAAACTGTCGGGCAATATCATGCGCCCGGCTTCGTCATGCAGACGCAGCAGAATTTCGATATGCCCACCACCCTGTTCGACCTGACCGAGCGGGGCGATTTCCTGGGCGTACAGGCAAAAACGATCTTCTTCCAGAGCCATGTGCAAGCGCTGCACCCATGCCATTTCGCCAAAGCGCAGGGACAGCTCCGAGTCGTCGGCGTGATACACCTGGACCCGGTTGCGGCCCTTTTCCTTGGCCATGTAGCAGGCCATGTCAGCCGCGCGCAACGAGACTTCCAGGGTGGTCGGATGCGCATTGATATGCACCAGCCCGATGCTCACGGTAGTCACGAACGGCCGTCCTTTCCACACGAAGTGCAGGTTCTGCACGGTCTGGCGCAAGCCCTCGGCGATTTTTTCGGCCGCCTCCGGTGCACAGTTTTCCAGCAGGATGCCAAACTCGTCACCGCCCAACCGGGCCAGGGTGTCGCTCTCGCGCAATCCGGATTGCAACAGCGCACAGATGTGCCGCAGCAATTCGTCACCCGCCGCGTGTCCGCAGGTATCGTTGACCAACTTGAACTGGTCCAGATCGAGGAACATCAAGGCGTGGCGCCCAGGCGTTCGCGTCAGGGCCTGCAGCGCCTGTTCCAGACGGAATTCGAACTCGCGGCGATTGGCGAGCCCGGTCAGCGCATCATGGGTCGCTTGCCAGGACAGATTGGCAATGTATTGCCGCTCCTGGGTCATGTCATGCAGCACCAGCACGGCACCGCTGACCTTGCCGGCATTGCGGATCGGCGCCCCCACCAGCGTGACCGACACCGTGCTGCCATCGAGACGCTGAATGAGCTTGGAATGTTCGCTGCCGCCACTGAGCTGACCACTCAAGATGTGCTCTATCAAGGTAAAGCCATCGGCCTGGGCATTGTCGTCCAGCAGATTGAACAGCGCCGCCAACGGCAGCCCGGTCGCCTGTTCGGCTTTCCAGTGGGTCAAGGCTTCGGCGGCCGGATTCATGTAGGCGATTGCGCCCTCGACATTGGTGGTGATCACCGCGTCGCCAATCGATTGCAGAGTGATTTGCGCCCGCTCCTTCTCCAGTTGCAGGGCGTCGGCAAACGCGTGCCGCTGCTTGAGCAGTTTGTGCGTGCGCAGCAGCGCCAGGGCGATCAGGCCGAGGGCGGTGGCCAGGTTCGTCGCCAGCAACAGTCGCAGGATCATCCGCGAACCCTCGCCCAGGGCATCGCTGAAGGCCTTCGCCGCTGGCGTCACCTCGTTGTTGATGGCGAAAATCTGTTCCTTCCAGCGATAGATGTCAGCGGGGTCGGCCGGCTTGACGCTGATGTGCCGGTGCATGTCCCTGGCGACATCATCGAGTTGATCAAGGTATGCGTCACCCACCGTCCAGCGATCGATGGCTTTTTCGAGGTAGCTGAAATGGCGAAAATTGAGGTACAGCCAGATCAGGCTGGGGACGTCATCGGGATGATTGCCACCCTTGAGAATCGCCACCCTGGCCGCCTCGATATCGGGTGGCTGCTGGTCAAGTGCCAGTCGCAGCTCATGCCCTCCCTGAGGGACCGCAATGGCCTCCTGGTACTTGACGAATTTGCTCTCGTCGCGACTGTCGGCATACAGATTGAGGTAATAGATGGCGTCCTTCTGGCCCTTGGACCATAGGCTTTCACCGGCAACATATCCACGGACCGCCGACAATACATAAAGGCTGACGCCCCCCAACAGGGCCTGAAATAACACAACGGCGATAAATGGCCAGACGATGCCCAGCAACCGTGGCGTTCCGAGAATCCGCGCTTGATTCATGAGGTCCCTTGTTTTAGCACTACCAGATCATCATCCACGTGATCGCTACAGCTAGACTAGGGGGCCTTCCGCATCCCGGCAAGCGGCCCCCGCCTCCCATTACGGGAAAGTTCACTCAAGGTGCCTTGGCACTGCCTCAATGCTGCTGCAAATGCCCATAAAGCTTGGCGTACAGGCCACCTTCGGCAATCAGCTGCTGGTGGTCGCCATCCTCGGCGATCTGCCCACCGTCAAACACCAGCACCCGATCGGCCTGTTTCACCGCGGACAAGCGGTGGGCAATGATCAAGGTGGTGCGGTGGCTGAGGAATCGCGCCAGGGCCTGGTGCAGGTTGTATTCGGTGGCAGCATCCAGCGCCGAGGTGGCCTCGTCGAGAATCACCACCTTGGGATCGGCCAGCACCATCCGCGCGATGGCCAGGCGTTGGCGCTGGCCGCCGGACAAACGCACGCCGGAACGCCCGACGATGCTGTCCAGGCCATTGGGCAACTCGCGCACCGTGTTGTGCAATTGCGCGATTTCCAGGGCATTCCAGCACGCCTCGTCGCTGCGCTCACGTCCCATGGTCAGGTTCGCGCGGATGGTGTCATTGAACAGCGCCGGGTGTTGCAGGACCACCGCGACGTTTTCCCGCACGGTTTCCAGGCCGATCTCCTGCTGGGTCGAACCGCCGAAACGGATGGTCCCGGCCAGCGGCGTGTACAAGCCCAGCAGCAACTGCACCAGGGTGCTCTTGCCGCCACCGCTGGCGCCGACGATCGCGACCTTTTCGCCGGGCGCAATCGACAGGTCCATCTGGTTCAACACCAGTTCGTCGCCGTAACCGAAACTCAATCCCTGGACTTCGATGCCAACGGTTTCACGACCTTTGAACGGGTCGACACCGCCCGGGTGTTGCGGCTCATCGGCCCGGGCAAGCAGCTCGTTGATCCGCGACAATGCGCCGCCGGCGGCGTAGTAAGCATATTGCAGGTTGAGCAGCTGCTCGACCGGACCGATCATGAACCACAGGTAGCTGAATACCGCGAGCATCTGGCCGATGGACAGGTCGGAAAACAGCACGGTCAACATGGCGGCGGCACGGAAAATATCGATGCCGAACTGGAACAGCAAACCGCTGGCCCGGTTCGAGGCATCGGTTTTCCATTGCGAGTTCACCGCGTAATCACGAACGTCCCGGGCGCGTTGCCCCAAACGGCCGAGGAAAAAGCCCTGGCGGTTACCGGCCCGCACTTCCTGGATCGCGTCCAGGGTTTCGGTCAACGCCTGGGTGAAGCGCGAGGTGCTGTCGTTCTCGAGTTTCTTCAGGTGTTTGACCCGCTTGCCCAACTGCACCGTGGCGTAGATCACCAAGGGATTGAACAACAGGATCAGCAGCGCCAGTTGCCAGTGCATCCACACCAGGATGCCCGCGGTGCCCACCAGCGTCAGCATGGCCACCAGGAAACGACTGAGGGTTTCGCCGACGAATTTGTCCAGGGTGTCGAGGTCGGTCACCAGGTGCGTGGTCACCGTGCCGCTGCCCAGACTTTCGTATTCCCCGAGTGAAATACGCTTGAGGCGCTCGATCAGGCGGATGCGAATGCGGTAGACGATGTCCTTGGCCAAGGCGGCGAACAGGCGCGCCTGCACCACGTTGAACAGCAATGCCGCGCAACGCAGGGCCAGGGTCACCACCAGCATCAGGCCGATGTAGCCCGCGGCTTTCTGCCAGGCCTGGGGCAACGCGTGGTTCATGATGTTCAGCGCGGTGTCGCCGTGCCCCAGCAACACTTCGTCTACCAGCAGCGGCAGGAGCAAGGGAATCGGTACGCTGCACAGGGTCGCCAACACGGCCACGCCGTTGGCGATCCACAGGGATTTCTTGTGATGAAGGGCCAGGCGACGGATTTCTGCCCAGCTTAGCCGGTCGACACGTTTAACGGTTGGGGTGTCGTTGGCCGGATCATGCACAGGCAGCACGCTCCAGCCAGCGGCCGAGCAAGGGGGACAGGACACTGAGGGGCTGATAGCCATTGGTCAGCAACGCCAACTGGCCATTGCGTTCAGCCAGCAACGTCGGGAAACCGGCAATGCCCAGGTCCTGGACCCAGGTGAAATCGGCAGCCGTCGCGGCGTGCGTGTCGGCACGGTCGAAAGCGGCGGCGAACTCGATGCGCGGCAGCCCGGCCTGTTCCGCCAACTCAACCAGAACGCTGGCGCGGGTGACATCGCGACCTTCGGCGTAAAACGCATGCTGGATCAACCCCAGCAGCTTCCACGCGCAATCCGACGCCAGGCCCCGTGCAGTCACCAACGCCCGACAGGCCGGCTCGGTGTCATAGACGAAGCCGTCGGGCAACGCACCCTCAAGCTTGAAGGGTTGCCCCGTGGCCTCGGTGACGGCCTGCCAGTGCTCAAGGATGTAGCGACGGGTGCTCGGCTCCAGCGCCGAGCCACTGCCGGTGCGCAAACCACCCACCACCAAGTGCACGTCCACGCCTGCGGCTTGCGCCTGCTCGACCAACGCGTTGGCCACCGGGGCGAAACCCCAGCACCAGGAACACATCGGGTCCATCACATAGAGCAGGCGTGCAGACATGGTTCAGGCCTCAGTGGATGCTTGCTTGTAGTTGTAGCCGATCGGGTGCGGCAGGTTACGAGCCTTGGCCAGTTCGATCTGCTTTTGCCGGTCGATCGCGCTGCGACGGGTTTTCTCGCTCAGCGTATCCCAGCAATGCGGGCAACTGATCCCGGCCACGTAATGCTCGCTGGCCCGGTCGTCGACGCTGACCGGTGTGCGACAGGCATGGCATTGATCGTAGTCGCCTTCACTCAGGTCGTGGCGAACCGTCACGCGGTTATCGAACACGAAGCAGTCGCCCTGCCATTTGGTTTCTTCCTGAGGCACCTCTTCGAGGTATTTCAGGATGCCACCCTTGAGGTGATAGACCTCATCGAAGCCCTCGCTGAGCATGTAGCTCGAGGCTTTTTCACAACGAATGCCGCCGGTGCAGAACATCGCCACTTTCTTGTGCACGGCCGGGTCGAAGTTGGCTTTGATGTAGTCGGGAAATTCGCGAAAACTGGTGGTTTTCGGGTCGATCGCGCCTTCGAAGGTGCCGATCGAGACTTCATAGTCGTTGCGGGTATCGATCAACAGCACTTGCGGGTCGCTGATCAGCGCGTTCCAGTCCTGCGGGTCGACGTAGGTGCCGACCTTCTTGTTCGGGTCCACGCCTTCAACGCCCAGGGTCACGATCTCTTTCTTGAGTTTGACCTTGGTGCGGTAGAACGGCTGCTCGTCGCAGTACGACTCTTTATGGTCGATGTCGTCCATGCGCGGGTCGTTCTTGAGCCAGGCCATCAGCCCGTCGATGCCTTCGCGGCTGCCGGACACGGTGCCGTTGATGCCTTCTTCGGCGATCAGCAGCGTGCCTTTGATGCCGTTGTCGACCATTGCCTTGAGCAGGGGCTCGCGCAGGGCGACGTAATCTTGCAGGGTGACGAACTTATACAGTGCCGCCACGACAATCTGTTGTGTCATGGGTAAATCTCCAGGTGGCTACCCTCGTAAGGGGTGAACCGGATGCGAAAAAAAACGCGCCGCTAGAGCGACGCGTTGGACATTCTAACAAATAATTGTAGGCGCTGGCTTGCCAGCGATGGCGTCCTTGAGATCGCCTTCGCTGGCAAGCCAGCTCCTACAGGGGGGGGTCAGTGTTTGCTGCCACCGGCACAGGTCGGAGAAGCCGGGGCCGCGTCGATTTGTGCCCATTCCTCAGGCGTGTAGGTATGCAGCGCCAAGGCATGGAACTCGCCCATCAGCTCGCCAAGCGTGCCGTAGACCTTCTGGTGGCGCTTGACCCGGTTCAGGCCTTCGAACTGTGCACTGACCACCACGGCCTTGAAGTGGGTTTGCAACCCACGGCTGTGCATGTGGCTTTCGTCCAGCACCTGCAAATGCTCGGGCTGTAGCAGGCCCAGCGTCGATTCAATGCGTTGTTGCATGGTCATGCCCAACTCCGGCTCAAGGCTTTTTCTTGGCTGGAGCGGCGGCTTTAGGCTCCAGCTCGGCGGTCATGTCAGCCAGCAGCTTGTTGACCACAGGCACCGCGCTTTCCAGCTTGGCCTGGGTCATCTGGGCCGATTGCTGGGTCAGCTGCGGCATTTTCTCCAGGACTTTCTTGCCCAGTGGCGACTGGTAGAACGCGACCAGGTCCTTGAGCTCCGACTCGGTGAAGTTGGTGGTGTAGAGCTTGACCATGTCCGGCTTCAGCTTGTTCCAGCCAATGGCCTGGTCCAGGGCGGCGTTGGCCTTGGCCTGGTAGGTTTCGAGTACGGCTTTTTTCGACTCGGGGGCTTTGGTTTGCTGGAAGCGCTGGGCGAACATCTGCTGTACTTGCATGTACACCGGAGTACCCAGTTTGTCAGCATGCGCCAGGGTCAGGAAAGCCTCGGCACTGGCGTTGTGGCTGGCGGTATCGGCAAAAACAGGGCCGCTGGCGCAGACCAGTGCAACCGCGGTACAGATGGCACGAAGACGAGTCATCGAGTTTCCTTTTCTAGCAGGCGAGGTAAAACCCCAAGGACGACCATTCTGCGCCTAAAAAACTCTGTCGCTCAACCCCACGCCTTGTCGCGCCTGATTTAGAGGGGTTGAATGGGCAGAATCCAGACTGATGGAACCACGGCCGCCGATCACGGCCTAAACTGCGCAATCAGACCTACAGGAGTGTGCACGATGAGCCGAATCGAAACCGACAGCCTGGGCCAGGTGGAAGTCCCGGATGAGGCCTATTGGGGGGCTCAGACACAACGCTCGCTGGTCAACTTTGCCATCGGCGACGAACGCATGCCGCTGGCGGTACTGCACGCCTTGGCGCTGATCAAGAAAGCGGCGGCGCGGGTCAACGACCGTAACGGCGATCTGCCTGCGGACATCGCCAGGCTGATCGAGCAGGCGGCCGATGAAGTGCTCGACGGCGAGCATGACGATCAGTTCCCGCTGGTGGTCTGGCAGACAGGCAGCGGCACCCAGAGCAACATGAACGTCAACGAAGTGATCGCCGGACGCGCCAACGAACTGGCTGGCAACCCGCGTGGCGGCAAGTCCCCGGTGCACCCCAACGATCACGTCAACCGCTCCCAGAGTTCCAACGACTGTTTCCCCACGGCCATGCACATCGCCGCCGCACAGGCAGTGCAACAGCACTTGCTGCCGGCGATCAGCGAACTGTCCGGTGGCCTGGCCGAGCTGTCGGCCCGCCACATGAAACTGGTCAAGACCGGGCGCACCCACATGATGGACGCGACGCCGATCACCTTTGGCCAGGAAGTCTCGGCGTTCATCGCACAGCTCGACTACGCCGAACGGGCGATCCGCAGCGCGCTGCCGGCGGTCTGTGAACTGGCCCAGGGTGGTACGGCGGTCGGCACCGGGCTGAACTCACCCCACGGCTTCGGTGAAGCCATTGCCGCGGAACTGGCCGCCTTGTCCGGCTTGCCGTTCATCACCGCGCCGAACAAGTTTGCGGCGCTGGCCGGCCACGAGCCGCTGACCACCTTATCCGGCGCGCTGAAAACCCTCGCTGTGACGCTGATGAAAATTGCCAATGACCTGCGCTTGCTCGGCTCCGGCCCGCGCGCCGGCTTCGCCGAAGTCAAACTGCCGGCCAACGAACCAGGCAGTTCGATCATGCCGGGCAAGGTCAACCCCACCCAGTGCGAAGCGCTGTCGATGCTGGCCTGCCAGGTGCTGGGCAACGACGTGACCATCGGCTTCGCGGCGAGCCAGGGTCACCTGCAGCTGAATGTGTTCAAGCCGGTGATCATCCACAACCTGCTGCAATCGATTCGCCTGCTGGCCGATGGCTGCAGCAACTTCCAGCAGCATTGCATCGCCGGCCTGGAACCGGACGCCGGAAAAATGGCTGAACACCTGGAACAAGGCTTGATGCTGGTGACGGCGCTGAACCCGCACATTGGTTATGACAAATCGGCAGAGATCGCCAAGAAGGCTTACAGCGAAGGGCTGACGTTGCGTGCGGCGGCGTTGCAGCTGGGGTATCTGACCGATGAGCAGTTTGATGCCTGGGTAAGGCCGCAGAATATGCTGGAGGCTGGGGCCAAGGGTTGAGCTCCTGTAGCGCCTGACAGTCAGTCTTCGCGAGCAAGCCGCTCCCACATTCGATTGTGTTTTCCCTGAAGGAACTCGGTCAAATGTGGGAGCGGGCTTACTCGCGAAGAACGATAACGCGATCTAACTGGCCGCCATCCGCACCTTGCGCGCCTTGAGCCCGGCAATCATCGACGGCCCCAACGCCACCAATGCCGACCCCAATACCACCAACACCGCCCCGCCATAACCCAAACCGTTGATGGTTTCGGCGTGCACGTACTCCGGCCACCACCAGGCAGCCAGTGCAACGGCAGCAAAAGTCACCAAGGGTGTAATGGCCAATGTCGCACTGACCCGCGACGCCTCCCAATGCGCCAGCGCCTCGGCAAATGCGCCATAGGCAATCAGGGTGTTCATGCAGCACGCCAGCAACAGCCAGCCTTGCAACGGGTTCAATTGCAGGGCTTGCAGTGGATGCACCCAAGGGGTCAGCAGCAGCCCGCAAAACAGGTAGATCACCATCATCACCTGCAGCGAATTCCACACCGTCAGCAACTGCTTCTGCCCCAGCGCATAAAAGGTCCAGACCGTGGACGCCAGCAACACCAGCAAAACACCGGCGGTATAGTCGCTCAACGAGGTCAGCAGCTCAGTCAGGCGCTGGTTGAAAAACAACGCAAAGCCGATCAACAACACCAGCAAGCCAATCCCCTGCCCCAGACTGAACCGTTCCTTGAACACGAACACACTGGCGATCAGCAACATGATCGGGCCCATCTGCACCACCAGTTGCGCGGTGCCGGGGCTGAGCAGGTTCAACCCCATCAGGTACAGCACGTAGTTGCCCACCAGGCCGAGAACCGCCATCAGCACCAGCCAGCCACCCCGCGGCCCGAGCACTTTGCGGCTCGGCAGGCGCCTGGTCGCCGCCAGGTAAATGAACAGGCAGCCACCAGACACCATCAGACGAAACCAGGTCACCGTGACCGGGTCCATCACCAGCAGCACCTGTTTGAGCTTGATCGGCAGGATTCCCCACAACAGCGCGGTCAGCAAGGCCAGGAACAGCCCATAAACCCAGCGACCCGATGAAACGTGCATGCGAACCCCAATCCGGAAAACAAGTCGCGTCATTCTAGGCGTTAAGCCGGGTGGCACACAGGGACAGTTAACGCTTGGCCGCGAATGAAACTGTGCAGGTCGCAACCATTTTCTGGCGAGACGCCGCCGCTCAGCTGATCAGGCCGCGCAAGGGGTTCATGCATAAGTGTCAGATCAGCGCACCGCCTCGAACAACCCGGTAGCCCCCATCCCGCCGCCCACGCACATGGTGACGATGCCGTATCGCAGATTGCGCCGCTGCAACTCGCGAACGATGTGCCCGACCTGACGCGAACCGGTCATACCGAACGGGTGGCCAATGGAGATCGAGCCGCCATTGACGTTGTACCTGTCGTTGTCGATTTCCAGTCGATTACGCGCGTACAGGCACTGCGAGGCGAAGGCTTCGTTCAGTTCCCACAAATCGATGTCGCCCAGGTGCAAGCCCTTGGCCTTGAGCAGCTTGGGCACCGAGAACACCGGGCCGATACCCATCTCGTCCGGTTCGCAGCCCGCCACGGTGAATCCGCGGAAGAACGCCTTGGGCTGCAAGCCCAGCGCCAGGGCCTTTTCCAGGCTCATCACCAGGGTCATGGAGGCGCCGTCGGACAGTTGCGACGAGTTACCGGCGGTGACCGAGCCATCTTCGAGGAACACCGGTTTCAACCCGGCCAGGCTTTGCAGGGTGGTATCAGGACGGTTGCAGTCATCGTGATCCACGACGCCTTCGAGAATCTGCACCTGGCCGCTGGCCTTGTCTTCAACCCGGTACTTCACCGCCATCGGCACGATTTCATCGTCGAACAACCCAGCCGCTTGTGCCTTGGCAGTGCGCTGCTGGCTTTGCAGGGCGTACAGGTCCTGTTCTTCACGGCTGACATCGTAACGTCGAGCGACGATTTCGGCGGTCTGGCCCATCGGGAAGTAGATCCCCGGCACCTGCTCCTTGAGCAGTGGATTGATCAGGTGATCGGTGTTGATGCTTTTCATCGTCAGGCTGATGGACTCGACGCCACCGGCAACGATGATATCGCTGCAACCGGATGCGATCTGGTTGGCGGCGATGGCGATCGCCTGCAGGCCCGACGAGCAGAAGCGGTTGAGGGTCATGCCGGCGACGCCGATGCCCAGGCGCGACAACACCGCGACGTTGCGCCCGATGTTATAGCCCTGGGAGCCTTCGTTGGAGCCGGCACCGACGATGCAGTCCTCGACGCTGGCCGGGTCGATGCCGGTACGCGCCAGCAAGGCGTCGACACAATGCGCCGCCATGTCGTCGGGACGGGTCATGTTGAACTTGCCGCGAAAGGATTTGGCCAGGCCGGTCCGCACGCTGTCGACGATCACCACTTCACGCATGGCATACCTCATTGTTGTTGTCGGTTGAGAGTGGACCGAGCATAAGCCCACCCAATAACCGACCGCGACAATCATTCACCTCGCGTATGCGTAACCATCGCCTGGCTACTTGCCCTTGCGCTTGTCCGACTTTTCGAACGCCTCTTCCAATGCAAGGTTGATGGTGCGCAAGACCTTGACCCGCGCCCAGCGCTTGTCATTGGCCTCCACCAGGGTCCAGGGCGAGATTTCCGTGCTGGTGCGGTCAACCATGTCGCCGACGGCGGTGCGATAGTCGTCCCACTTGTCGCGGTTGCGCCAATCGTCCTCGGTGATCTTGAAGCGTTTGAACGGGATCTCTTCGCGCTCCTGGAAACGTTCCAGTTGCGTCTGTTTGTCGATGGCCAGCCAGAACTTGACCACAATCACCCCGGCGTCGCTTATCTGTTCCTCAAAGTCGTTGATTTCACTGTAGGCGCGCAGCCAGTCCGCCGGGGTGCAGAATCCTTCGATGCGTTCCACCAGCACCCGGCCATACCAGGAGCGGTCGAACACGGTGAATTTCCCCCGTGCGGGAACATGTCGCCAGAAACGCCAGAGATAGGGTTGCGCCCGTTCCTCTTCGGTGGGCGCGGCAATCGGTACGATGTTGTATTGGCGCGGATCCAGTGCCGCGGCAACCCGGCGAATCGCGCCGCCCTTGCCCGCCGCGTCATTGCCTTCGAACACTGCCATCAACGCGTGTCGGCGCATGCGTTTGTCGCGCATCAACCCGGAAAACCTGGCCTGTTCGGTGATCAGTTGCTCTTCATAATCGCCCTTGGCCAGATTCAAGGTCAGGTCGAGGCTGTCCAGCAGGTTCAGTTGATCGACGCTTGGGAATACGGGTGCGGCGTTGACTTTTTCCGGGTGGATTTTCGGCCGTTTCAGGGCGCCCTGCAGGCCTTCGAGCAAAATTTTCCCCACCACCAGGCTGCGATAATGCGCATCCTTTCCCGCGATCACATGCCACGGCGCATAGTCACGGCTGGTACGGCGCAAGACGCGTTCACCGTACTTCACAAAGCGGTCGTAGGTTTCGGACTGCTGCCAGTCCAGCGGGCTGATCCGCCAGCTGTGCAGCGGGTCATCGGCCAACGCCTTGAGGCGCGCCTTCATTTGTTTCTTGGAGAGGTGGAACCAGAACTTGAAGATCAGTGCGCCTTCGTCGCACAGCATTTTCTCCAGGCGTTCGGCGGCGTTGATGCTTTGATCGAACCTCGGGTCCTTGATAACGCCGTGCACCCGGGCCTGCAGCATCTGGCTGTACCAGTTGCCGAAGAATACCCCCATGCGACCCTTGGCCGGGAGCATCCGCCAATAGCGCCAGGCCGGGGGCCGCGCCAGTTCTTCGTCGGTTTGTTGATCGAAGGTGCGGACCTCGATCAAACGCGGGTCCATCCATTCATTGAGCAGCTTGACCGTCTCGCCCTTGCCGGCGCCTTCGATGCCGTTGATCAGGATGATCACCGGAAACCGGCTCTGCTGGCGCAGTTCGAATTGCGCTTCAAGCAAGGCTTCACGCAGGGCCGGTACCTCGGCGTCGTAGGTTTCTTTGTCGATGGCGTGATCGATTTCAGCGGATTCGAACATGGGCGGCTCCCTGGCAGATGTGAGCAAGACTAGTGGATTGACCGCTCCCGCGGGGCAGAAATCCCATTTTCATCGCTTTGGCCGTTGCAGGCCTTGCCATGGGTCATGCCCCCTGCCGCGATCGGATAGAATGGCGACCTTGCCGTTACCGAGCCTGCCATGAAACCTGTAATGCCCCACGCCCAGATCGACTGGGACGACCAAGGGCTCCCGCGCTCGCGGGTGTTCGATGATGTTTATTTTTCCGACCTGTCGGGGCTGGACGAAACCCGCTATGTGTTCCTGGAACAGAACGCTTTGGGTGAACGTTTCGCCGCGCTTGCGGCGGGCGGGCGATTGGTGATTGGCGAAACCGGGTTCGGCACCGGGTTGAATTTCCTGTGCGCCTGGCAGTTGTTCGAGCAGCACGCTGTAGCGGGTGCGCGACTGCATTTTGTCAGTGTCGAAAAATACCCGCTGAGTCTGCCCGACCTGCAACGGGCGCTGGCGTTGTGGCCGGAACTCAAGCCGTTCGCCGATCAACTGCTGGCGCAATACAGGGCAATCCACCAGGGTTTCCAGCGCCTGGTCCTGGATAACGGCCGCGTCACGCTCACCTTGCTGATCGGCGATGCACTGGAGCAACTGCCGCAACTGGATGCGCAGATCGACGCCTGGTTTCTCGACGGTTTCGCCCCGGCAAAAAACCCCGAGATGTGGACCGCCGAATTGTTTGCCGAGCTGGCCCGCCTGGCGGCGCCCGGCTCGACCATCAGCACCTTCACCAGCACCGGTTGGGTGCGCCGGCTGCTCAATGCCGCGGGCTTCAAGATGAAACGCACGCCCGGCATCGGCCACAAATGGGAAATCCTGCGAGGTACCTTCCTCGGTTGGCCAGCAGAAACCCCTATGCCCACTGTGGCGAAACCGTGGTTTGCCCGCCCGACCTCTCCAACCGGCGAGCGTCGCGCGCTGGTGATCGGCGCCGGGCTGGCCGGTTGTGCGACGGCCGCCAGCCTGGCTGCACGCGGCTGGCAGGTGAGCTTGCTGGAGCGTCATGCTGCGCTGGCGCAGGAAGCCTCGGGCAACCCCCAGGGTGTGCTGTACCTCAAGCTTTCCTCCCACGGCACAGCATTGTCGCAATTGATTGTCAGCGGGTTCGGCTACACCCGGCGCTTGCTTGAGCATTTGCAACGGGGCGTTGACTGGGACGATTGCGGGGTCTTGCAACTGGCCTTCAATGCCAGGGAGGCCGAGCGTCAGGCGCAGTTGGCGACGGCGTTTCCCAGGGACTTGCTGCACACACTCGATCAGGCACACGCCGAGGCCCGCGCCGGTATCGCACTGCCCGCGGGGGGCCTGTTTTACCCCGAAGGCGGTTGGGTACATCCGCCTGCGCTATGCCACTGGCAGGCTGCGCAATCGAACATCGAGTTGCTGACCCATCACGATGTGCTGGAGCTGCGCCGTGTGGACGGAAGTTGGCAAGCGTGGGAGGGCGACAGGTTGCTGGCCGACGCGCCCGCCGTGGTGCTGGCCGGCGCTGCCGAGATCAAGCGATTCACCTTCAGCAGCGACTTGCCGCTCAAGCGCATTCGCGGACAAATCACCCGCTTGCCGCAAACACCTTCAAGCCGGGCGCTGAGTACCGTGGTGTGCGCCGAAGGCTATGTCGCGCCGGCACGCCTGGGCGAACACACCCTGGGAGCGAGTTTCGATTTCAACAGCGACGACCTGACTCCGACCACTGCCGAGCATCTGGGCAACTTGCAGATGCTCGAAGAAATCTCGCAAGACCTGGTCGCTCGGCTCGGCGCGCGCACCCTGCAAGCCGATGAGCTTGAAGGCCGCGCAGCGTTTCGCTGTACCAGCCCGGATTACTTGCCGATTGTCGGGCCATTGGCCGACAGCCAGGCATTCGTCGACGCCTACAGTGCACTGAGCAAGGATGCCCGGCAAACCCCGGACATCCCTTGCCCCTGGCTGGATGGGTTGTACGTCAATAGCGGCCACGGTTCGCGAGGGCTGATCACCGCACCATTGTCAGGCGAACTGATCGCCGCGTGGCTGGATGACGAACCGCTGCCGCTGCCCAGAGCCGTGGCTGAGGCCTGTCATCCGAATCGCTTTGTCTTGCGTCGGTTGATCCGGGGCAAGACTTGAGTCACTCATTCGAGAGTGAAAACGGTCTTCTATATATCGAGAAAATCCATACGGGTGGCATTTCAGCGCTAGCCCACCCATCACGCATATAACTTATCGATCTAAAACTCCCACGATCTCACTGGGTCAGTTTCTGAGTACCCGCCCTTTCAGGCGCGGTACGGATTCCCCTCCCCAACGGAAAAACCGGTAAGGAACTTATGTGCGGATTAGCTGGCGAGTTACGTTTTGACAATCAACCTGCAGACCTTGCAGCCATCGAGCGAATCACCCATCACCTGGCACCTCGAGGCCCTGACGCCTGGGGTTTTCATAGCCAGGGGCCGATTGCCCTGGGCCATCGCCGCCTGAAAATCATGGACCTGTCGGACGGCTCGGCGCAGCCGATGATCGACCAGCAACTGGGCCTGTCCCTGGCCTTCAACGGCGCGATCTACAACTTCCCGGAACTGCGCAGCGAACTCGAAAGCCTCGGTTATGCCTTTTATTCCGGCGGCGACACCGAAGTGCTGCTCAAGGGCTATCACGCCTGGGGCGAGGCGCTGTTACCCAAGCTCAACGGCATGTTTGCCTTCGTTATCTGGGAGCGCGACGCCAAGCGCCTGTTCATCGCCCGTGACCGTCTCGGCGTGAAGCCGCTGTACCTGTCGCGCACCGGCCAGCGCCTGCGATTCGCTTCCGCTTTGCCGGCGCTGCTCAAGGGCGGTGACATCAACCAGGTCCTCGATCCCGTGGCCCTCAATCATTATCTGAATTTCCATGCCGTAGTCCCGGCGCCACGCACCCTGCTGGCCGGCATCGAAAAACTGCCGCCCGCCACCTGGATGCGCATCGAAGCAGACGGCGCCACCGAGCAGAAAACCTGGTGGACCCTGCCCTACGGCCCACACGAGGATGAGAAGAATCTGACCCTCGAAGACTGGCGCGACCGCGTCCTCGACAGCACCCGCGAGGCGGTGGCGATTCGTCAACGGGCGGCGGTGGACGTCGGCGTGCTGCTGTCGGGCGGTGTCGATTCGAGCATGCTCGTCGGCCTGTTGCGTGAGGTCGGCGTGGAAAACCTGTCGACCTTCTCCATCGGTTTCCAGGATGCCGGCGGCGAGCGCGGTGACGAGTTCCAGTATTCGGACCTGATCGCCAGGCATTACGGCACCCGGCACCACCAATTGCGCATCGACGAAAAAGAGATCATCGAGCAACTTCCCGCCGCCTTCCGCGCGATGAGCGAGCCGATGGTCAGTCATGACTGCATCGCTTTCTATCTGTTATCCCGCGAAGTGGCCAAGCATTGCAAAGTGGTGCAAAGCGGCCAGGGTGCGGACGAGCTCTTCGCCGGTTATCACTGGTATCCGCAGGTCGATGGCGCAGCCGATCCCTACGCGGCCTATCGCGATGCGTTCTTCGACCGCAGCTACGAGGATTACGCCGCCACCGTACAGCCGAAATGGCTGACCGCGAATGACGCCGCCGGCGACTTCGTGAAGGAACATTTCGCACAGCCCGGCGCCGATGCGGCGGTGGACAAAGCCTTGCGCCTGGACAGCACGGTGATGCTGGTGGATGACCCGGTCAAGCGCGTCGACAACATGACCATGGCCTGGGGCCTGGAAGCGCGCACGCCGTTTCTCGACTATCGCCTGGTGGAATTGTCAGCCCGGGTGCCGGGCAAATTCAAACTGCCCGATGGCGGCAAGCAAGTACTGAAAGAAGCGGCGCGCCTGGTGATTCCGAGCGAAGTCATCGATCGCAAGAAAGGCTACTTCCCGGTGCCGGGCCTCAAGCATTTGCAGGGCGACACACTGAACTGGGTGCGCGAATTGCTGCTGGATCCGAGCCAGGATCGTGGCCTGTTCAACCCGGCGATGCTCGACCGTTTGCTGACCGATCCACAAGGTCAATTGACCCCGTTGCGCGGCTCCAAGCTGTGGCAATTGGCGGCGCTGAACCTGTGGCTCAGTGAACAAGGAATCTGATCGATGAAACCTCAAGCCACGGCGTACAGCCAACGCCTATTGCGTGGTCAGGCGCCCTCCTACGAACGCTTGCAGGCGCGTCTGGCCGAAGACGGCAGCGAACTCGCTACCGCGCCGATTGCCGTGCATTGCGGCTGGGGCCGGTTACTGATCGGCCATACGTTCCCCGACCCGGTGAGCCTTGCCCATGAATTGCTCAATGAGCAACCGGGCGAGCGCGACATCGCTCTCTATGTTGCCGCGCCCCAGCAAGTGCTGGGGCTGGAGCCGGCCCAGCTGTTTCTCGACCCCTCTGACACCTTGCGGTTGTGGTTCAGCGATTACCGCCAGGCAACCCGGGTGTTTCGCGGTTTTCGCATTCGTCGTGCGCAAGGCGATGCCGACTGGCAGGCGATCAATCAGTTGTATCAGGCGCGCGGCATGTTGCCGATCGACGCCAGTTTGCTGACCCCGCGTCACCTGGGTGGCCCGGTGTACTGGCTGGCCGAGGACGACGACAGCGGCGCGGTGATCGGCAGCGTCATGGGCCTCAATCATCACAAGGCCTTCAACGATCCGGAACACGGCAGCAGCCTGTGGTGCCTGGCGGTCGATCCGCACTGTTCGCGGCCCGGCGTCGGTGAAGTGCTGGTGCGGCATTTGATCGAACACTTCATGAGCCGTGGCCTGAGTTACCTGGACTTGTCCGTGCTGCACGACAATCGCCAGGCAAAAAACCTTTATGCCAAGCTTGGTTTTCGCAACCTGTCGACCTTTGCGATCAAGCGCAAGAACGGCATCAACCAGCCATTGTTTCTCGGCCCCGGTCCTGAAGCCGAGTTCAACCCCTACGCGCGGATCATTGTCGAGGAAGCCCATCGTCGCGGCATTGATGTACAGGTCGATGATGCCGAGGCCGGCATGTTCACCCTCAGCCACGGCGGACGGCGGGTACGTTGCCGCGAGTCGCTGACGGACCTGACCAGCGCCATCAGCATGAGCCTGTGCCAGGACAAAAGCCTGACCCATAAAGTGCTCGCGGCCGCCGGCCTGAACCTGCCCGCGCAACAACTGGCGGGTAATGCCGATGACAATCTGGCGTTTCTCGACGAACACCAGCGGGTGGTGGTCAAGCCGCTGGACGGTGAACAGGGGCAAGGGGTGGCGGTGGATCTACAGACCATCGAAGAGCTCCAGAACGCCATCGAAGCCGCCCGTCAATTCGACACTCGGGTGCTGCTGGAGAGCTTCCACGACGGCCTCGACCTGCGGATTCTGGTGATCGGCTTTGAAGTGGTTGCCGCGGCGATTCGTCGACCGGCCGAGGTGGTGGGCGATGGCCAGCACTCCATCGGCGCGCTGATCGAAGCCCAGAGTCGACGGCGCCAGGCGGCTACAGGCGGCGAAAGCAAGATCCCGCTGGACCCTGAGACCGGGCGCACCGTGCAGGCAGCCGGTTACGACTACGACAGCATATTGCCGGCGGGTGAGCATCTGTTCGTGCGGCGTACGGCGAATCTTCATACCGGCGGGATTCTCGAAGACGTCACCGCGATCCTCCATCCCACGCTGGTGGACGCCGCGGTGCGCGCGGCGCGGGCGCTGGATATTCCCGTGGTCGGCCTCGACCTGATGGTGTCTGCCGCCGATCAACCGCAGTACGTGTTTATCGAAGCCAACGAGCGCGCCGGACTGGCTAATCATGAACCGCAACCGACGGCCGAGCGGTTTGTGGATCTGTTGTTTCCGCACAGTCAGCCGGCCGTGTAGCGCCCGATCGCTCCCACGCTCTGCGTGGGAATGCAGCCCGGGACGCTCCGCGTCCCTCAGGAGCCGAACGCAGAGCGTCCGTTGATTCATTCCTTTGCTGCGCGTGAAAACGATCCCCCAACTCATCAGGAGTTTCCATGACTCGCCAATACCCGGAACCGGACCTGACCTATCTGCAAAAAGTCCTGCTGGAAATGCTCGCCATCCCCAGCCCCACCGGCTTCACCGACACCATCGTGCGCTATGTCGCCGAACGGCTCGAAGAGCTGGGCATTCCCTTCGAGATGACCCGTCGCGGCACCATCCGCGCCACCCTCAAGGGCAAGAAAAACAGCCCGGACCGTGCCGTTTCCGCGCACCTGGACACCATTGGCGCCGCCGTGCGCGCCATCAAGGACAACGGCCGCCTGACGCTGGCCCCCGTGGGTTGCTGGTCCAGCCGTTTTGCCGAGGGCAGCCGCGTCAGCCTGTTTACCGACAACGGTGTAATCCGTGGCAGTGTGCTGCCCTTGATGGCCTCCGGACACGCGTTCAACACCGCGGTCGATGAAATGCCGATCAGTTGGGATCACATCGAACTGCGCCTGGACGCCTATTGCGCCACCCGCGCCGATTGTGACTCGCTCGGCATCAGCGTCGGCGATTTCGTCGCCTTCGACCCGTTGCCGGAGTTCACCGAAAGTGGGCACATCAGCGCCCGTCACCTGGACGACAAGGCCGGCGTCGCGGCGTTGCTGGCCGCGTTGAAAGCCATCGTCGACAGCGGCGAAGAGCTGGCGATCGATTGCCATCCGCTGTTCACCATCACCGAGGAAACCGGCAGTGGCGCCGCGGCGGCGTTGCCCTGGGACGTCAGTGAGTTCGTCGGCATCGACATCGCGCCCGTCGCGCCCGGCCAGCACTCCAGCGAGCACGCAGTGAGCATTGCGATGCAGGATTCCGGCGGGCCGTACGACTATCACTTGTCGCGACACCTGCTGCGCCTGGCCAGTGATAACGAGTTGCCGGTTCGCCGTGACCTGTTCCGCTACTATTTCAGCGACGCTCACTCGGCCGTCACCGCCGGCCATGACATCCGCACCGCCCTGCTCGCCTTCGGCTGCGACGCCACCCACGGCTACGAACGCACCCACATCGACAGTCTCGCCGCCCTCAGCCGCCTGCTCGGCGCCTACATCCTCAGCCCGCCGGTGTTCGCCAGCGACGCGCAACCGGCCAAGGGTTCGCTGGACCGGTTCAGTCACCAGATCGAACACGAGACGCAGATGGAAAGCGATACGCGGGTGCCTTCGGTGGATAGCCTCGTAGGCCAACGCAACGACAGGTAAGGGAATGCGCCAGCTCCTACTGGTGATGTTTTCATAACCGCCGTAGCATCGCGCCATTGATTTGACCGAGGTGCCTATGCTGATTCCCCACGACCAACTTGAAGTCGATACCCTGACCCGCCTGATCGAAGACTTCGTGACCCGGGACGGTACCGACAATGGCGATGACACGCCGCTGGAGACCCGTGTATTGCGTGTTCGCCAGGCATTGATCAAGGGCCAGGCCCTGATTGTCTTCGATCCGGAGAGCGAGCAATGCCAGTTGATGCTCAAGCACGAGGTGCCCAAGCATCTATTCGACTGATTTCTTGTTGCGCGCCAGCTTGCGCTGGATTCGCTCGTAGATCTCGCTGCGGTGCACGTTGACATGGTTCGGGGCTTCGATGCCGAAGCGCACGTTACCGCCATTGACGGCAATGATGCGCACCGAAATGGTGTCGCCGATGGAAATCAATTCGCCGACTACGCGACTCAGTACAAGCATGGCTTTGGTCCTTCAGGGTTACCGGGCCTTGAAGATGCCCGGTGCACGACGGGCCTACAAGACAGCCAGGGTAATCCAGACCGAACCTACAACCACTGGGTTGCCTTGCTGAAGGAAATGCCTGACACGCACCTCAATCGAAGGCCGATTCGTCAGGAAGCCGAGAAGCGTGGGCCGAACAGGATAACGCTTGCCCCGATCACGCACAGCGCCACGCCGAGCCAGTCGGAGCCCAGTGGACGAATCCGCTCGACCACCGCCAGCCAGCCAATCGAAGCAATAATGTAGATACCGCCATAAGCGGCATAGGCACGGCCTGCGTAAGTCGCCTCTATTCGCGTGAGCAACAACGCGAACAACGTCAGGCTGAGTAACGCCGGCACAACCCACCAGACGCTTTTACCCTGGCGCAACCACATCCAGAAGGCGAAGCAGCCGGCGATTTCGAACAACGCGGCGAGGAAAAACCACAGGTAATTGAGCATGCGAACGTCTCGCGAGGATGGCCGATGGCGGCCACCCTAGCGAGGCTGTTACGTGCGGGCAAGTTCAGCTTGCCGATTGCCTGGCCTTGGCGCGCATCTTGTCGGCCATCAGGGTCATTTCGTTGTAGAGCAGTTGCGGGTTCTTCTGCTTGAGCGCCCAGGCCTGGCGGCCCTGTTCGTGAGGCAGGATCATGAACTCGCCGGCGGCGACCTGCTGGTAGATATAGTCGGCAATATCGGCGGCACTGATGGGCGAACTTTCAAGCAACTTGCCAACCTGGGCTTTCATGGCCGGCGTCGGGCCGCGGAAGGAGTCCAGCAGATTGGTCTGGAAAAACGACGGGCAAACCACATGCACGCCGACTTCCTGATGCCCGAGTTCGATCAGCAGGCTTTCGGACAACGCCACTACGCCGGCCTTGGCCACGTTGTAGTTGCTCATGGCCGGGCCTTGCATTAACGCCGCCATCGACGCGATGTTGATGATCTTGCCCTTGCTCTTCTCCAGCAACGGCAGGAAAGCCTTGCAGCCCTTGACCACCCCCATGAGGTTGATTGCGATCTGCCAGTCCCAGTCTTCCAGGGACAGTTCGCTGAAGAACCCGCCCGAGGCCACGCCCGCGTTATTGACGATGACGTCGATACCACCGAACTTCGACTCGCAGGCCTGGGCAAACGCGGTCAGCTGACTGTAATCACGCACATCGCAACGCTGGATAAAACCGTCGCCACCGGCTTCGCGCACCTGTTTCAGGGTTTCCTGCAGGCCTGGTTCGCTGACGTCCGACAAGGCCAGCTGCCAGCCTTCGCGCGCCCAGCGCAGCGCGATTTCGCGACCCAGGCCGGAGCCCGCACCAGTGATCATCATGCGATTTTGCATAGCAAACAGCCTTGTTGTTCCGGGGAAGATGCGTCGAGTGTAGCGAAGGATATTGGCCGTCCCACGCTCTATCAGATTGCTGAATGCCCCGAGCAAACCGCCGGCGCGGCTCAACCAACTAACGCAACATCAGACGGAATAGGCAATAGTTCTAAAAACAGCAAAAAAACTTGGAATTTTCTGCCCTGCGCTGCGGTCGGATTTTTTAAGCAGCTCGAATAAATGACATTCCCGCTGACTGATAACGGCTAGGTCATTCCTGAATACTTAAAGCAAGGAAACAGACATGGGCACAATTCTTCTGATCATTCTGATCCTGTTACTGATCGGTGGTCTACCGGTCTTCCCGCACTCCAGAAGTTGGGGTTATGGCCCGTCCGGTATCATCGGCGTGGTGTTGGTGGTGATCCTGATCCTGTTGTTGCTCGGCAAGATATGAAGTTCTGACCGGCAAAAAAAAGAGGCTCTACAAGAGCCTCTTTTTTATTGCATCGCTATTTGCTCGGTCTTGCCAGTTTAATCCGGCTTGCCGTCGACCACACCGGCGGTGTTGTCGATCAGGCTCTTGGTCGCCGTTTGCAGGAACGCTTCGAGCTTGGTTTTAAGCTCAGCGGTACGCGGTGCATCAGGAACAACCACGGCACGAGGCGTAGCGCCCAGTTCGTACTGGTACATCTTCGGCGCCATGTCCTTGTCCTTGGGCAAGACCAGGATCTGGTCCGCGGTGATGATCGCGGTGGTCTGCTCGCTGCCCGACGGTTTGATCACACCGAAACCGGTGTCGCCTTCCGGCAGGTTGAGCAAGTCACGGCCCCAGCACTGATGACGCACTTCGCCACCGATCCGGCCCATGATGGTCGGCACGATGTCGACTTGAGTGCCAACAGTGTGGTCGAGCGTGCCAAACTTTTCCTGGATGCCCGGTGCGATCATCAGCATCGGCACGTTGAAACGGCCCAGGTCCATTTCGGTGATCTGACGCTCGTTGCCGAAACCGTGGTCGCCGACGATGACAAACAGGGTTTCCTTGAAGTAAGGCTCCAGGCGCGCTTTTTCGAAGAATTGACCCAACGCCCAATCCGAGTAGCGCATGGCGGTCAAATGATCATTCAGACTGCCACGATCGGTTACGCGCTCGACCGGCAAGGGGGTCGGCAACGCATAGGGCGTGTGGTTGGACAGAGTTTGCAGCAAGGCATAGAAAGGTTTCTTGTCCTTACCATCGCGGGCTTTGAGCTCCACCAGGCCACGGTCGAACATATCCTGGTCGGACACACCCCAGGTCGGGTCGGAGAACACCGGGTTAACGAAGTCGTTACGCCCAATGAAGTTGGTCATGCCCTGGTTGCTGAAGAAACCCGACTGGTTGTCCCAGGCGAAATCGCCGTTGTAGACATACACGTCATCGTACTCACGAGCGCTGAGCAACTGCGGCAGGCCGGACAGCTTGTGGCTGCCTTCCGGAGTCTGCATCAGGTATTCGAAACCCGGCAGGTTCGGAAAGCAGGCCATGGTGGCGAACATGCCCTGGTGGGTGTGGGTACCGTTGGAGAAAAAGTGGTCGAACAGCAGGCCTTCCTTCGACAGTTTGTCGAGGTACGGCGTGATATTGCCCGGTGCGCCCAGTGCACCCACCGAGTGACCGGCCATGCTTTCCATCAGGATCACGACGACGTTCTTGATTGGCAAGGTCTTGTCCGCCGGCGGCATGTAGTCACGACGCACGGCGGCGGTGTCGGCATCCACCAGTTTTTCGTCCTTCATCACCAGCAGGTCGCGCACGGTCTGCTGCGCCATCGGTTGAGGCAACGTGGCTTTCCAGATGTTGTCGCGATCTTCGGACATCCGGCTCTTCGCCGCAGCCACCAGGGACAGGGTACCGTTGAGACCCAGTTGGTTAGCGAAGTTGGAATCGGTGGTATAGACATCACCCCAACGCATGGGCGGACCTTGACGCAAGGTACCGCGGGCCGCGACCACGCAGATCAGCAGGCACACCACGAACACCATCGCACGCGAGTACCAGGGGGCAACTTGCCGGGTACTGATACTGCCGCCGCTGAAAGGGCCACGAGGACGCGTGGCACGGTCTGCACCCTTGAACGCGAGACTCAGGATCCAGGTACCCAGGGCCCAGGCCAGCAGGTAGCGAACTACCGGAAAACCGTACCAGAGCATGCTCATCACGGTTTTCGGATCTTCCTTCACATACTGGAAGACCAGCCCGTTGAGGCGCTGGTGGAACTCACGGTAGAAGTCCATCTCCATCAGGCCCAGGAACAGCGCGATGCTGGAGGTGACTGTCAGCCACAGGCGGAAAATTCCCCGCGCCGCCATGGCCCGGGCACTGAACAGCGCCAGCACCAGCGGAACGCTCAGGTAGACCACCAGGCGCAGATCGAAACGCAAGCCATTGGCGAATGCTTCGAGAAAGGTCGCGGCCGGTGTATCGAGGATCATTTCGCGGTTGTAGACCAGCAGCGCGAGGCGCAGCACGGAAAACATCACCATCATGACCAGAGCGCAAAATAGCGTGTAGGCCAGATGCGATTTGACGGTCGGTTGCAGCAAGCGACTCGTTGCTCGCTTCTGGCTCAGGGCGTCCGGAATTGCCATGTCGTTTTTAGGACCCATTGGAAGTTGAAGTTTCGAAAATACAGCTGCGCCCTGCCCTCTGTTGGCCAGTACTCGGCCCCGGGGTTTGCGCGGTGCGCAAATGGTGCACGATCAAACGCGGCATTGCCATTGATTACTGATCGTCGATGGCCTCGCGGGAGGGGAATTGTCTTGGAGGCTCTGTGAAAATTTTGTGCAACGAATATTCGGAAACACAATAAAGGTTTCTGTAGGAGCGATGCTTGGTCGCGATGGAGGCCAAAGTTAACGCGGGGTATCTGGCACCCCGCGGCGCTCCCAGTTTTTTCGTCGGAACGGCGCCCGGAGCCGGCTCGCTCCTACAGGGAATGGGTGGCACCCGCTTTTATTTCTCGGCCAGCGCCTTCAGGTTTTTCAAGGTATTGAACGGCGCATCCACCACAAACTTGTTGGCCACCATCGATGGCACGCTACCACCCGGCTCGGTATGCACCTGATAGGTCACTTCGACCTGATCGCCCTTGGGGACGAACTTCCAGAAACCATCGACCTTGGCGACCCGGACAAAACCCTTTTCTTCAGGAAGGTATTTCGGCACGCCCTCGAGCTTGCGCGTCAGGCTGCCATCGGCGCCTGTGATCGTGGTGATGTGCAGCACCGAATCACGCGGGGTGACCGGCCATGGCGTATTGAACTGGGTGTAGGTCCAGCTCTGGTCGCCTTCGTGCTTGAGCAACTTCTGGGTCTTGCACTCGTGAATCCAGGCGCAGGCACCGGCCACATCGTCCTGCAGCGCGCGCAGTTTGGCCACGGTGGTCTTCATCAGGGTGACGCCCTGGTAGGCCTTGTAGTCGGAGCCGGCCACTTCACTCAGCGAGATCTTGATGCCGTCTTCGTTTTTGGCGACTTTCCAGTCTTCGGCCTGGGCGACCGAAGTGGCCAGTACAGCCGTCAAACCACACAACACAGCGATACGATGCAGCGAACCCATAATTTTATTCCTTATTGTTGAAGTTCCGTTCTGAACACATCACGCCGCGGTCATCTGCTCCCACCAACCAATCAAGCGGATAGCCTCTTCGCTGCTGTTGCCACACACCTCGATGTCAGCCTCGAAGGCCGAACACACCGCCGGGCGCTCGGGTTTGCCGAAAATGTTGCACAGATTTTCAGCTGACAATTGCAGGCAACGTTCCCCGGCGGCTTTGCCATGGGGCATACCGGGAATCGGTGAACTGATGGAAGGGGCAATGCAGCAGGCGCCACAGCCCTCACGGCATTTCATGACGAAAAGCTCCTCGCGACGTGCAATGTGTTAAAGGACGGGGCACAGAGTAACCGCTAAAACAGTTGTTTTAAATTACCCTGGACTGGGTATTTGCCTGTAAACGGGCGTGACCGACCAGTCTCCGACCAAGCGTCTGACTGGGAGGTCTGCTAACGACGGGATTTACCGCTTGAACTCGAATTCCAGCGCTGCGCCTTCGACTTCACGGCGCTCTTCGTTACGCATTTGCAACTGCATTTCGTTGTTGATCAGCCTGCCGTTGAGCTGGAATTGGCTGCTTTTGTCACCGAACATTTGCGGCAATACCGGTTCACGCTTGGGCAATGGAACGGTACCGACCGGTTTCAGCTCTTCAACCATGTCCTTGGGCAGGCTCAAATCCAGGTCGGCTGAAGGCACCGGGGTTTTCACCACTTCGCTGGCCGGTTTGGACTTGGAGGCAATCGGTGCGCGCTTTTTTACCGCGGCGGGCTTTTTGACTGGTGCGGTTTTTTTCGGGGTTGCCTTGGCAGCGCTGGCGGCGGGTTTTTCCTGCGCGGATTCGGCCTTCACGGACGCCGGCTGAACACTCGCTAACAGGCAGATCAACAGCCAGACGGCAGGAAAAATCGGCTTCATGTACCCAACGACGCAAACGGCGAAAACGACAGAGGTGCATATGCTCGCCTGTTGCACGCCCCGTGACAAGCACGGACAGAGTCTGCCCGGTCAAAAGCCGCCAGCCATCTCCTGGCAGAGCTGTGTGGCGAGCATGCCCAGGGTCATCAACGCACGTTCGGCTTCGCGGTTCCACGGGATCCCGCAATTGAGCCGGATGCAGTGGTTGAACTGCTCGGTGTTACTGAAAATCAGCCCCGGCGCGATACTGATGCCCTGCTGCAACGCCCGCACATGCAGTTCCTGGGTGTTGACCCGTCCCGGCAGGCTCACCCACAAAATGAAACCGCCGGTAGGCCGGGTCATCTGCGTGCCTTCGGGAAAATACTGCTGCACCGCCAGCTGGAAGGCGCTGAGGTTCTTGCGGTACTCCTGGCGGATGTAACGCAAGTGACGGTCGTAACCACCGTTTTCCAGATAGGCGGCAATGCCCATCTGCGTGACACTGCAGGCCGAATGGGTACTGAAAGTCTGCAGGCGCTGGATCTCCTGCTGGTACTTGCCGGCAATCATCCAGCCGATCCGCACCCCCGGCGACAGGGTCTTGGAGAAGCTCGAGCAATAGATCACCCGGTCCAGCCGGTCATAGGCCTTGAGCGATTTGGTGCGGCCCTGCTCGAACATCAGCTCGCCGTAGATATCGTCTTCGACGACCTGGATGTCGAAGTCCGACGCCAGGCGCAGCAACTGCTTCTGCCGCTCTTCTGGCATGGTGCCGCCTAACGGATTGCTCAGACGAGTGGTCAGTACCAGCGCCTTGATCGACCACTGGTTGGCCGCCAATTGCAGGGCTTCGAGGCTCATGCCGGTGGACGGATCGCTGGGGATTTCGATGACCTTGAGACCCAAAAGATCGGCCAGCTGCAACAACCCGTAGTAAGTCGGCGACTCGGCCGCTATCAGGTCACCAGGCCGGGTCAGCACCCGCAGTGACATCTGCAAGGCGTCGACGCAGCCGTGGGTGATCACCACTTCCGAAGGGTCGACCACCACGCCGGCATCGCGCATGCGGATCGCCACCTGTCGGCGCAAGGGTTCGAAACCGGGGCTGAACATGTAGCTGAAAGCCCGCGGGCTATGGAACCGGGTGACTTTGGCCAGTTGCTGATGCAGGGCCCGCACCGGCAAATAGTCGACGCTGGGCACCGCGGCACCCAGCGGAAAAACGCCTTCGCGACGGGATTCGACCAACACCTGCTGAATGATGCTGCTGCGGGTGACCAGGCCTGGACGTTCGACCCGGGCAATATCTGGTGTCGGCGCAGTCAGCGCCGGGGTCTGGTGCACGTAGTAACCGGACTGCGGCCGCGCGCGGATCAGCCCCTGATCTTCAAGATTGGCATACGCCTGCAGCACCGTGGCATGGCTGACATTGAGCTGCGAACTCATCTTGCGCACCGAAGGCACGCGCTCTCCCGGTTGATAGACACCACGGCGGATGTCTTCGGCCAGTTGCTGAGCAATACGTTGGTAGAGCAAGAGGTTGGTCATGACGCAGCACTCGATTTCACGGGCATTTTATTCTTGTGTGAAACAATACCGGAACAGTTTAGAAGTGTACGGGGACAGTTGCCACAATAGTCGACAGTACAGTGCAGTGTCAGCAAAAACTGTACTGTTTTGTGCGGTAATCGGCAGGCGAAAAAAAACCCGGCGCTGTCTGGCAGGCCGGGCTTTCCAGAGACGCTACCCTTTAGCGGGCAGCGCCGAGCTGGCCTTTTTCGTCGGAAAACACAATTTCCACCCGACGGTTCTGGGCCCGGCCCCGTTCGGAGGCGTTCGCGTCAACCGGATACTCGTCGCCATAGCCTTCAACCCGGATGCGCTTGTCGTCGATGCCCAGGTCCATCAGCACATCCGCCACCGATTGCGCCCGGTCGCGGGACAGCTTGAGGTTTTCCTGCTTGCCGCCGGTACTGTCGGCGTAGCCTTCGATGCGCACCACGCGTTTGGGGTTAAGCTGCAGGAACTGCACAATCTTCAGCACCACGCGATTGGCCGAGTTTTTCAGCTCTGCTTTGCCGGTGTCGAACAGCACATCGCCCAGGGTCATCACCAGGCCACGGTCGGTCTGGGTGGTGGCCAGGGCAAGGATCTGTTCTTCCAGCCATTTGCCCTGCTGCTGCACGCTGAGCAACTTGGATTCGCGCAGGGCCAGTTGCAGGCGCTGGCGTTCCAGCTCAAGCTTGGCGGCGCGCTCTTCGTTGAGCACCAGATTGGTGTGCTCCCTGGCGATTTCGCTGTAGCGCTGGCTCAGGTAAGCGTAATGCACCACATCCGAGCCGCTGCCCCAATAGGTAGACAAACGGTCGGCGCGGGCCAGGGACTCACCGGCGCGAATCACGTCCTTGGGGGCGATACGCAGCACGTTGGAATCTTCCTTGACCTTCTGGAAGTCGGCGCCCGCCTGTTGCAGCGCCGCTTCGCCTTGCTGGCCGGCACAGCCGACAAGGCTGACAGTACCCGCCAGGATCAAAGCGCCGAGAAACTTGGACCTGAGGCTCATTGGGCAGCTCCCAACTGCTTTTGCAGGCGGGCGATGCGGGTATTGAGCACGTTCAGTTGTTCTTCACTCTTGAGGGTCAGGACCCGGGCTTCAGCCAGGCGCGCGTCCAGCTCGGCCTGCTCGGCGCGCATCCGCGCATTCCTGAAAGACTGGTCAGCCATGCTGCCTTTGGCCCGGTTGTACTTGTCTTCGGCCAGTTTCATTTGCGGCACTTCATCGGCAGTGGCTCCCACGGCCCTGGCCTGATCGACAGCCTGTGCGGTCAGGCGCATTTGTTCATTCGGCGCCGGATCGGCTGCACAACCCGCCAGAGCCAGAACGGCCAGGGCAGCGAAAAGAGGTCGAATACTCACTAAAAATCCCTACTGTTTTGGGGTACTGACAGGTTGTTTCTGCCGTTGAGAAAGTTGTGCGTTCCAGCGCTCGATATTGCGCAACAGCACGGCCTCCGTCAGTCCGGACGCGGGCAATTCTGTCATCTTTTTGGCCAACTGTCCGCGCAACCACGGATCGTTGCAGGCGGAGTTGTGGGAAACCGCCAGAAACAGTCCCGGTTTGTCGACTGGTTGCGCGCGGGCGACCAGGTCATTGGCCATGCCCAGTGCCTGCGTCATCGCCATGCCGGAGTAGCGCCCTGCCAGAACGAACTCCACCTCCCCCAAGAGCAATCTCTGAAAGGCCTGGGTCAGGTTTGGCGTACGGGTGAGGGTCAATTGCTGCTCGGCGAAAATGGCGAATTGCGAGGTCAATCGAGACTTTTCCGACAACGCCCCGGGATGACCGTGCAGGTCCGCGACTTCGTTGTAGACCAGCGACGAATCCTTGCGGGTCCAAACCAGATAATCGTTCTCCAGCAACGCTGGATGAATGTAGTCCAGGGATTCCAGCTCGCCGACCATCAACGGGGCGTCGGCCAGCATGTCCATGCGCCCGCTGCGTACTTCGTCCAGCGCCTGGGCGCGTTTGCCGGCGTAGAGCAATTGGACCTTGATGCCCAGCTGCCCCGCTACCTGCTGCAACAAGTCGGCACTGGCGCCAATCAGGTGCTTGGGATCTTGCGGGTCTTGCCACAGGTACGGTGGCGCATCCGGGCTGCCGGTGACTACCAGGCGTTCGCATTTGCCAGCGGCATTGGACAGCGCCGGGAATACCGTCAGCCCCAATAGCAATGACCAGCTACACACGCGACGCAGATCCATGGCAATACACTCCCACTCATGTCCGGTTATACCTGTAGGAGCTGGCTTTCCAGCGAAGGCGGTGTCACAGGCAACAATGATGTTGAATGTGACGGCCTCTTCGCTGGCAAGCCAGCCCCTAGAGGTACAGGAAAGGCAAAAAAAAGCCCGACCAAAAGGTCGGGCTCTTTATAAGTGAAGCCGCCGGATTAGACCAGCTTCTCCAGCTCAGGGATGGCTTCGAACAGGTCTGCCACCAGGCCGTAATCGGCCACCTGGAAGATCGGCGCTTCTTCGTCCTTGTTGATCGCAACGATCACCTTGGAGTCTTTCATGCCGGCCAGGTGCTGGATCG
>NZ_JBIUYA010000020.1:0-121220 GCF_044744285.1 Pseudomonas sp. NPDC087336 | reverse complement strand
CAACTTCAACCACTTGCGCTTCAGATCTCTCGTCAGCGGGAGGCGAATTCTACAGCGTTACACGCTGCTGTCAACACCTCTTTTTCAACTTCCTTTTAGCTTCGATGAACTGAAGCAACCTGTCGCCGAAAACTGCGTAACTCATTGTTTACCAAGGAGTTTTCCGTTTCGACTGCGCCGGAAGTAGGGCGAATTATAGGCTTCCAGAATCTGCCGTCAAGCGTTGATTTTGGTTTTCTATCAATAACTTACAGAAAACGCCAAAACGCCCCGATTGAGCCCTATATAGAGGAGACAAACGCTCCTCTATATAGAAGAGCTCTATCAGAGGACGCCCGAAGTCTTGAGTGCAGACACGGCGCCAGCGTCCAGACCCAGCACCCGCTGCAAAACCTCCAGCGTATGCTCGCCCAGCAAAGGCGGTGCATACCGATACTCCACCGGCGTCTCGGACAGCCGTATAGGGCTGGCCACCTGTGGCACCCTGCCAGCCAGCGCGTGAGGCAACTCAATGGCCAACCCGCGCGCCTTGACCTGGGGATCTTCAAACATCTGCGCCAGGTCATTGATGGGGCCGCACGGCACACCGGCCTGCTCCAACTGAGCTACCCATTCGGCGGTAGTCTTGAACACCGTCGCCTGACGAATCAGGGGGATCAGCACGGCACGGTTTGCCACCCGCAACTTGTTGGTCGCAAAACGCGGATCGTCTGCCCACTGAGGCTGCCCCGCCACTTCGGCAAACTTGCGGAACTGCCCGTCGTTCCCGACAGTCAGGATGAAATCGCCATCTGCCGTAGGAAAATCCTGATAAGGCACGATGTTCGGGTGAGCATTGCCCAGGCGCTTTGGCGCATTGCCCGTTGTCAGGTAGTTCATTGCCTGGTTGGCCAGACACGCGACCTGAACATCCAGCAATGCCATATCGATATGCTGCCCACCACCATCGTGGTCTCGATGCGCAAGCGCGGCCAGGATGGCCACCGTGGAATAGAGCCCGGTGAGGATATCCGTCAGCGCCACGCCAACCTTGACCGGCCCCGCCCCTTCTTCGCCTTCAGGTCGCCCCGTCAGACTCATCAGGCCACCAAGACCCTGGATCATGAAGTCATAGCCCGCACGCTTGGCGTAGGGACCGGTTTGTCCAAACCCGGTAATCGAGCAATAGATCAGATCAGGATTGATCGCCTTCAGCGACTCATAGTCCAGACCGTAGGCCGCCAGGCCGCCGACCTTGAAATTCTCGATCAGGATGTCCGACTTGGCCGCGAGCTCACGCACCAGCTTCTGTCCCTCCGGGCGCGTGAAGTCGATGGTGACCGATTGCTTGTTACGGTTGGCCGACAAGTAATAGGCGGCCTCGCTGGTGTTCTCGCCATAGGCGTCCTTGAGGAACGGCGGGCCCCAGGCGCGCGTGTCATCGCCATTGCCCGGACGCTCGACCTTGATCACTTCGGCGCCAAGGTCGGCGAGGATCTGCCCGGACCATGGCCCGGCCAGCACCCGCGATAAATCCAGTACCCGTAGATGCGAAAGCGCGCCCATGGCGTTCTCCTATTAATAGAACGCCTGGATGCCGGTCTGCGCGCGACCGAGGATCAGCGCATGGACGTCGTGCGTACCTTCATAGGTATTCACCACTTCCAGGTTGACCAGGTGACGAGCCACCCCGAATTCATCCGAGATACCGTTGCCGCCCAGCATGTCACGGGCCATACGGGCGATATCCAGGGACTTGCCGCAGGAGTTGCGCTTCATCATCGAAGTAATTTCAACCGCCGCAGTGCCTTCGTCCTTCATGCGACCCAGACGCAGGCAGCCTTGCAGCGCCAAGGTGATTTCGGTCTGCATGTCGGCCAGCTTCTTTTGGATCAACTGGGTAGCGGCCAACGGGCGACCGAACTGCTGACGATCCAGGGTGTATTGACGAGCGGTGTGCCAGCAGAACTCCGCAGCACCCAGTGCGCCCCAGGAAATGCCGTAACGGGCCGAGTTCAAGCAGGTGAAGGGACCTTTCAGACCACGGACGTCTGGGAAGATGTTTTCTTCCGGAACGAACACGTTGTCCATGACGATCTCACCGGTGATCGAAGCCCGCAGACCAACCTTGCCGTGAATCGCCGGGGCGCTCAGGCCTTTCCAGCCCTTTTCCAGAACGAAGCCACGGATGTCGCCGGCATCGTCCTTGCCCCAGACCACGAACACATCGGCGATCGGGCTGTTGGTGATCCACATCTTGCTGCCGGTCAGGCTGTAGCCGCCTTCCACTTTTCGTGCACGAGTGATCATCGCACCCGGATCGGAACCATGGTTAGGCTCGGTCAGGCCGAAGCATCCGATCCACTCGCCCGACGCCAGTTTTGGCAGGTATTTCTGTTTCTGGGCTTCAGTACCGAACTCATTGATCGGCACCATTACCAACGAGGACTGTACGCTCATCATCGAGCGGTAGCCGGAGTCGACACGCTCGACTTCACGCGCAATCAAACCGTAGCTGACGTAGTTCAGGCCGCTGCCACCGTACTGCTCGGGAATGGTTGCTCCCAACAGGCCCACTTCGCCCATTTCACGGAAGATCGCCGGATCGGTCTTTTCATGGCGGAAAGCTTCGAGCACGCGCGGCGCCAGACTTTGCTGAGCGAACTGCGCAGCGGTGTCGCGGATCATGCGCTCTTCTTCGGTGAGCTGTTGATCCAGCAGCAGGGGATCGATCCAGTTGAAGCTAGCTTTACCGGCCATGAGTGTGTCCTCTCGAAACAGGTCAAATAACGTGCAGTGATCCTAGGCCGGCTTCGACGTCTGGGCAAACGAGGATTTCGCATACTGTTGTGCTAATTTATCACTCCGAAACGTCGCAGAACCTATTCAATGCGATGCATTAGTGAGATTGACGTACATGCGCAGGAAAATACCCAGCACAACGGCCTTGATCAGCTTCGAGGCGGCCGCCCGTCACGAAAGCTTCACTAAAGCAGCCCAGGAGCTTTCGCTGACCCAAGGAGCCATTTGTCGACAGATCGCCAGCCTCGAGGAGTTCCTCGGCGTGGAACTGTTCCGACGCTCCCGTCGCGGGGTCAAGCTGACGGAGGCGGGACTTTCCTACAGTCGCCGGGTGGCCACTCAACTCGATGCGGTTGAGCGCGACACCTTGTCGGTGATGGGCCAGCAGGGAGCCAACGTCATAGAACTGGCCGTGGTTCCGACCTTTGGTACCCAGTGGCTGCTGCCCAGGCTCAAGGACTTTCAACAGAAACACCCGGAAGTGACGGTCAATCTGACCAACCGCACGCGGCCGTTCCTGTTTGCCGACACCGATTTCGACGCGGCGATCTACTTCGGTGATGCCGATTGGCCGGGTACTGAATCCCACAGGCTGATGGGTGAAAATCCGATGCCCGTGTGCAGCCCCAACCTGTTGGGCAACAAGGATGCCCTGACCCCCTCTGAAATCGCTGACATGCCCCTGCTGCAACAAACCACTCGCCCCTACGCCTGGCGCCAATGGTTCGACTCTCAACACCTGAACGTCCCCCGGGACATGACAGGGCCGCGTTACGAGCTATTCTCCATGCTGGCCCAGGCGGCGATGCACGATATGGGGATTGCGCTGATCCCGCCCTTCCTGATTCAGCGCGAATTGGCCGAGGCGCGCCTGGTGATCGCCAACCCACAGGCGCTCTCCAGCATCAAGGCCTATTACCTGATGATTCCGGAGAGAAAGGTCGAATCGGCGTCTTTAAGGGCTTTTCGTGACTGGCTGGTAAATCAGGCCCATGGCTACAGCCTAGAAGGATAAAGGCTTTGAGCACTTATTTGACCTCGTAGTCAGAAAAACAAAAACCCTACAGATATAAGTAATTGTCGCATAGACTAAAACTGTACGGCGAAGCAGTACAAACGTGCCACAAGCGCCTGTCTACGCGGCTTTGCGCCACTATTTCAGCACAATGGCGCATCATTCATATGGCCGATGCGAAAATTGTTTGAATTGCGCCAAAGTGCCTGAAAGGCACGACTTACAAGGGATTGATCCGTTTGGTTGCGACATTCGGTCACGGGGTGACTTGTAGTTAATTTTCCGTCACCCGTCATAATCCCTTGAAGGGCACAAAGTTCGCCTGCAAAATGCCGCGCCCTGCCTTAATTTGGCGGGGTCGTGCTGATCGGCCGCCCCAGCCGCACCATCCGTAGTGCATGGGTTTACTCAATAAGATCACGCAGGAGATTTGACGTGCACATTGGTGTTCCTCTCGAAACCCAGACCGGTGAAACACGGGTTGCTGCAACCCCCGAAACCATCAAGAAGCTGATCGGCCAGGGTCACAAGGTCACTGTACAAAGCGGCGCCGGCGTCAATGCCAGCGTTGTCGACAGTGCCTATGTAGCCGCGGGCGCGGTCATTGGCAGCGCCAGTGAGGCGTTTGGTGCAGAGCTGATTTTGAAGGTGGTCGCCCCCAGCGACAGCGAGCTTGCGCTGATAAAGAGCGGCACCGTTGTGGTGGGGATGCTCAATCCGTTCAACAACGAAACCATCGCCAAGATGGCCGAGTGCGGCATTACCGCCTTCGCCCTGGAGGCCGCCCCTCGCACCTCCCGCGCACAGAGCCTCGATGTACTGTCCTCGCAAGCCAACATTGCCGGCTATAAAGCCGTGTTGTTGGCCGCTCATCACTATCCGCGCTTCATGCCGATGCTGATGACCGCCGCGGGCACCGTGAAAGCGGCGCGGGTGCTGATTCTCGGCGCCGGTGTTGCCGGGCTGCAGGCCATCGCTACGGCCAAGCGCCTGGGTGCGGTGATCGAAGCGTCTGACGTGCGGCCTGCGGTGAAGGAGCAGATCGAATCCCTGGGTGCCAAGTTCGTCGACGTGCCCTACGAGACCGATGAAGAGCGTGAATGCGCCGTCGGTGTCGGCGGTTACGCACGCCCAATGCCGGCCAGCTGGATGCAGCGCCAGGCCGTGGCCGTGCACGAACGCGCCAAGCAGGCTGACATCGTCATCACCACGGCACTGATTCCGGGTCGCAAGGCGCCGACGCTGCTCAGCGCGGAGACCGTGGCCCAGATGAAACCGGGTTCGGTGGTCATCGACCTGGCGGCGGCACAGGGCGGCAACTGCCCGCTGACCGTGGCCGATCAGGTGGTTGTCGAAAACGGCGTTACCATCGTTGGCCCGACCAACCTGGCGGCCGCGGTCGGTGCCGATGCCTCGGCACTGTATGCCCGCAACCTGCTGGACTTCATGAAACTGTTGTTCGATAAAGAAGGACAACTGGTGATCAACCTTGAAGACGATATCGTCGCCGCGTGCCTGATGTGCCGCGACGGCCAGATCGTGCGCAAGAACGGCTGAGGATAAAAACAATGGAAGACATGCTGATCTCTCACGGTATCTACAACCTGATCATCTTCGTGCTGGCCATCTATGTCGGCTACCACGTGGTCTGGAACGTGACCCCTGCTCTGCACACACCGCTGATGGCCGTGACCAACGCGATCTCGGCCATCGTCATCGTCGGCGCCATGCTCGCGGCCGCCCTCACCGTAACCCCACTGGGCAAGACCATGGGCACCCTGGCCGTGGCCCTGGCCGCGGTCAACGTGTTTGGTGGCTTCCTGGTGACCCGGCGCATGCTGGAAATGTTCAAGAAGAAAGCGGCGCCAGCAAAAGCTCCGGCAGCCAAGGCCGAAGCAATCAAGGCTGAGGTGCAGCAAGCATGAGCATGAATCTGGTTACTTCCCTGTATTTGATCGCCTCGGTCTGCTTCATCCAGGCGCTCAAGGGACTTTCGCACCCAACCACGTCGCGTCGCGGCAACCTGTTCGGCATGCTCGGCATGGGCCTGGCGATCCTCACCACGGTCGGTCTGATCTACAAGCTGGGTGCCGAACTGGCCCACGACGGTATCGTCTACGTGATCGTCGGCCTGTTGATCGGCGGCACTGTCGGTACGATCATGGCCAAGCGTGTTGAAATGACCAAGATGCCCGAACTGGTCGCCTTCATGCACAGCATGATCGGCCTGGCAGCGGTGTTCATCGCCGTGGCCGCCGTGGTCGAGCCGCAGTCGCTGGGTATCGTCCAGAACCTCGGCGATGCGATTCCGGCCGGTAACCGCCTGGAGCTGTTCCTCGGCGCAGCCATCGGTGCGATCACCTTCTCCGGCTCGGTCATTGCCTTCGGCAAACTGGCGGGCAAGTACAAGTTCCGCCTGTTCCAGGGGGCACCGGTACAGTTCGGCGGTCAGCACAAGCTGAACCTGCTGCTGGGCCTGGCCACACTGGCACTGGGCGTGACTTTCATGCTCACCGGCGACTACACCGCATTCGGCGTGATGCTGGCGCTGGCCTTCGTGCTCGGCGTGCTGATCATCATCCCGATTGGCGGTGCCGACATGCCGGTCGTGGTGTCCATGCTCAACAGCTACTCCGGCTGGGCAGCAGCGGGTATCGGCTTCTCGCTGAACAACTCGATGCTGATCATTGCCGGTTCGCTGGTGGGTTCGTCCGGTGCGATCCTCTCGTACATCATGTGCAAGGCGATGAACCGCTCGTTCTTCAACGTACTGCTCGGCGGCTTCGGCAACACGGCGGACGCAGGCCCTGCAGGCTCGAAAGAAGCGCGTCCGGTGAAATCCGGTTCGGCTGACGATGCGACCTTCCTGCTGACCAACGCCGACACCGTGATTATCGTTCCGGGCTACGGCCTGGCGGTAGCACGGGCGCAACATGCGCTGAAGGAACTGACCGAGAAGCTGACCCATCGCGGCGTGACCGTGAAGTACGCGATCCACCCGGTTGCCGGTCGGATGCCTGGCCACATGAACGTACTGCTGGCCGAGGCCGAAGTGCCTTACGACCAGGTGTTCGAGATGGACGACATCAACTCCGAGTTCGGCCAGGCCGACGTGGTGCTGGTGCTGGGCGCCAACGACGTGGTCAACCCGGCCGCGAAGAACGATCCGAAATCGCCAATTGCCGGCATGCCGATCCTCGAAGCGTTCAAGGCCAAGACCATCATCGTCAACAAGCGCTCGATGGCCAGCGGCTACGCCGGTCTGGACAACGAACTGTTCTACCTGGACAAAACCATGATGGTCTTCGGCGACGCCAAGAAAGTCATCGAAGACATGGTTAAAGCCGTCGAGTAAGACCGTTTCGCAGTACCACAACGCCCCGACTCGTCGGGGCGTTTTTGTTTGCGCAAATTGCCGGACAAACCACCACGTTATTACCGAAACGGTAACGGTGTTTTGTCTGAAAGCGCCGGAATAGACGCCTCGATTGCGACCTTGGTAGCGGGACACAGCGCCGTGAAATTCACTAGACTGCACGTCCTGCTACCCGTTGCCCGAGATAACAATCCATGTACCGTGACCGTATTCGCCTGCCTTCGTTGTTGGATAAAGTGATGAGCGCCGCCGAGGCTGCCGCTCTGATTGAGGACGGCATGACCGTCGGCATGAGCGGCTTCACCCGCGCCGGCGAAGCCAAGGCCGTACCCCACGCACTGGCCGAACGGGCCAAGGTCACCCCGCTGAAGATCAGCCTGATGACTGGCGCCAGCCTGGGCAACGACCTCGACAAACAGCTCACCGAGGCCGGCGTATTGTCGCGCCGCATGCCCTTCCAGGTGGACAGCACCTTACGCAAGGCGATCAACGCTGGCGATGTGATGTTCATCGACCAGCACCTTTCGGAGACCGTCGAGCAACTGCGCAACCAGCAACTGAAGCTGCCGGACATCGCGGTGATCGAAGCCGTGGCCATTACCGAGCAAGGCCATATCGTACCGACCACTTCCGTGGGCAACTCGGCCAGCTTCGCGATTTTCGCCAAGCACGTGATCGTCGAGATCAACCTGGCGCACAACCCCAACCTCGAGGGCCTGCACGACATCTATATCCCGACCTATCGTCCGACCCGCACGCCGATTCCCCTGGTCAAGGTCGATGATCGCATTGGCAGCACCGCCATCCCGATTCCACCGGAAAAGATCGTCGCGATCGTGGTCACCAACCAGTCCGACTCGCCGTCTACCGTACTGCCACCGGACGTGGACACCCAGGCCATCGCCGATCACCTGATCGACTTCTTCAAGCAAGAAGTCGACGCGGGACGCATGACCAACAAGCTCGGCCCGCTGCAGGCCGGTATCGGCACCATCGCCAACTCGGTGATGTGCGGCCTGATCGACTCGCCATTCAAAGACCTGACCATGTACTCCGAGGTGCTTCAGGATTCGACATTCGACCTGATCGACGCCGGCAAGCTGAGTTTTGCCTCGGGTAGCTCGATCACCTTGTCGAGCCGGCGCAACGCTGACGTATTCGGCAACCTGGAGCGCTACAAGGACAAACTGGTCCTGCGCCCGCAGGAAATCTCCAACCACCCGGAAGTGGTCCGTCGCCTCGGCATCATTGGCATCAACACCGCCCTTGAATTCGATATCTATGGCAACGTCAACTCCACCCATGTCTGCGGCACGCGCATGATGAACGGCATTGGCGGCTCGGGCGACTTCGCGCGCAACGCGCACCTGGCTATCTTCGTGACCAAGTCGATCGCCAAGGGCGGGGCGATTTCCAGCGTGGTGCCGATGGTCAGCCACGTTGACCACACGGAACACGATGTCGACATCCTCGTCACCGAAGTCGGCCTGGCAGACCTGCGCGGCCTGGCACCTCGGGAGCGCGCTCGCGTGATCATCGACAATTGCGTACACCCGGATTATCGCCAGGCGCTGAACGACTACTTTACGAAAGCCTGCGCAATTGGCGGACACACCCCGCATATCCTGCGTGATGCCCTGAGCTGGCACATGAACCTGGAAGAAACCGGAAGAATGATCGCGGTTTGATTGATACAGATGGCAGCTGACGCAAACACAGTTTCGTCAGCTTGCTGTTACCAAGCCAAATCGAGACAAAAACTGTACTGCTGTACCGGTCTTTTCCTACCGAATTCTTCTACACACTTCACTCAAATCAGCAAAACTGCACCATAACGGCGCAGACAGGTACAGTTGCCTCATTTTCGACCAGTACACCCCCTATAAACAGTTAACTGAGCTCTCACAATACAGATGAACTGTATCTACAGAGACTAGGCAAACAAGAGGATCATGGGCACCAGTTAAGCCACTACCTAATCCCGCCATAAGCGGAAGGATGAAAACCATGGAACGTACACTCAGTTCCGATCTGTTCTTCGAAGACACTGCTGCAAAAACCCAGGCTTCCATGCCTCTGCGCGTTATCGCCAACCTGATGCTGTGGCAGCGCCGCATCTCCAGCCGCCACCAACTGGCTCGTCTGGATTCGCGTCTGCTGGCTGACGCCGGGATTAGCGAAGCACAACGCTACGAAGAGCTGAGCAAGCCGTTCTGGCGCTAAGTTAGCGTCGCTGGCTCTGACCTGCAGGGTCTACCGCCAGCAACCCGAATTGAAAAAACAAAGCCCGTCGTGGGAAACCACGACGGGCTTTGTCGTTTAAGACCTGTTAATTCGCAAATAGGTACAGTTTCCGCTATCAGAAACTCGACCATTACAGTTCTGTAATTGCCTTTCGGCCGCTCGAACTGATTTTTAGCAACCTTTTCTCTTATAGGCTGTTCGAAACGGCCTGCTCAGGCCTAATATCAAGCCAGAACGTGGCGCCTCCACGAGTGTCTAACATCACACTCATCAAACACTGCACCACCTTTTAATCGTCTTATCCAAAGGAGTTACACCATGTCCCGTCTTCGTCTGCTCAGCGCTGCAGCCCTGCTTGCCGTGGCTGCCAATGCCCACGCCACCAGCTTCATCGTGACCACCGATGCCGTCGTCGGTGCACTCAAAGCCACGTCCGACGCGACCTCCGACGTCACGTCTTCGTTCAAGGACGACAAAGTCGTGCTTGCGGCCCGTGACGATGCTGCCAGCTTCGTCGCCAGCGAAGGCAGCATCCGCGGGGTAAAACTGGAAAGCGCGCTTGATCACATTCGCCATCAGGCTCCTCAATTGAACGCAACCGACGCACAATTGGCACAGGCCATCCTGACCATCTAAGCGTTAGTCGAGATGCGGGACACGCATGGCGTGTCCCAATGTTTCAGCACTGGCTCTAGCCCGGGCCTTGCGCTAGCCTTGGGACTCACGTTCAACTGTCGAGTCTCATGCGTTTTCTTTCAAACCTGCTGATTGCTCCGGTATTTCTAGCGGCCAGCTACTCAGGGGCGGCCTACGCCTTCGACGCGTTTAACCTGTCTACCCAGGGCATTGTGGCGAGCAGTTACGCCACAGGCATGGTGACCTCTGCCCCCTTCGACCATAAACTGCTCGCCGCCCGGGATGATGCCGCGGCATTCGTCGCCAGTGATGGCCAAATGAGAGGCGCCCAGTTGGAATCGGCCTTGGCTTACCTGCGCCAGACCCAACCAAAACTTCATGCCAGCGACCTTGAACTGGCACAGGCAATTCTCGTCCAATAGTTATCCCAAGTTTCTCCGGAGTCGTTCCATGCGTAACCCACTGATTGTTGCCACCCTTGGCCTGCTGTTGTTGGCTGACGTGGCCCAGGCCCAAACCCTGGTTGCCACCAGCAACATTCTCATTCGTGCCACCCAGCGCACACTGGACTTCACTTCTGACACCACGACGTCGATCCGCGACTCGAAAATTGTCCGCGAAGCCCAGGACGATGCCGCCAGTTTCGTCGCCAGCAACGGCGATATTCGTGGTGCGCACCTGGAGTCCGCTCTCAATTTGTTGCGCACTCGCGTTCCGGAAGCCCGCGAAGCCAGTGATCAGGATCTCGCCGAAGCCATCCTCGCACTGTGAGGTCTCCAGTTGCCTGGCTGTTGGCCGGGGCCGTGCTGCTGTTTGGCGGCACGGCCCACGCCGACCTCGAACTACGCCTCAAGACCGAAGGCCTGAGCCCCGCGCAACAGCAAGCCAGCCAAGCATTGCTTGATGAAGCCATGCAGGCATTGCCGCCACGGTTCATTGAGCAACTCGACCGGCGTATCGACGTCGGCTGGACCGATAACATGCGCAGCGATGCCTACGGCCAGGCGTCGCTGGTGTCCGAGCTCGATCTGAATCGCAACCTGTTGGCGAGCCTCACCGATGGCAGCGCCGCGACCAAAAAGACCTATCGCCCCCATGGCACTGTGCGCCGTGAGATGCTCGCCACGGTGCTGCATGAGCTGACCCACATTTACGACCGCTCGCGCATCTGGTCGAATGCGGAGCGCACGTTGATCCAGCGCTGTACCCAACGTAGCGGCAGTTCAGGGCTGATCGGTATTCCCGATCAATGCCGCGGCCAGTCCGATCGACGCTTTACCTTCAGCGACGACCCGCGCCTGCTCGACCTTGCCGGCTGGCAGCAGTACGTTGGCCGTCGTGGTGAGCGCGAACAGCACAACCGCCAGATCGTCCGCAGCCCGGATATCTACGAGACCAGCAGCCCCAAGGAATTCGTCGCGGTCAACATGGAGTATTTCCTCCTCGACCCGAGCTACGCCTGTCGTCGCCCTGCGCTGTACCGCTACTACAAGGAGCGCTTCGGCTGGGCACCTGCGGCCAAGGCCGAGTGCGGCAACACTTTCGCATTCCTCAATGCTGGCAATGACTTTGCCAAGACGCCTTTGGGCCAGGTCGATCCGGAGCGGGTCTACGCCGTCGATTATCTATTGGCAGAAGCTAACCAGAACTGGGTCAGCCGTTGGGGCCACAGCATGTTGCGCCTGGTGATCTGCGCACCGGGCCGGCCACGCGGGCCGGATTGCCGCCTGGACCTGGACCAGCACCTGGTGTTGTCCTACCGCGCGTTCGTGGGCGACGTGCAGCTATCGAGTTGGGATGGATTGGTGGGTAAATACCCATCACGCCTGTTCGTGCTGCCACTGGCCCAAGTGATCGACGAATACACCAAGACCGAACTGCGCAGCCTTGCCTCCGTGCCGCTGAACCTGTCTCGTGAAGAGATCGAGAACGTGGTGGAACGGGCCGCCGAGATGCACTGGAGTTACGACGGCAACTACTTCTTCCTGTCAAACAACTGCGCTGTAGAAGAGCTGAAGCTATTGCGTGGCGGCACCAACAACTCAAAGTTGGTTGCTCTGGACAACATCATGCCCAATGGTTTGCTGGAAGTGCTGAAGGGCCGCGGGCTGGCGGATACCAGCGTGCTGGACGATCCACGTGAGGCACTGCGCCTGGGTTATCGCTTTGACTCTTTCCGCGATCGCTATCAAGCGATGTTCGAGGTACTGAGAAAGCAACTCCCGATCAAACAGGAAAAGGTTGAAGACTGGTTGTCCCTGACCGCAGCGCAGCGCCGCCAGTGGTTCGATCAGGCAGATTTGCGCACCAGCGCGGCATTGCTCCTGCTCGAACAGGCAAGCTATCGCCAGCAGTTGCTCCTGGCACAGGACGAGGTGAAACAACGTTACCTGGGTGCCCGTGAGTTGAAGAACGGCGGAATGGACAAGGCCAACGCGACGCTGAGGCAAATCCTCGATAGCAGCGGGTTCCTCAGTCGTCCGGCGGAATTGCTCGGCAGCGGCGGGTATGGATTGCCGCAACCTGCTGAATGGCAACGTCTGGAATCGGAGACCAGCCTGCGGCAGAAGCAGCTTCAGGCACTGACCGGGGATCTGGACAAGGAAGTCAGGGCGCTGCTCGATCCCGACCGAGCAGCCGAAATGGCGGCCAACGAGGCCAATGTGAAACAGATTGGCGAACACCTGCGCAAGCTGCACAAGGCGTCGGGTGGGTTAGAGTTGCCGTAAACAAGGCTTCGCGGCGCAACCGCCGCGAAGCTTTTTGCCAAACGCTGGTCAGAGCACCCCTTCGAGAATCTCGTAGACAATCCCGGTACCCATCGCGATCAATACAATATCGCTACCCGCGCGACGCCATTCGTAGCCCTGGTAATACGGCAAACGACTCAACGCGCGATTGTCCAGGCGTTCGCCGTAATAGCCATGGGGCAGTGGCCGGCCGCGTTCCAGATGAATGCCTGGAGGCGGTGGTGCACCGCGGACGAAATAATCGTGATGGTCATGAATCGTCTGACGCACCGGGCCAAAATCCCGGGGTGGCCCACCGCGATGGTTGTCCTGCCCGCCACGATGGTCATTGTCGTGGTTATCGTATTGGCCCTGTTGCGGGCCGCCGTGGTCATGATCGTTGCGCTGATCGGCACTGGCGTGCAGCAACGGGGTTGTACTGAGCATCAGCACACCCAGGCTGGCAATCAGACGTTTCGGCATTTTCATTGGGGCTTTCCTCACCACACACACAACAAAAAGGGCTTCAGAACGTAGTCCTGAAGCCCTCGGTCTTGCTGGTTAGTCTGTGTTGCGAGGCTCTAATTCCTCTGTATCAGGAACTTTACCTTCAGCTGACGCGAGCCTTACGCACGCCATCGGCCAACGCCGAGCACAGGCTCAGCACGCCATCGATGGCCTGTTCCGGCGTCGTGGCATTGGCGATGTGATCGATCAGTGCCGAACCCACCACCACACCGTCCGCCAGGCGCGCGATGGACGCCGCTTGCTCCGGCGTGCGAATGCCGAAACCGATGCTGATCGGCAGATCGGTATGGCGACGCAGGCGAGTGACCGCTTCTTCGACGTGTTCCAGGGTTGCCGCACCGGCACCGGTCACACCGGCCACCGATACGTAGTACACAAACCCGGAGCTGCCATTGAGGACTGTTGGCAGGCGCACATCGTCGGTGGTCGGGGTGGTCAGGCGGATGAAGTCGAGACCGGCTGCCTGGGCCGGGTCGCACAATTCGCCGTTATGCTCGGGCGGCATGTCCACCACGATCAGGCCATCGACACCTGCCTCTTTCGCATCGGTGATGAAACGCGGCACGCCGTACTTGTGGATCGGGTTGAAGTAACCCATCAGCACCAGTGGCGTGTCGTTGTTGTCCTTGCGGAACTCACGCACCATTTCCAGGGTTTTCGCCAGGTTCTGTTTAGCTGCCAGCGCGCGGATGTTGGCCAGCTGGATCGCCGGGCCGTCGGCCATCGGATCGGTAAAAGGCATGCCCAATTCGATCACGTCGGCACCCGCGGCCGGCAAACCCTTGAGGATTGCCAGGGAGGTGTCGTAGCTCGGGTCGCCGGCGGTGACGAAGGTCACCAGGGCGGCGCGATTCTGTTCCTTGAGTTCGGCAAAACGCGTTTGCAGGCGGCTCATCAGTGTTTCTCCTGCTGGGATTGCTCTTGTTGAGAGTGTTCCATGTGGTGCATCACGGTCTGCATGTCTTTGTCCCCGCGACCCGACAGGTTGACCACCATCAGGTGATCCTTCGGCAAAGTCGGCGCACGCTTGAACACTTCAGCCAGGGCATGTGCGCTTTCCAGGGCAGGGATGATCCCTTCAAGGCGGCAGCATTGGTGAAAGGCCGCCAAGGCTTCGTCGTCAGTCACCGAGGTGTACTGGACACGGCCGATGTCATGCAACCAGGCGTGTTCCGGGCCGATGCCCGGGTAGTCGAGGCCAGCGGAGATCGAATGGGCGTCGATGATCTGGCCATCGTCGTCCTGCAGCAGGAAGGTCCGGTTGCCGTGCAGCACACCCGGCACGCCGCCGTTCAGGCTGGCCGCGTGCTTGCCGGTTTCGATGCCGTAGCCGGCCGCTTCCACGCCGATGATCTCGACGCTCTTGTCATCCAGGAACGGGTGGAACAGCCCCATGGCGTTGGAACCACCGCCGATGCACGCCACCAGGCTGTCCGGCAGGCGGCCTTCCTGGGCTTGCAGTTGGTCACGGGTTTCCTTGCCGATAACGGCCTGGAAGTCGCGAACCATCGCCGGATAAGGGTGCGGACCGGCCACGGTGCCAATCAGGTAGAAGGTACTGTCGACGTTAGTCACCCAGTCACGCAGGGCTTCATTCATCGCGTCTTTCAGAGTGCCGGTGCCGGCCACGACCGGGATCACTTCGGCGCCCAACAGCTTCATGCGGAACACGTTGGCCTGCTGGCGTTCGATGTCAGTGGTGCCCATGTAGATCACGCAGTCCAGACCAAAACGCGCAGCCACGGTGGCGGTCGCCACGCCGTGCATGCCGGCGCCGGTTTCGGCAATGATGCGTTTCTTGCCCATGCGCCGCGCCAACAGGATCTGGCCGATGCAGTTGTTGATTTTGTGCGCGCCGGTGTGGTTCAGCTCTTCACGCTTGAGATAAATCTTCGCGCCGCCACAAAATTCGGTCAGACGTTCGGCGAAATAGAGGGGGCTCGGACGACCGACGTAGTCGCGCTGGAAGTAGGCCAGCTCTTCCTTGAATGCAGGATCTTCCTTGGCCGCTTCGTATTCACGGGCCAGGTCGAGGACCAGCGGCATCAGGGTTTCAGCGACGTAACGGCCGCCGAACGAGCCGAACAGGCCGTTGGCGTCAGGGCCGTTGCGCAGATTAGTCTGGGTCATGGGGCGCTCCAATTGAATGCGTGATATGACAATGGGCTTCACTCTACCCCTGACACCAGGCACTGAAAACCGATAAGATCGCCACAACCTGTCAGGAAAACTCACAGATACCATGAGCCACGACCTGCCACCGCTCAACGCCTTGCGCGCCTTCGAAGCCACTGCCCGTTTGAACAGCGTCAGTCAGGCGGCCGAACAGCTGCACGTCACTCATGGTGCGGTCAGCCGGCAACTTAAAGTCCTTGAAGAACACCTCGGTGTGAGCCTGTTCATCAAGGAAGGACGCGGCCTGAAACTCACAGATGCAGGCATGCGTCTGCGTGATGCCAGCGCCGAAGCGTTTGAGCGCTTGCGCACCGTGTGCGCCGAGCTCACGCAAAGCACCGCCGATGCGCCGTTCGTCCTGGGCTGCTCGGGAAGCCTGCTGGCACGCTGGTTCATACCGCGCCTGGGGCGACTGAACGCCGATCTGCCCGACTTGCGCCTGCACCTGTCGGCCGGCGAAGGCGATCTCGACCCCCGTCGCCCGGGCCTGGATGCCCTGCTGGTGTTCGCCGAACCGCCCTGGCCGGCTGATATGCAGGTCTTCGAACTGGCCAGCGAACGGATCGGCCCGGTCATGAGCCCACGATTCGCCGGTTATGAACGCCTGAAAACGGCGCCGGCCACAGCGCTGCTAACTCAAGCCTTGCTACACACCACTTCGCGACCGCAAGCCTGGCCCAGTTGGGCGCAACAAAGCGGCCTCGACGCCAAAGCGTTGAAATACGGGCAGGGTTTCGAACATTTGTATTACTTGTTGGAAGCGGCGGTAGCCGGGCTGGGCGTAGCGATTGCCCCCGAGCCGCTGGTGGCCGAGGACTTGAAGGCGGGTCGCCTGGTCGCCCCTTGGGGGTTTTGCGAAACACCCGCTCATCTGGCCTTGTGGCTACCCAAGCGCGCCGCGGACGGGCGCGCCAGGCAACTGGCGCAATGGCTCAAGAACGAGCTGCGCCAGACAGATCATTCCCCGCGCTTAAACAGCAGGTAGGCCGCCAACAGGCCCAGCGCACCAACGGCAACACCAGCAGTAGTCCAAGGGTGCTCCTGTGCGTAATCGCGAGTGGCAATTCCGGTTTCACGGGTTTTGACCTTGACCTCTTCATAGGCATCCGAAAGCAGATGGCGCGAATGCCTCAAAGCATTCTCGGCATTGCCTTTGAGCACCTTGAGGGTTTTACGCGACTCGTCCGAGGCATCGTCCTTCAGACTTTCCAAGGATTTGAGCAGACTCTCGATCTCCGCTTCCATGCTTTGCAATGAGGCTTTGCGTAACGAGCTGTTGGCCATGGTGGCTCTCCTGCATTGTTGATGAGTGGCGTGTGTTGGTTGGGACTTCAGGAACTCGAGAAAGTGCAGTAAATGTGAGCTTCCATGTCGCACCGACCGAAGGAAGTAAGTCAGAAAATCACTGCTAGGCTGTATTTCACACCCTAAGGAGAACGCCATGACTGACCATCACACCTATAAGAAAGTCGAACTCGTCGGCTCGTCCACCAGCAGTATCGAAGACGCGATCAACAACGCGCTGGCCGAGGCCAGCAAAAGTCTAAAGTACATGGAATGGTTTGAAGTGACCGAAACCCGCGGCCATATCAAGGATGGCAAGGCTGCGCACTTCCAGGTGACGCTCAAGGTCGGGTTCCGGATTGCCAGCAGCTGACGTTGGTCTAGTCTTCTGAACTTGCGCGCTGGCCGAGTGCCATAGGGAATGGCAATGCGCTAGATGCGTTTTCCGGCCAATGGCTGGATGCCTTTTTTTGATCCGACCAGAGAATGCGACCGATGAAGAAGTTTATTTTGGCGGTAGGTTTGTTGAGCCTGGCGGGTACTGCCTTTGCTGACGGCGGCAAGTCCTGTGAAGAGTTGAAAGCCGAGATCGCTGCAAAGCTCGATGCCAAGGGCATTTCCGGTTATTCGTTGGAAATTGTCGATAAAGGCAGTAAGGCTGACGGAAAAGTCGTCGGCACCTGCGAGAAGGGCAGCAAGGAAATAATCTACAAACGGTAGCCCCAACCGATTGCAAGCTAAAAGCCGACGCCAAAGCGTCGGCTTTTTGCGATTAGCGTGCTCAGCCCTTCATGACCTGCGCCAGAAGCTCATAGGAATGCAGGCGATCCGCGTGTTCGTACAGGTCGCAGGTAAAGATCAGCTCGTCGGCCTGGGTCTGCTCAATCAACACTTCCAGCCTGGCGCGAATTTTTTGCGGGCTGCCGATCATCGCCAACCCCAGGAAATCGCTGACGGCTTCTTTTTCATGGGGCAACCACAGCCCGTCCATCGTTTTCACCGGCGGACGTTGCACCAGGCTCTGGCCACGCATCAGGGCGAGAATCCGCTGGAATACCGACGTAGCCAGATAGTCGGCCTGCTCATCAGTGTCGGCGGCCACCAGCGGCACGCCAAGCATCACATAAGGCTTGTCCAGCACTGCAGAAGGCTTGAAATGATTGCGGTAGACGCGAATGGCCTCATGCATGAAGCGTGGAGCGAAGTGTGAAGCGAAGGCGTAGGGCAAACCGCGCTCCCCTGCCAGCTGCGCACTGAACAGGCTTGAGCCCAGCAGCCAGATCGGGACATTCGTGCCGGTTCCTGGCATCGCGATAACGCGCTGGTCCGGCGTGCGCGGGCCGAGATAACGCACCAGTTCGGCCACATCGTCCGGGAAGTCGTCGGCGCTACCCGAGCGCTCACGGCGCAGTGCGCGGGCCGTCATCTGATCGGAACCAGGCGCACGGCCAAGTCCCAGGTCGATGCGCCCCGGATACAGGCTTTCAAGCGTGCCGAACTGTTCTGCGATCACCAGCGGCGCATGGTTGGGCAACATGACTCCGCCGGAACCGACCCGAATGGTCGAAGTGCCACCGGCCAGATAGCCGAGCAGCACGGAGGTTGCAGAACTGGCAATGCCGTCCATGTTGTGGTGTTCGGCAACCCAGAACCGGTTATAGCCGAATTTTTCGACGTGCTGCGCCAGGTCCAGCGAGTTGCGCAACGACTGGGCGGCGCTGCCGTTCTCCCGCACGGGCACCAGGTCGAGGGTCGAGAACTTGATATCGGACAGTCGTTTCATAAACCTGCTTCTCCAATTGAGGGCGCAGGTTTTTTGTTGCAAACGAAAACCTGCCGAATCCATAAGCGTGATTCATGCAATGAGGGCATATACCCGAGTTTCAATAGCACGGCGAAATTTACCGACAAAAAAGCCGAACGATCAGAGGCGCTGAACTTTGCTCCCCGGTCTACCCTCAGAACCCTAGCGAGCGAAACCACAACGGCGCGACCCTTCGCGCCGGATCTTGAGGAGACAGGCATGGCTATCACCAAGAAAGCATCGGCCCACTGGGAAGGTGATCTGAAGACCGGCATCGGCTCGATTTCCACCGAAACCGGTGTGCTCAGGGACGCGCCCTACGGCTTCAAGGCCCGCTTTGAGGGCGGCAAGGGTACTAATCCGGAAGAGTTGATCGGTGCGGCCCACGCGGGCTGTTTCTCCATGGCGTTTTCGATGATTCTCGGTGAGGCCGGCCTTAAGGCCGAGAGCATCGATACCAGCGCCGAAGTGACCCTGGATCAGGTAGAAGGTGGTTTTGCGATCACGGCCGTGAAATTGATCCTCAAGGCAAAAATCCCTGGCGCGAGCCCGGCGCAGTTCGATGAGTTGAGCAACAAAGCCAAAGAGGGTTGCCCGGTATCCAAGGTGTTGAATGCGAAAATCAGCCTGGAGGCGACTTTGCTCAGCTGAATTGGCATTTAAACGAAGTTGAAACAGATTTGCCGGGCAAACCTGTGGTCGAATAAATGACAGCAGCACAAACGCATGACCTATGCGCGCTGCCTCAAGGGAGCTTCAACCATGAAACGTTTTGCCTTGGCGGTTATCTGTTGCGCCCTGGCCACTTCGGCCCTGGCGGCACCCAAACCTTGTGAAGAACTCAAGGCCGAAATCGAAGCCAAGATCCAGGCCCGGGGGGTGACGTCCTACACCCTGGAAATCGTTACCAATGACGAAGTGCACGATCAGAACATGGTCGTTGGCTCGTGCGACGGTGGCACCAGGAAAATCATCTACCAGAAGAATGACCGTTGACCGCAGTTACGGCACACAGTTGATCTGGCTCGCTTCGGCGACGATCTCACGCTTGGCGTTATACAGGCGCGCTTCAGGGGTAAAGGCCATGGAGCGAGCCTGGAGCAAATAATGCTGGCCCGCTTCGAAATGATCGTATTTGACGATCATGTAGCACAGCCGCTCCGTGGTACCGCTGAACAAGTCCGAGCCCCCACCCGGCACCTCAAAATCGAAGCGCACGGTCAGCTCATGGCTACCGGGAGTGACCTGAAAATAACGCCCGTCGCGCAATCGCTGGTTATCCAATCGCTCGGCCATCAGCAATTTATCGTTAGGGAATGGCGTAGAGAAGTCGACCCACGCCATCTGCGGATTGGCCGCCGGCATCGGCGTCGAACAGCCGGCCACGGCAGTTGCGGCCAGAAAAAGCATCAATCTGCGCATGATGAATGTCCCAATGTCGGGATATTCAGAATAGCGCCGATCAGGTCCGTTGGCAGCCCGCCGGGGTGCCCTGGCCAATCACCTTTCGCTGTTGATCATACAGCTTGGCCCATGGCCGGAAGCCGATATTCCCCGCCTGCAGTTGATAGCGCTCGCCCGCGTTGAAGTCGTTGAATTTCACATTCAGCTGGCAGTCTCGCCACAGCGGTTCAGCATCGGGACCGATATTGGTGGGCTGGACCGGGAACTGATAGCGAACAGTCAACTCATGGCTGCCGGGTTGTACCTCGAAATAGCGCTTGTCGGTGGCCGCTTTGTTGTCCACCTCCAGCGCCAGCAGGGCCGTGTCTTCCTGATGTGACTCCAGATCGATCCATGCTTGCGTCGGATCATGGCGAGGTAATCCGAATCCTGCACAACCGGCCAGCATCAGCAGGCCTCCCGTCAGCATCAACTTGCGCATAGCGGAGCTCCAGTCAAGCGGGATAGTCTTGCGAGCAGACTCTCCAAGGATTTTTTTATTTTGATCAGGCCGCGTCGAAGCCTTGGGTTACTTGATCGCGTTTTACGCATTTTGTTTCCGGGTGTGTTGTTTTTGTTGCTCAACGGTTGTTCCAGCGTCAGCTACTACAGTCAGTTGGCCAATGGCCAGTTGCAATTGCTGCGGGCACGGGAGCCTGTTGCCCGCGTGATTGCCGATCCGCAGCGCGACCAGAAACTGCGCGCGCACCTGGCCCAATCACAAAAGGCCCGGACCTTCGCCAGCCAGCAACTGCACTTGCCGGATAATCAGAGTTACCGCTTGTATGCCGACATTGGCCGTCCCTATGTAGTCTGGAACGTGTTTGTCACACCGGAATTTTCCCTGAAGCCACAAAACCATTGCTTCCCCATCGCCGGTTGCGTGGCTTATCGCGGTTTTTACAGCCAGAGCGCGGCTCGCGGCGAGGCGGCGTTGCAGCGCCTGCAAGGGATGGACGTGTCCATTGGTGGAGTAGAAGCCTATTCGACCCTGGGCTGGTTCAACGATCCGATCATGAACTCAATGATGGGCTGGGGCGATGAACGCCTGGCCACGCTGATCTTTCATGAACTCGCGCACCAGCGCGTCTATGTGAAAGATGACACTGAGTTCAACGAGTCATTCGCCACCTTCGTCGAGCAGGAAGGTACCCGCCAATGGCGGGCTTACCGTAGCCTGCCACCCGAAAGCGGGACAAAGGCGCAACAACGGGACCAATTCATTGAGCTGATTCTGGACACCCGCACCCGGCTGGAAAAACTGTACAGCCTACCGCTGCCGCCCGAGCAAATGCGCCAGCGTAAAGCCGAGGCGTTCGAACAGTTGCGCGCCGAATATCGACAGATGCGTGATACCCAATGGGCTGGGGACAAACGCTACGACACGTGGATCAATGCGCCGATGAACAATGCGCGGCTGTTGCCGTTAGGTCTTTACGACCAGTGGGTGCCAGCGTTTGCTGCGTTGTTCAAGCAGGAGGGTGGGGATTGGGTGAGGTTTTATGCGCGGGTCGAGAAGTTGGGTGCGTTGCCGGTTGGTGAGCGCAAGGCGGCGCTGAAGGATTTGGCTGGATCCTAAATCTTTGGTGGCGGTGAGGCCCTCTTCGCGGGCAAGCCCGCTCCCACGGGTTTCTATGTCGATCCCACTTTTGCAGGTCTACACAAATCACTGTGGGAGCGAGCTTGCTCGCGATGGCGTACCGATTAACGTCGCAAAAACGCCTGATGCATCTCTTCCAACGTTTGAAAATGATAGGCCGGTGCTTCAGCGCTCAACTCTTCCCGACTACCGAACCCATACCCTACGGCCGCCGCGTCCAGCCCGTTACTCCGCGCTCCGATCAGGTCGTGCTTGCGGTCGCCGATCATCAGGGTACTCGCCGGGTCGAGGCCTTCTTCAGCCATCAAATGGGCGATCAATTCGACTTTATGGGTGCGGGTGCCGTCCAGTTCGCTGCCGTAGATCACCTTGAAGTGTTTGGCGAAGTCGAAATGGCGGGCGATTTCCCGGGCGAAGACCCAGGGTTTGGAGGTCGCGATATACAGCTGTCGCCCTTGCCCACCCAGGGTTTCGAGCAGCGGCGTGACACCGTCGAACACCCGGTTTTCGTATAACCCGGTGACCTTGAATCGTTCCCGGTAGAAGTTCACCGCCTCCCAGGCCTTGGCCTCGTCAAAGTCATAGAACTGCATGAAGGCCTGCAACAACGGCGGGCCGATGAAGTGTTCGAGCTTGGTCAGGTCGGGCTCATCGATGCCCAACTTACCCAGGGCAAACTGGATCGAACGGGTAATGCCTTCGCGCGGGTCGGTCAGGGTGCCATCGAGGTCGAACAGAACGGTTTGGTAATGCATGAAAATTCCTGGGCGATAGCGAGACGTTTCAGATCTGGTCGTAGCCTTCGGCCAAATGCAGATCCTTGAGCTTCACGTAGTTCGCCGCGCTGTAGGTGAAAAAGGCTTGTTCCTTGTCGGTCAGTGGCCGGATCTGTTTCACCGGGCTGCCCACATACAGGAAACCGCTTTCCAGCCGTTTGCCCGGTGGCACCAGGCTGCCGGCGCCGATGATCACATCGTCGGCGACCACCGCACCGTCCATGACGATGCTGCCCATGCCGATCAACACCCGACTGCCGACGGTGCAGCCATGCAGCATGACTTTGTGGGCGATGGTCACGTCATCGCCAATCAGCAGCGGGAAACCGTCGGGGTTGAACGGCCCGGCATGGGTGATGTGCAGCACACAGCCGTCCTGCACGCTGGTCCGCGCACCAATACGGATGCGGTGCATGTCGCCGCGGATCACCGTCAATGGCCACACCGAGCTGTCTTCGCCGATTTCAACATCGCCGATCACCACCGCCGAACTGTCGACAAAAGCGCCTTTGCCGAGCAACGGCGTGTGGTTCTGGTACTTGCGAAGGGACACGATAGGTTCTCTCTCTGTCGCTGATAGCTGCGGTGAGTGTCGATTGTAATTAAGATGGCTGCATGTTTCTTCCAGCCAAGGTGCCAACCGTGAGCGTGAACAACCCTCTTTTGCAGTCCTACGACCTGCCGCCGTTCTCCGCGATCCGTGCAGAGCACGTGCAACCGGCCATTGAACAGATCCTGGCTGACAACCGCGCCGCCATTATCGAGATCCTCAAGACCCAGGGCAAACAACCGACCTGGGCCGGCCTGGTGTTGGCCATGGACGAGCTCAACGACCGCCTGGGTGCGGCGTGGAGTCCGGTCAGCCACTTGAATGCCGTGTGCAACAGTGCCGAACTGCGTGAAGCCTACGAGGCCTGCCTGCCGGCCTTGAGCGCCTACTCCACGGAAATGGGCCAGAACCGTGAACTGTTCCAGGCCTATGAAGCCCTGGCCAACAGCACGGAATCCGCCGGTTTCGACGTAGCGCAGAAAACTATCCTGGAACACGCCCTGCGCGATTTCCGTCTGTCGGGTATCGACCTGCCGGAAGCCGAGCAGAAACGCTACGCCCAAGTGCAGAGCAAATTGTCGGAGTTGGGCAGCCGCTTCTCCAACCAACTGCTGGATGCCACCCAGGCCTGGACCAAGCACATCACCGACGAAGCCGCCCTCGTCGGCCTGACCGATTCAGCCAAGGCGCAAATGGCCGCCGCCGCGCAAGCCAAGGACCTCGATGGCTGGCTGATCACCCTGGAATTTCCGAGCTACTACGCGGTGATGACCTACGCCCACGACCGCGCCCTGCGCGAAGAAGTCTACGCTGCGTACTGCACCCGCGCGTCGGACCAGGGCCCGAATGCCGGCCAGAACGACAACGGCCCGGTCATGCAGGAAATCCTCGACCTGCGTCAGGAACTGGCGAAACTCCTGGGCTTCGCCAGCTTCTCGGAGTTGAGCCTGGCCACCAAGATGGCTGAATCCAGCGATCAGGTGCTGAGCTTCCTGCGCGACCTGGCCAAGCGCAGCAAACCGTTCGCCGCCCAGGACCTGGAACAGCTCAAGGCTTATGCCGCCGAGCAGGGTTGCCCCGACCTGCAAAGCTGGGACAGCGGCTTCTACGGCGAAAAACTTCGCGAGCAGCGTTACAGCGTTGCCCAGGAAGCCCTGCGTGCCTATTTCCCGATCGATAAAGTACTGGGCGGCCTGTTCGCCATCGTGCAACGCCTGTACGGCATCGAAATCGCCGAGCAGCAAGGCTTCGACACCTGGCACCCGGATGTGCGCCTGTTCGAAATCAAGGAAAACGGCCAGCACGTCGGCCGCTTCTTCTTCGATCTCTACGCCCGCGCCAACAAACGCGGTGGTGCCTGGATGGACGGTGCCCGCGATCGTCGCCGCACCGCCGAGGGCGTGCTGCAAAGCCCGGTGGCCAACCTGGTGTGCAACTTCACTCCAGCCGACAGTGGCAAGCCTGCGCTGCTGACCCACGATGAAGTCACCACCCTGTTCCACGAGTTCGGTCATGGCCTGCATCACCTGCTGACCCGCGTCGAACACGCCGGGGTGTCCGGCATCAACGGTGTGGCCTGGGACGCGGTCGAGCTGCCAAGCCAATTCATGGAAAACTGGTGCTGGGAGCCCGAGGGGCTGGCGCTGATCTCCGGTCACTATGAAACCGGCGAACCCCTGCCACAGGACCTGCTGCAGAAAATGCTCGCGGCAAAAAACTTCCAGTCCGGCCTGATGATGGTCCGCCAATTGGAGTTCTCGCTGTTCGACTTCGAACTGCACGCCACCCACGGTGATGGCCGCAGCGTACTGCAAGTGCTTGAAGGTGTGCGTGACGAGGTGTCGGTGATGCGTCCTCCGGCCTACAACCGTTTCCCTAACAGCTTCGCGCACATTTTTGCCGGTGGTTACGCAGCGGGTTACTACAGCTACAAATGGGCTGAGGTGCTCTCGGCCGATGCTTTCTCCAAATTCGAGGAAGAAGGCGTGCTCAATGCGGACACCGGCCGGGCGTTCCGCGAAGCGATCCTGGCGCGCGGCGGCTCTCAAGAGCCGATGGTGCTGTTCGTCGATTTCCGTGGTCGTGAGCCGTCGATTGACGCACTCTTGCGCCACAGCGGCCTGAGTGAGGGCGCGGCAGCATGAGTGAGAGTCCTGTGATTACCAAACGACGCTTTATCGCCGGCGCGGTTTGCCCGGCCTGCAGCGAGCCGGACAAATTGATGATGTGGAGCGAAGACGACGTACCGCACCGCGAGTGCGTGGCCTGCGGTTACTCCGATACGCTGAATGAACAAGGCCTGTCCGTTCCCAAGGAACTGGGCACCCGGGTCAACACTTCCGCACTCAAGCCTGCGGACACCAAGGTTCAGGCCGTGCAGTTTTTTCCGAATCCGAAGCTAAAGAAAAAGCCTGACGAACAACACTGAGTAGAAAAACAACACCTCTCACAGCGCAATGCCGTGGGAGGTGTCGCTTATCGAGCTTCAGTCAAGGCGTGGAAATGCTGACGTAGGCTTTGGCCAGCGCCAGCAATTTCATCATGTCCTCGGCGTCTATATCGCCGTCACCATCGACATCTTTTTTGAAGTTACGGATCTTGAATGATTGTCCCCCATCATTTGAGGAGGCGATGAGGGTTGTGGAGTCCAGCAAAGCGGTGGTCGTCGCGAAATTTTTTGCATCCCAAGTCTCTTCTTTCAATGCGAACTGCATCGATACAAGCACTTCATTTGGATTGATGGCACTCGGACCAAGTTTTTGTAAAAAAATACCGCGGCGATTAAACATCGACATAATCAAATCCCTTTAATTAATACTCAAATCAATGCATTGAGCCGCTGCAACGATACCGGTGCCTGGAGCGCTTCAACCAGACGCGATTTGTATCGTTCAATGACTTCGAAACCAGGCCGAAGAGCTGCCAGACGGCGCTGGTCACCCGAGCCTTTCACGTATACTGTATAGGCATACAGCATACGAGCAATCCCCATGAACGCGCCATTGCCCCCACGCGGTCGCGGCACCGCCACCAACCCGCACAACCGCTTTGCACCCCATCGCTCGGTGGCCGAGGACGACGGTTGGTACCAGGAAGCGCCGATGACCCAAGGCACCGAGGTGTCCATCGAGACCGCGAAAACCATCATCACCCGCAACAATTCACCGGACCTGCCCTTCGATCGATCGATCAATCCTTATCGCGGCTGCGAGCACGGTTGCATCTACTGTTATGCACGGCCCAGCCACGCCTATTGGGACATGTCGCCAGGTCTGGATTTCGAGACGAAGCTGATCGCCAAGACCAATGCAGCGGACATATTGGAAGAACAGCTCTCCAAACGTGGCTATCAATGCGCACCCATTAACCTGGGGTCCAATACCGATCCTTACCAGCCCATCGAACGCGAATACAAGATCACCCGCCAAACCCTCGAAGTGCTGCTGCGCTACCGTCATCCGGTGACAATCGTGACCAAAGGCTCGTTGATTCTGCGTGATCTGGACCTGCTGGCCGAACTCGCCCGGCAAAGGCTGGTGGCGGTGATGATCAGCCTGACCACGCTGGACGACGAGCTCAAGCGCATCCTCGAGCCCCGCGCTGCGGCCCCCAAGGCCCGACTTCGGGCGATAAGGGTGTTGCGCGAAGCGGGAGTTCCGGTTGGCGTACTGTGTTCACCCATGATTCCGATGATCAACGACAGCGAGATCGAAAACCTGCTCACAGAAGCCCATGCCGCGGGTGCACAGAGCGCCGCCTACATGATGTTGCGGTTGCCCCTGGAAGTAGCGCCCCTGTTCGAAGAATGGCTGGCGGCCCACTATCCGCAACGTGCCGCCCATGTCCTGAGCCTGATTCGCCAAAGCCGCGGCGGCGAGCTGTACGACAGCCGCTTTGGCGCACGCATGCGCGGTGAAGGCCCCTTTGCCGATTTGTTGGCACAACGTTTTGCCAAGGCCATCAAGCGCCTGGGGCTCAACCATCGGGAAGGTTTTAACCTGGACTGCGAAGCCTTCTGTCCGCCGGGTCGCCAAATGTCATTGATTTGAGGACAATTAGCCTATTGTTGAATACTGGGAAAGGCGCTCAACTTTTTCGCCAGTCACGTTTTTTGTGACCTGGAACACAGGTTCTAGAGCGGTCTATTCAGTTTGAGTTAAGATTCGACGGCTACCTTGTTCATCGAGTGACTGACGGGTCGATTGACGACCTGGATGTTTTTTTAAACAGCCACTGGCTTCACACCGGACAAAACGGGAATATCCCTGACTCCGCTAAAGAGGATGAATCATGAGTGACAAGGATAAACAGCCGTTGGCTGCGTCGGCTTCTGCCCAACCCGAGGCGGAAACCGCCGATGCAGCGCTGCAGCATATCGTTGACGGCTTTTTGCATTTTCATCATGAGATCTTTCCGCAACAGGAAGAACTCTTCAAAAAACTCGCCACGGCCCAGCAGCCACGGGCGATGTTCATTACCTGCGCCGACTCGCGCATCGTACCCGAGCTCATCACCCACAGCTCGCCTGGCGACCTGTTCGTCACCCGCAACGTGGGTAACGTTGTGCCACCTTACGGGCAAATGAACGGTGGCGTTTCCACCGCTATCGAGTACGCCGTGCTGGCACTTGGCGTGCATCACATCATCATTTGCGGGCACTCCGATTGCGGCGCCATGCGCGCGGTGCTCAACCCGCAAAGCCTGGAAAAGATGCCCACGGTCAAAGCCTGGCTGCGGCACGCCGAAGTGGCCAAGACCATGGTCCAGGAAAACTGCAACTGCGCTGACGAAAACGAAAGCATGCACATCCTCACCGAGGAAAACGTGATTGCGCAGCTGCAGCATTTGCGCACTCACCCCTCGGTAGCATCGCGCATGGCCAATGGTCAGTTGTTCATCCACGGTTGGGTCTACAACATCGAAACCAGTGAAATAAAAGCCTACGACGCCGACAAGGGTTGTTTCCTGCCGCTCAATGGCAGCCTGCCTATTCCGGTCGCGACGCCCAAAGCGCGCTTCTAAATCCTCCTAAATACCCGTGTGGTTTAGTCGAGGCTGCCGATCAGGCAGCCTGGCTTCGCCATGCCTGAAGAAAACTTCGGGAGAATCATCATGCGTGCTGCGCAACTTAAAGCTGTGCTGCCACGGGAGCTGTTGGCTTCGGTGGTTGTGTTTCTGGTCGCCCTGCCCCTGTGCATGGGCATTGCCATTGCTTCGGGACTGCCGCCGGCCAAAGGCCTGATCACCGGGATCATCGGTGGACTGGTAGTCGGCTGGCTGGCTGGCTCGCCGTTGCAAGTCAGTGGCCCTGCGGCAGGCCTGGCGGTGTTGGTGTTCGAACTGGTCCGCCAGCATGGCGTGGCCATGCTCGGGCCGATCCTGCTGTTGGCGGGCTTTTTACAACTGGTGGCCGGGCGCTTGAAGCTGGGCTGCTGGTTTCGCGTGACAGCGCCCGCCGTTGTCTACGGCATGCTCGCCGGGATCGGGGTGCTGATCGTCCTGTCACAGCTGCACGTGATGCTGGACGCCACGCCCAAGCCCTCGGGGCTGGATAACCTGGTAGCCTTCCCGGCCGCTGTGGCTCAGGCTTTGCCATCCATTGGCTGGCAGGCTGGTTTGCTCGGGCTGGGAACGATCGCTGTCATGTGGCTATGGGAAAGGCTGCGTCCCACGTCCCTGCGCTTTGTTCCTGGCGCGCTACTTGGGGTCGGGATCGCTACCGTCGTCAGCCTGGTCTTGGCGCTGCAAGTCAAACGGGTGGTAGTGCCGGCCAATCTGGCCGAAGCCATCGACTGGCTGAAGCCTGCGGACTTGCTAAACCTGGCTGACCCTGCGCTGCTGATCGCGGCTTTCGCGGTAGCTTTCATCGCCAGCGCCGAAACCCTGCTATCCGCCGCCGCAGTCGACCGCATGCACAGCGGTCAACGTTCGGACTTCGACCGCGAGCTGTCTGCCCAAGGCGTCGGCAACATGCTTTGCGGATTGCTCGGCGCGTTGCCGATGACCGGGGTCATCGTACGCAGCTCGGCCAACGTCCAAGCTGGTGCAACCACGCGCTATTCGACGATTTTCCACGGATTGTGGCTGCTGGCGTTCGTGATGTTGCTGTCGAGCGTGCTGCAAAGCATTCCCGTGGCGAGCCTGGCCGGTGTGTTGGTTTACACGGGTTTCAAACTGGTCGACCTCAAGGCTTTTCGCGGTTTGGGTCGATACGGTCGAATGCCGATGTTCACCTACGCCGCAACGGCCCTGGCGATCATCTTCACCGACTTGCTGACAGGCGTGCTGATCGGCTTCGGCTTGACTCTGGTGAAACTCGCGCTGAAAGCCTCACGGCTGAAAATCAGCCTGATCGGCCTGCCGCAGGACGGGGAAATGGAGCTGCGCCTGGTGGGTGCGGCGACCTTTCTCAAGGTGCCGGCATTAACCCGGGTACTGGGCAGCATTCCAGCGGGTGCGACGGTGCATGTACCGCTCAATAACCTGAGCTACATCGATCATTCGTGTCTGGAGCTGCTGGAGGAATGGGGACGGGCCAATGCGGCCAAGGGTTCGAAGTTGTTGATCGAATCGCGCGGGTTGAAGCGTAGGTTGGAAGGGCGGGTGCGAACTACGGTTGGTGTCGGATCGCCAGCGGTATAACAACAATGCCCTGTGTAGGAGCGAGCTTGCTCGCGATGGACTCAAGAGCGCCGCGTTTAGTCAGTAAACACGCGTTATCGTTAACGACCATCGCGAGCAAGCTCGCTCCTACAAGGGTAATGCGAACTTACGCCACCGGCTGTTCCAGATCCAGGCCCACGCCCAGGCGGCGGGACATGCACGGCCAGCGCTTCCACGCGGCGCCAGTGTCCGGACTGCTGAGTTTCTCGCGGTAGGCTTCGACCGATTCCAGTGCAAAGCTGTCGTCGTTAAGCATTTCGTCCACGGCGTGATGCACCGCTTCGTCCAGTTGGTTGGCAAACTCCTCACCGATCAACTGGTGAGCAATCAGGTTGGCGACAGTCATGTCCAAGGGGATCAGTGGCTGGCCAAGATGCTTGATGTACAGGTCGTTGACCTCTTCGACGAACCGGTGCGCCAGATAGGCTTCGTCCAGCAGGCTGTCGAGCCCGACGTGCCCGGCCATGATCGCCGGCGGCTGGATGAAGTACTGCTCGGCTATTTTCAGCACCGGTTTGATCTGTGATTCGATGCCCGCTTCCCTGGCGACCTCGTTGGCTGCATCCAGCAGGTCTGGCACTTCATCGATATAGGCGGCGACAAAACGCGCCAGTACGCCGTTGGCATCAGCCTCCGGTAACTGGATCGCGCGGTGTAGATGAGGCAGTTGGGTTTCCAGCTGACGCGTCAGCAGGTCGGTCTCGGCTTCATGTTGTTGGGCTTTTTGGATCTGCTCGCGCAATGCGGCGGTGTTCATGAAAACTCCAGGAAACAAGGCAATGAAATAGGGAAGACATAACTTAGCTGGCTTACGAAAAATGCTAAGACGCATTTGTCATAATTGTTTCATCCTTGAGACGTCTCCGTTATATCGGTTCGCCACCACTCGTCTGCATCCTTCTCCATTCGTGCCCTGCAAAGCAAGTTAATGCTGTTTCAGATGATTTACGTCAGCACATTGCGAGGTGAGAGTCGCTGTCTATACTCGGGTTGGAATGGAGTTAGCTGATGACGCCCGACTGCAATGCAGCAAGGCCCGGCGATTCAAGTTCGTAGTCTGATGCAGCCGCTCCCTTGCCGCAGGTGAAAGCCGGCGGGATAACAAGAACGATAAGGGGAACCCGCAATGATGCGACATCCACATGTCTGGATGGGCCTCCTGTTGTGGTCGATTTTCAGTCAGGCGCAAGCGGCCTGGACTGTGAATATGGCGCCTGGAGCGACTGAAATCAGTCACGCTGTGTTTGACCTGCACATGACCATTTTCTGGATCTGTGTAGTGATCGGCATCATCGTCTTTGGCGCCATGTTCTGGTCGATGATCCTGCACCGCCGCTCTACCGGGCAGGTGGCGGCAAAATTTCATGAAAGTACCGCCGTCGAAATCCTCTGGACCATCGTGCCCTTCATCATTCTGGTGGCCATGGCGGTTCCGGCGACTGCCACCCTGATCAAGATGTACGACGCCAGTGAGCCTGATATCGATATCCAGGTCACCGGCTATCAGTGGAAATGGCATTACAAGTACCTGGGCCAGGACGTTGAGTTCTTCAGCAACCTGGCCACTCCCGCCGATCAGATCAACAACAAGGAAGCCAAGAGCGAGCACTACCTGCTCGAGGTCGACAAGCCGCTGGTGCTTCCGATCGGCGCCAAGGTGCGCTTTTTGGTGACCTCCGCCGACGTGATCCACTCCTGGTGGGTGCCGGCCTTCGCGGTCAAGCGCGATGCGATCCCGGGGTTCGTCAACGAAGCCTGGACCCGTATCGAAAAACCCGGCGTTTACCGCGGCCAATGCGCCGAGCTGTGCGGCAAGGATCACGGGTTCATGCCGATCGTGGTCGAGGTCAAGGACAAGCCCGATTACGAAAAATGGTTGGCTGAACGCAAGGCCGAAGCTGCGCAACTCAAGGAGCTGACCAGCAAGGAATGGACCCTCGACGAGCTCAAGGAGCGCGGTGACAAGGTCTATCACACCTCCTGCGTGGCCTGTCACCAGGCCGAAGGCCAGGGTCTGCCGCCCATGTTCCCGGCACTCAAGGGCTCGAAAATCGCCACCGGACCGATCAAGGATCACCTGGGCATTGTCTTCCATGGCAAGCCTGGCACCGCCATGGCGGCGTTCGGCAAGCAACTGTCGGAAGTCGATATCGCAGCGGTCGTGACCTACGAGCGTAACGCCTGGGGCAACAACAAGGGCGACATGGTCACCCCCAAAGAAGTGCTGGAGCTGAAACAGGCGCAAAGCCAATGACCCGGTCTATTGCGCACCCAAGGAACCCGTCGGGGCATCGTGCCCCGACCTGCCCAGCCCATCTGCTTGCAGGAGACAGGACATGACTGTTGTAGTCGATGACCATGTTCAGACCGGCACTGCCCACGAGCACGCCCACGGCCCCGCCAAAGGCCTGATGCGCTGGGTGCTGACTACCAACCACAAGGACATCGGTACGCTGTACCTGTGGTTTGCGTTTTCCATGTTCTTGCTCGGCGGTTCGTTCGCGATGGTGATACGCGCCGAACTGTTCCAGCCAGGGTTGCAGATCGTCCAGCCGGAATTCTTCAACCAGATGACCACCATGCACGGCCTGGTGATGGTCTTCGGTGCGGTGATGCCGGCCTTTGTCGGCCTTGCCAACTGGATGGTCCCGCTGATGATCGGCGCACCCGACATGGCGCTGCCGCGGATGAACAACTTCAGCTTCTGGCTGTTGCCAGCGGCCTTCATCCTGCTGGTTTCGACCCTGTTCACCCCGGGCGGCGGCCCCAACTTCGGCTGGACGTTCTACGCGCCGCTGTCGACGACCTATGCACCGGAAAGCGTGACGTTCTTCATCTTCGCCATCCACTTGATGGGGATCAGTTCGATCATGGGTGCGATCAACGTGATCGCCACCATTCTCAATCTGCGCGCCCCCGGCATGACGTTGATGAAAATGCCGCTGTTCGTCTGGACCTGGTTGATCACCGCGTTCCTGCTGATCGCGGTGATGCCGGTACTGGCCGGCTGCGTAACGATGATGCTGATGGACATCCACTTCGGTACCAGCTTCTTCAGTGCCGCCGGTGGCGGTGACCCGGTGCTGTTCCAGCATGTGTTCTGGTTTTTCGGCCACCCCGAGGTGTACATCATGATCCTGCCGGCCTTCGGTGCCGTCAGCTCGATCATTCCGGCCTTCTCGCGCAAACCCCTGTTCGGCTACACCTCGATGGTCTACGCCACGGCATCTATTGCCTTCCTGTCGTTCATCGTCTGGGCGCACCACATGTTCGTGGTCGGCATTCCGCTGGTGGGCGAGCTGTTCTTCATGTACGCCACGTTGCTAATCGCAGTACCCACCGGGGTCAAGGTGTTCAACTGGGCCAGTACCATGTGGCAGGGTTCGCTGACCTTCGAGACGCCGATGCTGTTCGCCGTGGCGTTCGTGATCCTGTTTTCCATTGGCGGTTTCTCCGGGCTGATGCTGGCCATCGCCCCGGCGGACTTCCAGTACCAGGACACCTACTTCGTGGTCGCGCACTTCCACTACGTGCTGGTACCGGGGGCGATCTTCGGGATCTTCGCCTCGGCTTATTACTGGATGCCGAAGTGGACCGGCCACATGTACGACGAAACCCTCGGCAAGCTGCACTTCTGGCTGTCGTTCATCGGCATGAACATGGCCTTCTTCCCGATGCACTTCGTCGGGCTTGCGGGCATGCCGCGACGGATTCCGGACTACAACCTGCAATTCGCCGACTTCAACATGGTGTCGTCGATCGGCGCATTCATGTTCGGTGCAACGCAGATCTTCTTCCTGTTCATCGTGATCAAGACCATTCGCGGTGGCCCGCCTGCACCGGCAAAACCGTGGGATGGAGCTGAAGGCCTGGAGTGGAGCATTCCGTCACCGGCGCCGTATCACACCTTCACCACGCCGCCGGAAGTGAAATGACTGTGGGAGCGAGCTTGCTCGCGATTCATGCGACGCGGTGTGCCAGATACACCGCCATCGCGAGCAAGCTCGCTCCCACAGGGTTCTCGGCAGAGGTTTGGAATCATGGCTGACTCGATTTCGATGAAGAAACTGGTCACCCGCCTGTTACTGGTGGTGGTAGCGATGTTTATCTTCGGCTTTGCCCTGGTGCCGATCTACGACGTGATGTGCAAGGCATTCGGCATCAACGGCAAGACCGCCGGGCAGTACGAGGGCGAACAAACGGTCGATACCTCGCGGCAGGTTCGCGTGCAGTTCCTGTCGACCAACTCTGCCGACATGTCCTGGGACTTCTATCCCAAGCACGATGAATTGACGGCCAACCCCGGGGCAGTGAACGAGATGATTTTCATCGCGCACAACCCTACCGATCGCCCGATGAGCGCCCAGGCCGTACCGAGCATTGCGCCCAGCGCGGCGGCGGCGTACTTCCACAAGACCGAATGCTTCTGCTTTACCCAACAAGTGCTGCAGCCCGGTCAACGAATCGAGATGCCGGTACGTTTCATCGTTGACCGCGACATGCCCAAGGATGTGAAGCACCTGACGCTGTCCTACACGCTGTTCGATATCACCGCCCGACATCCACCGGTCGCAGTAAATGCTGGCGGTTGAGCGTGCCCGATAAGGAGAACAATAAATGGCAACTCATGAACATTATTACGTTCCGGCCCAGAGCAAATGGCCGATCATCGCTACGGTCGGGATGTTCGTCACGGTGTTCGGCCTGGCCACCTGGTTCAACGATCTGAAAGCGGCGCGCCCGGAATCCCACGGCCCGTTGATCTTTTTCGTCGGCGGCCTGATGCTGGCCTACATGCTCTTTGGCTGGTTCGGTACGGTGATCAAGGAAAGTCGCGGCGGCCTGTACAGCGCGCAGATGGATCGCTCGTTCCGCTGGGGCATGAGCTGGTTCATTTTCTCGGAGGTGATGTTCTTCATCGCCTTTTTCGGTGCGCTGTTTTATGTGCGCCACGTCTCCGGTCCCGCCCTGGGTGGCGAAGGTACCAAAGGTCTCGCCCACATGCTGTGGCCTGCCTTCGAGTGGACCTGGCCACTGCTGAACAACCCCGATTCCAAGCTGTTCCCACCCCCCAAGGAGGTCATCAGCCCCTGGGGATTGCCGCTGCTCAATACCGTGATACTGGTGAGCTCCAGCGTTACCGTGACCATCGCCCACCATGCCTTGAAAAAGGGCCATCGCGGTGCGCTGAAGATCTGGCTGGCGCTCACTGTGCTGCTGGGCTGCGCGTTCCTCGGCTTTCAGGCCGAAGAATACATGCACGCCTATCACGAACTGGGCCTGACCCTGGGTTCGGGCATCTACGGCGCCACGTTCTTCATGCTCACCGGGTTCCACGGCGCCCACGTGACCATGGGCACCGTCATCCTGTTCGTGATGCTGATGCGGGTCATGCGTGGGCACTTCGACAGCGAACATCAATTCGGCTTCGAGGCGGCGAGTTGGTACTGGCACTTCGTGGATGTGGTGTGGATCGGGCTGTTCGTTTTTGTCTATGTGCTGTAGGAGCGAGCATGCTCGCTCCTACAGTTACCAGGGCGCGTGAGATACAAGCTGGCCGCTGAAAAAACCCCAGGCGATCAAGCCGACGGTGATGGCGGCCAGGGCCACACGAACACTCAAGGCAATGACGAGGCGGTTCGAGCTGCTGTCGTCCTTGACCAGAAAAAACAGGCCGCTGAACAGGCTGACAACCGTGGCAATCAGCATCAGGACGATGGCTGCTTTGAGCATGGTGAGACTCCGGGGGACAAGCGATGCATCTGAGTATAGCTATCGCGATGACCGACTTTCTGGCGACGCCATGAAGCGCTTTCGGCCGGGCATCATTCCAACATTGGTGGTTGCGCTGTTGCTGCCCCTGCTGGTGTCGCTCGGTTTTTGGCAATTGAGCCGGGGCGCGGAGAAAAGCGCGCTGCTGCAAAGCTACACCGAGCGCCGAGCCGCCGAGCCGATCGCCAGCACCGAGCTGCAACACACGGCAGACCCGGCCTTCAAACGGATTCGCCTGCACGGCCAGTTCGACGCCGGGCACATCCTGTTGCTGGATAACCGTCAGCGTAGCGGCAAGGTCGGGGTCGAGTTGCTGCAACCGTTTCAGGATCAGGCCACCGGGTTGTGGCTGCTGGTCAACCGTGGCTGGCTGCCATGGCCGGACCGGCGCACGCCACCGCAGTTCACCACACCGACCGGCGCCTTGAGTCTCGAGGCATGGGTCTACGTTTCGCCCGGCGCGACCTTCCAGCTCCACGCCGACCCAAGCACCAGCACCTGGCCAAAATTGCTGACGGCCATTGACCCGAACGCACTCTGGACAGCCCTGGACCGCGAAGGCTTTGCCTACGAATTACGCGCAGAAACCGGACCTGCAACTTATCAGGCCGATTGGCCAGTAGTTGCCACGGGCCCGGAAAAACACATTGCTTATGCCGTGCAGTGGTTCGCCATGTCGATCGTCCTGTTCGGCCTTTATCTCTACCTAGGCTGGCACAACGCAAAGGAGAAACACCATGGGAGCGGCCATGAATCCACCCAGCATGTCTGAGGCAAAAACGCCGGTGAACCGGCGCAAGGGGCGTTTGCAGTTACTGCTGATTGTGCTGGGGGTGGTCGGTCCGATGATCCTCGCCACCGGCATGTACAAACTGAATTTCTGGGTTCCGGAAGGCCGCAGCTACCACGGCGAACTGATCGGCAACGGACAGAGCCGCGCAGATCTTGGCGTACAGGCCCAGGAAGAACGCTGGCAGTTGCTGGTTACGGCACCGAAGGCGTGTTCGGTGGACTGCCAGCAACTGGTTTATCTTGCGCGGCAAATCCAGATAGGCCTCGGTCGCGATGCCGGTCGCGCCAGTCACGCACTGGCGGCGACACAACCGCTGAGCAGTGATTACGAGACTAAACTTCAACGCGAGTACCCGCAGTTGCAGCGCTATTCACTGGACTTGCCGACCTACGTCAAAGGCGCTCAGAGCAATGACTCTCCACACCTGTGGATCATCGACCCCCACGGCAATCTGGTGTTGCGCTACGACCCGTCAGTCAAAGGCAAGGATCTGCTCAATGACCTGCGTCACCTGTTGAAACTGTCGAACATCGGATAAGGGCATCGTCATGGCCAAGCCTGGATTTCGCCTCGCGCTGTTTGCCACCTTGCTGGCACTGATTGTGGTGTTGCTCGGTGCTTATACCCGCCTGACCCACGCAGGCTTGGGCTGTCCGGACTGGCCTGGCTGCTACGGCTTTATCAGCGTGCCGAAAAGCGAAGCGCAACTGGCCCATGCCGAATTGCATTTTCCGGACACGCCCGTAGAAGCCCATAAAGGCTGGAACGAGATGATCCACCGCTACTTCGCCGGCACGCTGGGGCTGCTGATCTCGGTGTTGGCAGGTCGGGCCTGGGTCCATCGCCGGCATCCAGGGCAACCGGTGAAGCTGCCGTTGTTCCTGCTGGCGGTGGTGTTTGCCCAAGCGGCGTTCGGCATGTGGACGGTGACGCTCAAGCTCTGGCCGCAAGTGGTCACCGGGCACCTGCTTGGCGGCTTTGCGACCTTGAGCCTGCTGTTTCTGCTGACCTTGCGCCTGTCCGGCGTACTACCCGCACTCACGGTGCCGCGACGCTTGCAGCACTGGGCGACGGCGGGACTGTTACTGGTCATCGGACAAATCGCCTTGGGTGGTTGGGTCAGCTCCAATTACGCCGCCGTGGCCTGCATCGACTTTCCGACTTGCCACGGGCAATGGCTGCCAACAGCCGATTTCGCCAACGGCTTCCACCTGACCCAACATATCGGCCCGAACTACCTCGGCGGGCAACTGGACAGCGACGCCCGCACCGCGATTCACCTGACCCACCGAATCGGCGCGCTGTTGGTGACCCTGGTGCTGCTCGGTCTCGCCTGGCAACTGAAAGTCGTCGGCATGACGCGACTCGCCGGGTTGGTGCTGATCGCGCTCGCGGCACAAATCACCCTGGGCATCAGCAACGTGTTGTTGCACCTGCCGTTGCCGATTGCCGTCGCCCACAACGCCGGGGGCGCAGCGCTGTTGCTGACGATGGTACTGGTCAATTACCACGCCCGAACCAGCCTGGTTCGGGTCAAGCAGCCGACACGCTGGCGTTTCAGCCCGCGTAAACATTCAGCCGGGCCCATAACAATAAAAGGAGAGATGCCATGGCGATTCTGATCGGCGAGCGTCACAGCCAGGCGATCTGGCGTGACTACCTGGAGCTGACCAAACCCAAAGTGGTGGTGCTGATGCTCATCACCTCGCTGGTGGGGATGTTCCTCGCGACGCGCGCCGGAGTGCCGTGGACCGTGCTGGTGTTCGGTAACCTGGGCATTGCCTTGTGTGCGGGCGGTGCGGCAGCGGTCAACCATGTGGTGGACCGGCGGATCGATGCGGTCATGGCACGCACCCACAAGCGGCCGCTGGCCGAAGGCCGGGTGTCGCCGGCCGCTGCACTGACCTTTGCCCTGGTGCTGGCGCTGCTGGGCCAGGCCTTGTTGCTGGCCTTCACCAATCCGCTGACGGCGTGGCTGACCCTCGCCTCGCTGCTCGGCTACGCAGTGGTCTACACCGGCTTCCTCAAGCGCGCGACCCCGCAGAATATCGTCATCGGAGGCCTGGCCGGTGCCGCGCCGCCGCTGCTCGGCTGGACCGCCGCCACCGGCCACGTCAGCGCCGAACCGTTGCTGCTGGTGCTGATCATCTTCGCCTGGACCCCGCCACACTTCTGGGCGCTGGCGATCCATCGCAAGGAGGAATATGCCAAGGCCGACATCCCGATGCTGCCGGTGACCCACGGCGAGCACTACACCAAAGTCCACATCCTGCTTTATACCTGCGCGCTGCTGGCCGTCAGCCTGATGCCCTACGTGATCCACATGAGCGGTCTGCTCTACCTGGTATGCGCCCTCGGACTTGGCGCCAGATTCCTGCAATGGGCCGTGGTGCTGTACCGTGGCACTCGGCCGCACGCGGCGATCAACACCTTCAAGTACTCTATTTACTACTTGTTCCTGTTGTTCATCGCCCTGCTCGTTGACCACTACTTATTGTTGAACCTATGACCCGAACCCAGAAAACCGTCTTCATCCTTGTCGCCCTGATCGCGCTGGTCCTGGGCCTGACCATCAACAAAGTACTCACCGGCAAAGGCCAGGGCGATCCGACGGCGCTGATCGACGCCGGCATCATTCTCCTGCCGCAAAGCCGCAATCTGCCGGATGTGAAGATGACCGATCAGGATGGCAAACCGGTGGCGATCAACGAGCTCAAAGGCAAGTGGAGCCTGCTGTTCTTCGGCTACACCTTCTGCCCGGACATCTGCCCGACCACCCTCGCCCAACTGCGCCAGATTAAGAGTGAGTTGCCGCCGGAGGCTGTGGACAAGTTGCAGATCGTGCTGGTCAGTGTCGATCCGCACCGCGATACGCCCAAACAGCTCAAGCAATACCTGGGTTACTTCGATCCGCAGTTTGTCGGCCTGACGGCAACGTCGATCGAAGAACTGCAGAAAGTCGCCAATGCCGTGAGCATTCCGTTCATTCCGGCCGATACCAGCAAGCCGAACTACACGGTCGACCACAGCGGCAACCTGGCGGTGATCGGCCCGGACGGCACACAGCGCGGGTTTATTCGGGCGCCGTTGAATAATGTGAAGCTGGTGGCGCAGTTGCCCGAGATGCTTAACCGCAAATAACCAACACGCCGGGCTCCTACAAGGGACGGTGTTTCAGGCATAAAAAAGGGGCGCATTCAATGCGCCCCTTTTTTCGCTACAGCTTCAGATCAGAACGCCGGCACGACCGCGCCTTTGTACTTCTCGAGAATGAAGGCTTTAACTTCCGGGCTGTGCAGGGCCGCCACCAGTTTCTGCATCGCAGCACTGTCCTTGTCGTCCGGGCGGGCAACGAGGATGTTCACGTAAGGCGAGTCGCTGCCTTCGATGACCAGCGCGTCCTTGGACGGATCGAGCTTGGCTTCCAGGGCGTAGTTGGTGTTGATCAGCGCCAGGTCGACCTGGGTCAGCACGCGCGGGATGGTCGCGGCTTCCAGCTCACGGATTTTCAGGTCTTTGGTGTTTTCAGTGATGTCCTTGACGGTCGACAGGATGTTGTTCGAATCCTTCAACTTGATCACACCAGCCTTGGCCAGCAGCAACAGCGCACGGCCGCCGTTGGTGGCGTCATTCGGGATAACCACGGTGGCGCCACCCGGAAGTTCGGTCAGCGCTTTGTACTTGCTGGAGTAAGCGCCCAGGGGCTCCAGGTGCACGCCGGCAACCGAGACGAGATTGGTGCCCTTGGCCTTGTTGAATTCATCGAGGTACGGCTGGTGCTGGAAGAAGTTCGCGTCCAGGCGTTTTTCCGCGACCTGCACGTTCGGCTGGATGTAGTCGGTGAAGACCTTTACTTTCAGCTCTACGCCTTCTTTGGCCAAGGCCGGTTTAACGAACTCGAGGATTTCCGCGTGCGGCACCGGGGTCGCGGCGACGGTCAGGGTGTCGGCGGCGTGGGCGGAAAAGGCTGCAACGGCAGCGAACGCGACGAGTAGTTTTTTCATTCAGCTAACTCCTTTTGGGTACCCGCTTGCGGCGCCCGTTTGGCGCCTGCCAGCGAATGGCCGGCTCATTTGTCATTTACGAGAGAAGTGCACAACCAGCTTGTCGCCAACGGTTTGCAGGACCTGCACCAGCACCAGCAGCAACACCACCGTGACCACCATTACATCTGTCTGGAAACGCTGGTAACCGAACCGGATCGCCAGGTCACCCAGACCACCGGCGCCGACCACACCGGCCATTGCCGTGTAGGACACCAGTGTAATGGCCGTCACCGTAATCGCCGCGAAAATGCCCGGGCGGGCCTCGGGCAGCAAGGCATTGGTGATGATCTGCCGCGTCGTTGCGCCCATGGCCTGGGTCGCTTCGATGATGCCGCGATCCACCTCGCGCAGGGCGGTTTCCACCAGTCGCGCAAAGAACGGCGTGGCGCCGACCACCAGCGGCGGGATCGCGCCGGCGACGCCCAGGGACGTGCCAGTGATCAACACGGTGAACGGAATCATCACGATCAACAGAATGATGAACGGCAGCGAACGCAGGATGTTCACCACCAGGGACAACATCGCGTAGACGCCCTTGGCTTCCAGCAACTGACGCGGGCTGCAGAGGAACAGCAGTACGCCCAGCGGCAGGCCCAGCAATACAGTGAACAATAGCGAACCACCGAGCATCAGCAAGGTATCGCCGGTGGCCAGCCAGATTTCGAACCAGTCGATGTTGGCGAAGAAACTTGTCAGGGCTTCCATTAGCGCAGCACCTCCATGTGGACGTCGGCCGCGGTGAAGCGGGCGAAGGCCGCTTCCATGTCACCGCCGGTCACCGCCAGGGTCAATTGCCCATAAGGGACGTCCTTGATGCGGTCGATACGACCGGCCAGGATGCTGTAGTCCACACCGGTTTCCCGAGCGACGGTACCCAGCAGGGGCGCGTAGGTCGCTTCGCCCTGGAAGGTCAGACGCACGATGCGGCCTGGCACGTGAGCAAAGTCGTCACGCTGTTCGCTTTCGTCGATGTGTTCGTCTTCTTGCACGAAGCGCTTGGTGGTCGGGTGTTTCGGATGCAGGAACACCTCGGCCACCGAACCTTGCTCGACGATCACTCCGGCGTCCATGACGCCTACCTGGTCGCAGACCCGGCGGATCACGTCCATTTCATGGGTGATCAGCACGATGGTCAGCTTCAGCTCGCGATTGATCTCAGCCAGCAATTGCAGGACCGACGCCGTGGTCTGCGGGTCCAGTGCACTGGTGGCTTCGTCGCACAACAGAATTTTCGGCTTGGTCGCCAGGGCCCGGGCAATGCCGACACGCTGCTTTTGCCCGCCGGACAATTGCGCCGGGTACTTGTTGGCGTGATCGGACAAACCAACCCGGGCCAACAACTCGGCCACGCGCTGATCGATGTCGCGGCGGGATAACTCACCGGCCAGCGTCAACGGCAGCGCAACGTTGTTAGCAACGGTCTTGGACGCCAGCAGGTTGAAGTGCTGGAAAATCATTCCCACCTGCTGACGGAAACGGCGAAGTCCGCTGGCGTCGAGCGCCGTGACTTCTTCGCCGTCCACGATGATCTTGCCGCCGCTGGAGTTTTCAAGGCGATTGATCAGACGCAGCAGGGTACTTTTTCCCGCACCGGAATGGCCGATCAGACCAAAGACCTGACCATTCTCTATCGTCAGATTGGTCGGATGCAGGGCGGGGATATCCTTACCGGCGACGCGGTAGGTTTTATGGACGTTTTGAAACTCGATCACGTAGCGAACCTTGTGGGGCGCGTTGGAAAAGGATCAGCGGTTAGCCGGGCGCGCATTTTAGCCTGTCCGTATAGCAGTTCTTAGCATTTATTTCGTATTCAACCAGCCATTTGGCAATAACGCGATAAAAGGTCAGATAAAAGGAACGGCTAAAAACGCCATCAGTCACTACTTAGGCAACTCGAATTCAGCCGAGGAGTCACGCCTGATGAGTACTAAAAAGCCTGCCGCGCCAAAGAGCGACCTGGCCGGGACCGATACCCTGGACCGCAATAACACCAACGCCAAGCTCGATAGCCTGGAAAAATTCCGCTCCGACGCCACCGGCCAGGCCTTGCGCACCAATCAGGGCGTGAAGGTGGCGGACAACCAGAACACCTTGAAAGCCGGCGCCCGTGGGCCGTCGCTTCTGGAAGATTTCATCATGCGTGAAAAGATCACGCATTTTGACCATGAACGCATTCCCGAGCGCATCGTTCATGCCCGCGGGACGGGAGCCCATGGTTACTTCCAGAGTTATGAGAATCACAGCGTCTTGACCAAGGCCGGATTCCTGCAGGACCCCGGTAAAAAAACGCCGGTATTCGTGCGTTTTTCCACGGTGCAGGGGCCTCGCGGGTCAGGCGATACCGTGCGTGATGTACGAGGCTTCGCCGTGAAGTTCTTCACCGATGAAGGCATCTACGACTTGGTGGGCAACAACATGCCGGTGTTTTTCATACAGGACGCCATTAAATTCCCTGACTTCGTCCACGCCGTGAAACCCGAGCCCCACAACGAAATACCCACCGGCGGCTCGGCCCACGACACCTTCTGGGACTTTGTTTCGTTGCAACCGGAATCGGCGCACATGGTGATCTGGGCGATGTCCGACCGGGCGATCCCCAAAAGCCTGCGCAGCATGCAGGGCTTTGGGGTTCACACCTTCCGCATGATCAATGCCGAAGGAAAATCGCGCTTCGTCAAATTTCACTGGCGCCCTGCCGCGGGCACCTGTTCGCTGGTGTGGGATGAAGCACAAAAGCTTGCGGGCAAAGACACCGACTTCCATCGTCGCGACCTCTGGGAGGCTATCGAGATGGGTGACTATCCGGAATGGGAGCTGGGCGTGCAGGTGGTGGAGGAAGAAAACGAACACGCTTTCGATTTCGATATCCTCGACCCAACCAAGCTCATCCCTGAAGAGATCGTACCCATCACCCCGCTGGGCAAAATGGTGTTGAACCGCAACCCAGACAACTTTTTCGCCGAAACCGAGCAGGTCGCGTTCTGTCCGGGGCATATCGTACCGGGGATCGACTTCTCCAACGATCCGCTGCTGCAGGGCCGGCTGTTTTCCTACACCGACACACAGATCAGCCGACTCGGTGGCCCGAATTTTCATGAGATTCCAATCAACCGAACGATTTCCCCCCTGCACAACGGCCAGCGGGATGCGTTGCACCGCACCACTATCGACAAAGGCCGTGCGGCCTACGAACCGAACTCTATCGATGGCGGTTGGCCGAAAGAAACCCCGCCCGCAGCGCAAGATGGCGGCTTCGAGAGTTACGCCGAGCGCATCGACGCCAACAAGATCCGGCAGCGCAGCGAGTCGTTCAGCGACCACTTCTCCCAGGCACGACTGTTTTTCCACAGCATGAGCAAACATGAGCAAGAACACATCATCGCCGCGTACAGCTTCGAGCTGGGCAAGGTTGAGCGTGAGTTCATTCGGGCAAGGGAAGTGAATGAGATCCTGGCCAACATCGATCTGGAGTTGGCCAAGCGGGTGGCCCAGAACCTCGGACTTGCTGTGCCGAAAGCGGGGACCGTCGATGTACCAAAAACGTCCCTGGACCGCTCGCCGGCTCTGAGTCAGGCCAACCTGCTACCCGGCGATATCAAAACCCGCAAAGTGGCGATCCTGGCGGCCGATGGCGTAGACGGGGCAGCAATTGATGCGATGAAGAAAGCGCTGCAAGCTGAAGGGGCCCATGCCAAATTGCTCGGCCCGACCTCGGCGCCGGTGAAAACCGCCGATGGCAAGTCGTTGCCGGTGGATGCGTCCATGGAAGGCTTTCCTTCAGTGGCATTCGATGCGGTATTCGTCCCCGGGGGCGCGGCATCGATCAAGTCGCTGAGCACTGATGGCGTGGCGTTGCATTACGTGCTGGAGGCTTACAAGCATTTGAAAGCGATCGCGCTGCACGGCGAGGCGAAGCAGTTGCTGGATGTGTTGAAGCTGGAGGTTGATGTGGGGTTGATCGTGGGGACGGACGCCAAGTTGGCCAAGCCGTTTTTTGCGGCGATTGGTCAGCATCGGGTTTGGGAGAGGGAGCCGAAGGCCAAAGCGATTCCTGCCTAAAAAGCAAAAGATCGGGGAGTACGGCAGCTCCAGGGTAATCACCACTCCCTGGAGCTGCCGCAGGCAGCGATCTTTATTCTTAAGGTTTACGCGGGCTCAAAACCATCTGCGCCGGAACGCTGCGAATAATCTGCCGCTCCAGATTCAGATCAAACTGAGGATCAAGCTTCTTCACCCGCTTGGTCAGCAAGTTAGCCACCCATGGATAATCATCGGTACGCGGCACCTGAATGCTCACGTCGCACTGAAAATTCACCACATCGGCGGCGATAGCATCCAATTGACGACGCATTTTGCCCATATCGGTGATATTCAGCTTCACCGTGGTGCTTTCAGCCTCCGGGTCAATGACCTTGGCTTTGCGCTTGGCTTCGGCGGACTTGAGGTCTGCTTCGGCCTTTTCCAGCTCAGCCTTGCGCGCTTGTGCAATGGCACCGTTGACGCCACCGGTCAGCGCAGGCGCTTTAGGCATCAAGACCCGGGCCCGCGCCAATGCGGTGGCAGCAGCGTTTACATCGCCCTTTTGCAGAACGATCTGGCTACGCAACAGATAGGCTTCGGCCAGTTGGCGCTGGTATTGCTCAAGGGATTGATCGTTGGGGGACTCGGCCTGCAACGCGGCCAATTGATTCTCGGCTGTGGCCAGCTCGCTGCTGGCCAGGCTTTGTTCCAGCTGTGCAATGGCCGTGGCCCGCGCATCCGGAACCTCGGTGGCTGCCGGTGGCGTGCTTTGGCAAGCGCCCAGCAGCAAAGAAAATGCGACAAGGAGCAGATAACGGGAGGTGAACGACTTCATTCCTGCGACTCTCTATTTGCGCAAAAAACGAGCAAGTCTACACCCCTCTACGGGGCAGAACAAAACTCAGCAGAAACAGCGCGGCGGCCGCCACTACAATCGACGGGCCCGCCGGGGTGTCCTTGAACCAGGACAGCGCCAGTCCGCCACACACCGCGAGTATGCCCAGCACACTGGCGCCCAGTGCCATCTGCTCCGGTGAGCGGGCGTGTCGTTGTGCCGCAGCGGCCGGAATGATCAACAATGACGTGATCAGTAACACACCGACGATTTTCATCGCCACGGCAATCACCACGGCGATCAACAGCATCAGCGCCAGGCGCAACGCCGCCACCGGCAACCCTTCTACCCTCGCCAACTCTTCATGCACGGTGATTGCCAGCAATGGCCGCCACAACGTCACCAGCAACGCCAGCACCGCGGCGCTGCCACCGAGTATCCACGCCAGATCAGTCGGGCTGATCGCCAGCAAGTCACCGAACAGATAGGCCATCAGGTCGATCCGCACTTCGTGCATGAAGCTTAGTACCACCAAGCCTAAAGAGAGGGTGCTGGGTGCGAGAATTCCCAAAAGCGTGTCGGAGGCCAGCGGCTGACGCTGTTGCAAAGTCACCAGCAACACCGCCAACAGCAAGCAGCCGACGGTGACTGCAACGGTCGGGCTGACATCGAGCAGAAAGCCCAACGCCACGCCCAGCAATGCCGCGTGGGACAGCGTGTCGCCGAAATAGGCCATGCGCCGCCAGACCACGAAGGAGCCCAAGGGGCCCGCCACAACCGCCAGAGCCAGACCTGCAAGCAGGGCGTAGAGCAGAAAATCAGCCATGCTTGCAGCTATCTCCGTGAACATGGTTATGGCCCGACGCGGGCGCCTTGACCACTGAGCCGTGCAAATCGTGGGCGTGGTCGTGGTGGTGGTGGTAAATCGCCAGGCTCTGCGCGTTTTTTCCGAACAGTTCGACGAATGCCGGATCGCCGCTGACCTGCTCGGGGTGGCCGGAGCAGCAGACATGGCGGTTCAGGCAAACCACCTGGTCGGTGGTACTCATCACCAGGTGCAGATCGTGGGAAACCATCAACACACCGCAGCCGTGACGGTCTCGCAGGCGGGTGATCAGGCTATAGAGCTCGGCCTGGCCAGCCACGTCGACGCCTTGTACCGGCTCGTCGAGCACCAGCAGTTCCGGCTCGCGCAACAACGCCCGGGCCAGCAGGACGCGTTGCATTTCACCGCCGGAAACACTTTGCAAGGGGCTGTCGATCACTTGCTCGGCACCGACTTCCTTGAGCGCAGCCAAGGCCATCGCGCGGTCCACGCCCGGCACCAGGCGCAAGAAGCGCAGCACGGAGAGCGGCAGGGTCGGGTCGACATGCAGCTTTTGCGGCATATAGCCGACCCGCAGTTTCGGCTTGCGCCAGACACTGCCGCTGTCGGGCTTCAACAAGCCGAGCACGGCGCGCACCAGGGTGGTCTTACCGGCGCCATTGGGGCCGATCAGGGTCACGATCTGCCCCGGCTCGACGCTCAGCTCAATGTTATCCAGCACGGGTTGGCCGGCAAATGTGACGGCAACCTGCTCGAGGCGGATCAACGCGTTGCTCATCAAGCCCCCTGGCAGCCCGAACAGAGACCGATCACTTCGACGGTCTGGCCTTCGACGACAAACCCGACGTCCTTGGCGCTGGCGATGATCGCGTCGCTGATGGATTTCTGTTCGAGTTCGATGGCGGCGTGGCATTCACGGCAGATCAGGAACTGACCCTGATGCGCGTGCTCCGGATGATTGCAACCGATGAAGGCGTTGAGCGAGGAGATTCGGTGTACGAGGCCATTTTCCAGCAGGAAATCCAGTGCGCGGTAGACCGTTGGTGGCGCCGCTCGGCGGCCATCCTGCTCGCTGAGCACCGCAAGAATGTCGTAGGCGCCCAAGGGTTTGTGGCTTTGCCACACCAGTTCCAGCACACGCCGACGCAATGCGGTCAGGCGCAAACCCTGGCGCGCGCACAAGGCATCGGCCTCAGACAGAGCGCTGTGAACGCAATGAGAGTGGTCGTGGGGACGGCTGGCAATCGGTGTTTTGGGCATGAGCGGCGACGAATTTTGTGAGAGACGTTATTATATTACCCGTTCTCGCCTCTTCGAGTGGTCATCGTGTCTCGACTTTTTTCCGTCTTTGTCGCAATTTTCACCAGTTTTCTGCTGATCGGCCCGGTGCAAGCCGAGGTCAAGGTCCTCACCAGCATCAAGCCACTACAACTGATCGCCGCTGCCGTACAGGATGGCGTGGCGATCCCGGAAGTCTTGCTGCCACCCGGCGCCTCGCCGCATAACTATGCCTTGCGCCCCTCCGACGTACGGAAGGTGCAATCGGTAGACCTGCTGTACTGGATCGGGCCGGACATGGAAGGTTTCATGCCGCGGGTGCTCAATGGTCGTACGCTGCCGAGCGTCGCCGTGCAGGAGCTTCCTGGCCTGAAGCTGCGACATTTCGCCGAAGATAACCACTCCCACGCCGAAGAAGCCGACGAACACGACCACGATCACCGCCCGGGCACCCTGGATGCGCATTTGTGGCTGTCGCCGGTCAACGCCCGGGTGATCGCGGCGAAAATGGCTGCGGACCTGAGTGCAGCCGACTCGGCCAACGCGGCGCGCTACCAGAGCAACCTGAAGGCATTTGACGAGCGTCTCGACGCGCTGGATGCACGCCTGAAGAAACGTCTGGCCGGTATTGAAGGCAAACCTTACTTCGTGTTCCACGAAGCGTTCGACTACTTCGAAGACGCCTACGGTCTGAAGCACGCGGGTGTATTCAGTGTCGCAGCCGAAGTGCAGCCCGGCGCCCAGCATGTTGCGGCAATGCGTGCGCGATTGCAGGAAGTGGGCAAGACCTGTGTATTCAGCGAACCACCGCTACGCCCACGCCTGGCGGAAACCCTGGTGGCGGGCCTGCCGGTGAAGCTGGCGGAACTGGATGCTTTGGGCGGGTATACGCCAGCGACAGCTCAGGGGTATGAGCAGGTGCTGGAGAAATTGGGGAATGATTTGGCGGGATGCCTGGAGTCGTTGTAACCAACTCAGCTCTCTGTAGGAGCGAGGCTTGCCCGCGAAGAACGATAACGCGATGCAGCAGGTACACTGCGGCGTCTGGTTCGCGGGCAAGCCTCGCTCCTACAGGGCGAAAGGCAAAGGTGTATTGACTGTCTGCCGCTGCGCCAGCCGCAGCTCAAACTCCATCGGATCGTGAATCAACACATCCTGCCCGGCAAATGACTCCGCCGCGATCAACCGCGACAACCAGAAGCGCACACACGCCACCCGCAACATCGTCGGCCACAACTCAGCCTCGGCCGCAGTGAATGGGCGCAACGCAGCATAAGCGCCCAGCAACGCCCGCGCCCGTGGGCCGTCGATCAAGCCGTCGTCGTCGGAACACCAGTCGTTCAAGGCAATCGCCACGTCGTAGAGCATCGGCCCCGAACAGGCGTTGTAGAAATCGATCAGCCCGGTCAGGTGCGTGCCTTCGAACATCGCGTTATCGCGGAACAGGTCCGCGTGGATGTTGGCCCGAGGCAGCGCCAGGATTTTCTCTTTCTGCTGGATAATTTCTTCCAGCGCCCGCTCCAGCAACGCTTTCTGCCCGGCATTGAGGTGCGACAGCAATTGCGTGCCCTCTTCCAGCATCCAGTCCAGGCCACGATCGGTCTTGCGCTTGATCATGTTGGCCTGGGTCGCCAGGTGCAGGTGCGCGAGCAACTCGCCTACTTGCGCACAATGTTGTGCGTTGGCTTGCTTGATGTGCTTGCCGGCCAGGCGCGGTTGCAACAGCGCAGGCTTGCCGGCCAGTTCGCGCAGGGCCACGCCGTCGGTGGTACGCAGGGCGTAAGGCACCGGCAGGTTGGCCTGGTGCAGCACGTCGAGCAATTCGATGAAGAACGGCATCTCCTGGACCGGGCCGCGTTCGACCAGGGTCAGGACGAATTCACCCTGCTCCAGGCTGATAAAGAAATTGGTGTTTTCGCTACCGGCGGCAATCCCCTGGAAATCAAGCAGGCGGCCAAGGCCATAAGGGGCGAGAAAAGCTTCCAGCTCGGGCCGAGCCAGGGGGGTAAACACAGACATGGTTAAACTGCCAGTACGAGGCGCCGCCCTTGAGCCAACGCCGATTGAAATTAAGAAACTACTTCCACTCAAAGATCTTCCACGACGGTATCAGCATATCCGGCTGATCCGAGCGAATGAAGTTACCGTCCGATCCATCGGCGCGCACCAGAAAATACGGCTTACCCACTGACGGCGTAACTTTGATGGCGTAAAGAAAACCGTTCTGACGGTATTCCTGGATCGTTTTATCGCCTTCCGTGCGAATCGTAACTTCTGGCTCCGGCGTCGGTGCGTCATCCGCTGCCATGACGGCCAACGGTGTGATAGCAAACAAGCCAGCCAGTAACAGGCGATTTAGTGTGCGCATGATAACCTTGTCCCTTTGTCGTCAACGGTCCCGCTATTCTAGCGCCGGACCCGCCGAAAAGGTTGATCCTGCTCATGAGCCAAGCCCCCCTCGTCCTGGTGGACGGTTCTTCTTACCTGTACCGCGCCTTTCACGCACTGCCACCGCTGACCACATCCAAAGGCCTGCCGACGGGTGCGGTCAAGGGCGTGTTAAACATGCTCAAGAGTCTACGCAAGCAGTATCCGGACAGCCCCTTCGCCGTGGTATTCGACGCCAAGGGTGGGACATTTCGCGATGACATGTACGCCCAATACAAGGCCAATCGGCCGAGCATGCCCGACGACATGCGCGTACAGATCGAGCCCCTGCACCAAAGCGTGATCGCCCTGGGCTTCCCGCTGTTGTGCGTCGAAGGCGTCGAGGCCGATGACGTGATCGGCACGCTGGCCCGCAGCAGCGCGGCGGCCGATCGCCCGGTGATCATCTCCACCGGCGACAAGGACATGGCGCAGCTGGTCGACGGCCACATTACCTTGGTCAATACCATGACCGGTAGCAGCATGGACGTAGAGGGCGTGAAGGAGAAATTCGGCGTCGTTCCCGAGCAGATTATCGATTATCTGGCGTTGATGGGCGATTCGTCCGACAACATCCCGGGCGTTCCGGGCATAGGCCCGAAGACCGCTTCCGGCCTGCTGGTTGGCGTGAACGGCGGCCTGACCGAGCTTTATGCACAGCTCGATATCGTCCCGACCCTGCCGATTCGCGGCGCCAAGACCCTGCCGGCCAAGCTCGAAGAGCACAAGGAGATGGCGTTCCTCTCCTATCAACTGGCGACCATCAAGGTCGATGTGCCGCTGGAGATTGGCCTCGACGACTTGCAAATGGGCCCGGAAGATCCAGCCAAACTCTACGAGCTCTATACCCTGCTGGAATTCAAAAGCTGGCTGAACGACCTTGATCGGGACGCCAAACGCCTTGAACTGAGCGCTGCTGCCTCCGCGCCTGAGCCGGTCGTCGATCTGTTCAGTGCCACCGAGGCCGAAGCCGAAGCCGAAGTGCCGGCGGCCACGTCAGAGGCCAGTTACGAGACTATCCTCGACCAGGCTCGATTCGACGTTTGGCTCGAAAAACTGAACAGCGCCAAGCTGTTCGCCTTCGATACCGAAACCACTGGCATCGACGCACAACAGGCGCAACTGGTGGGTTTGTCGTTTGCGGTGCAGGCCAACGAAGCGGCCTACATCCCGTTGACCCACTCCTACATCGGCGTGCCCGAGCAACTGGATCGCGACACCGTCCTGCGCGCCCTCAAGCCGATTCTGGAAGACCCGAACAAGCTCAAGGTCGGCCAACACGCCAAGTTCGACATGAACATCCTGGCCAACTGCGCCATTGGTGGCGATCAGGTAAACGGCATCACCGTGAGCGGAGTCGCTTTCGACACCATGCTTGAGTCCTATGTGCTCAACTCCACGGCCACCCGCCATGACATGGATAGCCTGGCGCTGAAGTACCTGGATCACACCACCGTGAGCTTCCAGGACATCGCCGGCAAAGGCGTGAAGCAGCTGACGTTCGATCAAATTGCGCTGGAGCAGGCCGGCCCTTACGCGGCCGAGGACGCGGACATCACCCTGCGCCTGCACCAGGCCTTGTTCGAGAAGCTGACCGCCATCCCGACCCTGGCCAGCGTGCTGACCGACATCGAGATGCCCCTGGTACCGGTGCTCGCACGTATCGAACGCCAGGGCGCGTTCGTGGATGCCGCCCTGCTGGGGGTGCAAAGCATCGAACTGGGAGACAAGATGGTGGCGCTGGAGCGTGAAGCCTTCGAGATTGCCGGTGAGGAATTCAACCTGGGCTCACCCAAGCAGCTCGGCGTGATCCTCTACGAGAAGCTCGGATTGCCGGTGCTGAAAAAGACCGCCAAGGGCCAACCGTCCACCGCCGAAGAAGTGCTGGCCAAGCTGGCCGAGGACGACTATCGGCTGCCCAAGGTGCTGATGGAATACCGCTCCATGAGCAAGCTCAAAAGCACCTACACCGACCGTCTGCCGGAACAGATCAATCCGCGCACCGGACGCATCCACACCTCCTATCACCAGGCCGTGGCGTCCACCGGGCGTCTCTCGTCCAGCGATCCGAACCTGCAGAACATCCCGGTGCGCACCGCGGAAGGGCGGCGCATCCGCCAGGCCTTCGTCGCTCCGAAAGGCTACAAGCTTCTGGCTGCCGACTATTCGCAGATCGAACTGCGGATCATGGCGCACCTGTCCCGCGATGAAGGCCTGATGAATGCCTTCCGCAATAACCTGGACGTGCACACCGCCACCGCTGCCGAAGTGTTCAAGGTCGAGCTCAACCAGGTCACCTCCGACCAGCGGCGCAGCGCCAAGGCGATCAACTTCGGCCTGATCTACGGCATGGGTGCGCAGAAGCTCGGCAAGGACATCGGCGTCGATACCAAGACCGCCAAGGCCTATATCGATACCTACTTCGCCCGTTACCCCGGCGTGCGTCAATACATGGATCGCACCCGCGCCCAGGCGGCGGATCAAGGCTACGTGGAAACATTCTTCGGACGGCGGCTGTACCTGCCGGAGATCAATTCCAACAAGCCGCAGGAACGTGCTGCCGCCGAACGCACGGCAATCAACGCGCCGATGCAAGGCACGGCGGCCGACATCATCAAGAAAGCCATGGTGGCCGTGGATGACTGGCTAACCTCGTCAGGCCTGGACGCCAAGGTCATCCTGCAGGTGCACGATGAATTGGTACTTGAAGTGCGCGAGGACCTGGTCGAACAGGTCAGCGCTGAGCTTCGCCTGCACATGAGCGAAGCGGCGAAACTGGATGTGCCATTGCTGGTCGAAGTCGGGGTGGGCAATAACTGGGATGAGGCGCACTGAGTGGAGACTCTGCTGCGGCATCATGTCGCGGCAGACCGCTCGCGGGCTGCTTAGTCCAAAAGGCGCTTGGGGTTATTCCAAAGCTTCTGAAAAAAAACTGAACTAATCCGGTCCCAGCCACTCAGATTTACTGAATGGCTGGTGAAGCCCTTCGATGCTCCTATGTTGTGTTAAGTGTTGGCAGATATCTGGACCCCGCCCTAGCGGTCTAGAACTTGAACCCCGGAACTTCCCCCTCCCCATAGAAGTCCGGGGTTTTTTTTGCCTGAAAAAAACTGGCTGATGCGATCATGCCGCACTGGCCTGACCGCTCCCCAGACAGCTTTTTCACGTTTACACAGTTACTTCGTCAGCGCCCTTGTCCGCCAGTTCCATCCAGCCTGCCAATACAGTGTAGGCGTCTTCCAGGCCCATGCGCTTCGGGGCCGAAAACAACTGGATCGTCACGGCATCGCCCCACCCCTTGCGAATTTCCGACTGCACCTTGAGCAGCGTGTTCTTGGCCGCGCCGTAGGTCAGCTTGTCCGCCTTGGTCAGCAAAATGTGCATCGGCATGCCAGCCGCAACGGCCCAATCGAGCATCAACAGGTCGAAGTCGGTCATCGGGTGACGGATGTCCATCATCAGGATCAGACCTTTCAAACTCTCGCGACCACCCAGGTAGGCTTCCAGGTGACGCTGCCAGTGTTGCTTGAGCGGGATCGGTACTTTTGCATAACCGTAGCCCGGCAGGTCGACCAGACGGCGTTCATCGTCTAGCTTGAAGAAGTTCAACAGTTGCGTGCGCCCCGGGGTTTTCGAGGTGCGCGCCAGGCTGGCATGGGTCAGGGTGTTCAGAGCACTGGACTTGCCGGCGTTGGAACGCCCGGCGAAGGCGACTTCAAAGCCCTCGTCATCCGGACATTGGTCGACTTTGGCGGCGCTGAGCATGAAGGTGGACTGTTGGCACAGACCGAGGATGGGATTCTTGAGTTGCATGGGATTTCCGATGTGGGCGGCGCCAGGAATGGGCGCGGCAAGCAGTGTCGCTTCCGTTTCAGTGACGCCAGTATATAATGCCGCAGATTTTGTGTGCGCTTTGTCCCGACGCAGGATGAAGTTCACGAGAGCGACGGACCTTGATTGCGCACTAGAACGCAGATCGCTCTCAACCCTGAAAAGGTCGTTTTATGACGAAATGGCTGCTAGTTGCCGGAGTCTTGATGCCGCTTTACAGCGCTCAGGCTACACAGGATCCGGAAACTGTGTACAACCGTGTTTGTGGTGCCTGTCATTCCGGCCAACTACCCATGGCGCCCCGCAAGGGCGATCAGGAAGCTTGGACGCCGAGGTTGGCGAAAGGTATGGAGACGCTGGTGCAACACGTGACCCAGGGTTTCAAGGCGATGCCGCCGCGTGGTTTGTGCATGGACTGCAGTGCCGAGGATTACCAAGCCATCATCCACTGGATGAGCGAGTAAACCCGGTCCATAACTTAACCCTTAGCCGTAGTTGGATTAGCTGATGAACAAATTGATCGTGAGTCTGCTGTTGACCGTGGGGATCTGCGGCATTGCCCATGCTGCAGGTGAGCCAGTCAAACCTGGTGACGCCGCCGCAGGCCAGGCAAAAGCCGCCGTATGTGGCGCCTGTCATGGCCCGGATGGCAACAGCATGGCGCCTAACTTTCCAAAACTGGCCGGCCAGGGTGAACGCTACCTGACCAAGCAGCTGCACGACATCAAGTCGGGCAAGCGCACCGTTCTGGAAATGACTGGCCTGCTGACCAACCTGAGCGACCAGGATCTGGCAGACATCGCCGCCTACTTCGCCAGCCAGAAGGGCAGCGTCGGCGCCGCCGACCCGAAAGTCGTGGCTCGCGGTGAAGCACTGTTCCGCGGCGGCGACCTGGCCAAGGGCTTGCCTTCGTGCACCGGCTGCCACTCGCCAAATGGCGCGGGCAACGCAGCGGCAGGCTTCCCGCACCTGGGTGGCCAGCACGCTCAATATGTCGCCAAGCAACTTACCGACTTCCGCAAGGAAGAAGGCGGCCGCAATAACGACGGCGATACCAAACCGATGCAAAGCATTGCCAAGAAGCTGAGCGACGAAGACATCGCCGCAGTGTCCAGCTACATCCAGGGCCTGCACTAAGACCGATACATCGGGCGTTGCGCAAGGCATAGAACCCTTGCAACGTTAACGCTCGATTAATCCGTCACAGCAAGTATAAAAAGGGTGGCTTTGGCCGCCCTTTTTTGTGGCCGCTGCCGTTACACTACAGAACTCAGGCCCGCCAAGACCTGTCTCAAATCAGGTCCCGCGAGGCGAAAAAATTTGTCCAGGAGTAAAGCATGCGTAATCTGATCATCAGCGCCGTTTTTGCCGCTGCCAGCCTGTTCGGCATGACTGCCCAAGCCGCTGAAGCCCCCGCCGCCCCTTATGTCGAGCTGAGCAATCCGGTGCCGGTCGCGGCGCCTGGCAAGATCGAAGTGGTGGAGCTGTTCTGGTATGGCTGCCCGCACTGCTACGCCTTTGAACCCGTGATCAACCCATGGGTTGAAAAGCTGCCTTCCGATGTTAATTTCGTGCGTATTCCGGCCATGTTCGGTGGTCCATGGGATGCACACGGTCAAATGTTCCTGACACTGGAAGCCATGGGTGTCGAACACAATGTTCACGCTGCCGTGTTCAATGCGATTCAGAAAGAACATAAGAAGTTGACCGATCCAGCAGACATGGCTGACTTCTTGGCTACCCAGGGTGTGGACAAAGACAAATTCCTGGCCACTTTCAACTCCTTCGCCATCAAAGGCCAGGTCCAGAAAGCCAAGGATCTTGCCAAGAAATATGAAATCACCGGCGTACCAACCATGATCGTCAACGGTAAGTACCGTTTTGACATCGGCTCTGCCGGCGGTGCCGAACAAGCCCTGCAACTGGCCGATAAACTGGTCGACCAAGAGCGAGCGGCTCACAAGGCTGCCGCCAACTAAGCGAGGCGCCTGCCATGCGCCGCTGGGGAACTGAACGCATCGTTGGCCTGCATGATCCGCGGGTCAACGAGCATCACCTGGAATCGACGGGCCTGCCCGCAGACAGCCGTCTGCGCTTGCTCAGCTTCAATATCCAGGTCGGTATCAGCACCGAGCGGTATCGGCATTACCTGACCCGGGGTTGGCAACATCTGCTGCCGCACACCGGGCGTGCCGACAACCTGCAAAAGATCGGCAACCTGCTGGGCGACTTCGACCTGGTCGCCCTCCAGGAAGCCGATGGCGGCAGCCTGCGTTCAGGCTACGTCAACCAGGTCGAACACCTGGCCCAGCTCGGCGCCTTTCCCTACTGGTATCAACAACTCAATCGCAATCTTGGTCGCCTCGGCCAGCACAGCAACGGTGTGCTCAGTCGCCTGCGTCCATGGGCGATCGAGGACCATCCTCTGCCAGGGCCGAAGGGTCGCGGAGCGATTCTGGTGCGCTTCGGCGAAGGCCCGGAAGCGTTGGTGGTGGTCATGATGCACCTGGCACTGGGCGCTCGAGCCCGCAGCCTGCAACTGGCTTACATCCGCGAAGTCATCGGCGGTTACAAACACCAGGTGCTGATGGGCGATATGAACACCCACGCCAGTGACCTGCTGCAACACTCCCCATTGCGCGACCTTGGGCTGCTGGCCCCGCAAATGGAGGCGACGTTCCCCAGCTGGCGCCCGCAGCGTTGCCTGGACCATATTCTACTGAGCCCGAGCCTGACCCTTGAAAAGGTCGAGGTGCTGGCACAACCCATTTCCGATCACCTGCCGGTCGCGGTAGAGATTCGTCTGCCGGGTTCGCTCACGGCCGATGCATTGCCCGCGTTGAGTCCTGCCCCTCGCGGATCCCATGAATGAGCGACGAAGCACAGCGCTGGAAAGAGAAGTACCTGCAAAGCATCGAACAACAGGAAAAGCTCGAACGTCGCTGGGATGCCCGGCTCGACCTGCTGCGCCGGGGTCTGGTGCGCAGCACGCTGGCAGCGGAAGGCACCGACCGCGTCGTTGACCAATGCATGAAGGAGATGCGCGAAGTCGTGCGCACCGACGACATGGACGCCGGTCTCGCCGCCCTACTACCACGCCTGGAAAAAGCCGTACTCGATTCCGAGCAGCGCCGGGAAACCCGGGTCAACCAGACCAGCGCCGCACTCACCGCACTGGTCACGCAGCTGCAAACATTGCCGCTGCCCCGGGAAGTGAGTCGTCCCCTCAAGCACTTCGCCAAGCAACTGGACAGTCGCGTCAGCCAGGCGCGCGAGATCCCGTTGCTGCTCGGCGAGCTGAGCGGACTGCAAGGCAAGGCCTTGAGCCAGCTGGAGAGCCCGTCGGAACCTGAACGCCCGGGCCTGTTGCAGCGACTGTTCGGTCATCGTGACGCCGAAGACACGACCGCGTCCGAGCTACTTGTCGCACAAGCAGGCGAAGCCGTATGGGCATCCTCGCCAGTCATGGCCGAAGCCGATACGCAGCACTCCGAGATACAGCCCGCACCTGCCGTTGCAGCCACCATCCAGGCTGAACCGGCAGTCAATCCCGACGAATTGAGCCCGGTGGTGCCGCTCGACACCCTGCCGCTGCCCTCGCCCATGGCCCAGGTCCTGGCTGCCATCGATCCGCAGCAACCCGAGCAGGACATGCTCTACGCCCTGCCCGACTCGCCCGAACCGTCCTACAGCTCGGTGGCCAAACACATCGAAGACACCTTGTTGGGCTTGCTTGACGACCTGACGGTACCCGAGCGTCACCGTCCACAAGCCGAATCAATGCGTGAACGCCTTAAAAATGGCTTGAACTGGTACGAGTTGCTGCCGATTCTCGACGATCTTGCAACTTTAATGCTGGCAATCTCCGACGGTGGCCAACACGAGTTCGAAGCCTATCTGCAGAAGCTCAACGAACGCCTGGAATCGTTCCAGAGCAACTTGCTGGCCGCCAGCGCCGGGCATGCCGACAGCCGATCCGCCGCCCATGCAATGGACACGCAGATTCGCGAACAGGTCGACGGCATGCAGAGCAGCATGCAGGAGGCAGCCGACCTGGATGATCTCAAGCACGTGCTGGAAAACCATCTGGAAGGTTTGCTCGGCACCATGGACCAGCACCGCCAGCAGCGCGACGAGCGCGAGCAGGAGGTGGCGGCCCGCCTTCAAGGCCTGGCCGAACGAGTTGCGCACATGGAACAGGAAGCCCAAGGCTTTCGTGAGCACCTGGAAGAGCAACGCCAGAAAGCCTTGATCGACCCGCTGACCGGCCTGCCCAATCGCGCGGCCTGGAGCGAGCGCCTTGAGTATGAGATCGGCCAATGGCAGCAGCACGGCAATACGTTGATGCTGGCCATGCTCGACCTCGATCACTTCAAGCGCATCAATGATAATTACGGGCACCTGGCGGGCGACAAAGTCTTGAAAATCATTGCCAGTGTGCTGCGCAAGCGCCTGCGCACGACGGATTTCATTGCGCGGTTTGGTGGCGAGGAATTTGTCCTGCTGATGCCATCCACAGTCCCGGCGAACGGCATGAAATTCCTGGAAACCCTGCGCGCCGCCATCGAAGCCTGCCCTTTTCACTTCAGGGGTGAACCGGTGACCGTCACCCTCTCCATAGGACTGGCGGCGTTCAGGCCCGGTGAGCACTGGGATGTGGTGCTCAAAAGAGCTGATCAGGCGCTTTACCGTGCAAAAAATGCCGGGCGCAACAGGGTGGAGCTGGGCTGAGCGCTTTGTCGCTCCATTTAGTTCAATTCGTTGCGATGGCCCAACACGCGCAAGACAGTACGTTACACTGTTGCATTACTGTCTCTAGCGTGTTGGCTTCCCTCCATGAAATATCTTGCTCTCATCGTGTCGCTGATCCTGCTGGCCGGCTGCGCCAGTGGCCCGCGCTACGACACTAGCCATGCTTCGCCCAATCACGACAGTCGTATTCAGTTCGTCGTGCTCCACTACACCAATGCATCGCTGGAGCGCTCGCTGCAACTGCTGACCCATGGCGAAGTCAGCAGCCACTACCTGATCGGCGACGACAAAAAGGCGACCATCTACAAGCTGATGGATGAAAACCTGCGGGCCTGGCACGCCGGGGAAAGCCAATGGCAAGGCAGGACGTGGATGAACTCCAGTTCCATCGGCATTGAAATCGTCAATCCGGGCTTCAAGGACACCCCGACCGGGCGCCTGTGGTACCCCTACTCTGAAGCGCAGGTCGAGTCCCTGATCGTCCTGCTCAAGGACATCAGCCAGCGCTACGCAATCAGCCCTCGCAGTATTGTCGGCCATAGCGACATCGCGCCCTTGCGCAAGCTTGATCCGGGGCCTCTGTTTCCCTGGAAGCGCCTGGCTGAACAAGGGATAGGAATATGGCCGAACGAGCAAGCCGTAGCCCGCCAGCAACCCCGGTTCGAAACACAGCTGCCGAGCATCAGCTGGTTCCAGGCACAACTGGCACGCGTCGGTTATGACACGCCGCAAACCGGCGAACTGGATGTCGCTACCCGCCATGTGCTGGCGGCCTTCCAGATGCATTTCCGCCCGTCGCGCTTTGACGGTACGCCAGACGCACAAACGGCAGCGCTGCTTCAGGTTTTAAATCAGACAAAATAATGACGATCGCCCGACGGTCAGCGCATTTCTCAAATAGCAGCTATAACTCATTGGTAATCCGTCGGATATTCCATAATGACTGTTGCTCGAGAGACACTTCGCAGCTGGTTCTATCGCCCTTGGTTTCTGGCGATGCTGGCTGCTGTCTTGAGCGCTACGTTGATGATGGCCGGAAGCTACTTCGTTGCCATTCACCAGGTTGAGCAGAACGAAAGCTGGGAAATGAACGCCCAGGGTGAACGTTTTCTCGCTCGTCTGGAACAACTGTTCGGGCAGTTGCGCGAAAGTCTTGACGACCTGGAAGCCCAGCCGTTGCGTAGCTGCGATGACGACATGATCGCGACTTTGCAGCAGGTCACCTTCAATTATCGCTTCGTCTATGAGGCCGCCTACATGGACGCCTCGCGAATCTGTTCCAATCGTCCGCGCCAGGAAGGCTTGTCATTGATACGCCCACCGGACATCCAGGGCCCCACCTACAGTTACTGGCTGAATACCACCACTGAACCCGATGAAAACCGTGCCGCGCTGATGCTTGGACGCGGCAATTTCCGGGTTGCGACATCTCGCGGCCATTTGACCGACATGGTTGACCTTTCGCCGGGAAGCAGCCTGCTGGTGGTACTTGACCATGGCACCCGGGCAATTCCGGTACTGGGCGTCTCGCAAGCCTGGCCACCGAGCCAATGGCCGCCAAAAACCCGCGATGCGCTGCAAGTCACCCAGACACGCTTGATTTACCGCATGCCCACCGACAACCCGGAATACCAACTGGTGCTGATCAGCCCGCGCAGTGGCACCCATATACCGCCCGTTTGGTGGTGGTTGTTGCCCGCGTGCCTGCTATTGGCACTGTGCGTGGGCTTCCTGGTGTTTTTGCTGGTGCGCCAGCGCCAGTCACTGGACGCGGAGCTGACGGGCGCCATCCGCCGAGGTGAGTTGCAGGTGCTGTATCAGCCGATCTTCGACCTCGACAGCCGCAACTGCGTCGGGGCCGAAGCCTTGCTGCGCTGGCGAAGGCCGGATGGCACCCTGACCAGTCCCGACCTCTTCATCCCGATGGCAGAGAACACCGGGCAGATCCGCCAGATGACCGACTTTGTCCTGCAACGCCTGCTTGAGCAACTGGGGCAACTGCTGCGGGCCAACCCGCAGTTGTACATCTCGGTCAACCTGGCAGCCTGCGATGTCATGATCCCGCGGATCGGCCAAGTGATGGCTCGCTTGTTGACCCTGCACCGGGTCGCGGCCAAGCAGATTGCCTTCGAAGTCACCGAGCGCGGATTGATCGATGTGGTGGTGGCCCGGGAAAACCTGCAAGCCTTGCGGGATGTCGGGCATCAGGTACTGATCGATGACTTTGGCACCGGCTACTGCAGCCTCGCCTACCTGCAAACCCTGCCGGTGGATTGCCTGAAGATCGACAAGGCTTTCATCGATGCGCTCGGCCATGACGCGGCGAGCAGCGGTGTGGCGCCGCATATCATTCACATGGCCCAGTCACTGCACTTGAAGGTGATTGCCGAGGGTATCGAACATGAAGCCCAAGCGGCGCTGCTGAGCAGTGAGGGGGTGAGGTTCGGCCAGGGCTGGCTGTTCGCGCATGCATTGAGCGCGGTGCAGTTCATTGAGCTGATAACCCGAGGCCGCCGACTGGCCGGTCGACGCCTGGATGACGAAGCGTAAAAACGCTTACACGGTCAACGTCATATAGAACTGAGTACCCTGCCCCGGTCGTGAGTAAACGCCCATCCGCCCACCGTGCAGTTGCACGATTTCCTTGCACAACGCCAGACCAAGCCCCGCCCCGCCTTTCTTGCGGCCAACCTGGACAAAGGGCTCGAAGATCCGGCCCTGCTGCCCATAGGCAATGCCTTCACCGTTATCTTCGACGCTGATGATGACCCTTTCCCCATGGCGCCTGGCTTGCAAACGTATCAATCCGCCGCTGGCGGTATGACGCAAGGCATTATCGATCAGATTGTCGAGCACTCTGTCCAGTTGCGGCTGATCGGCTTGCAACCGTGGCAAGGGTCCCTGGACTTCCACCAACAGCTCGACGCCCTTCTCTTGCGCACCGTCGCTAAAGCGAATCTGCGCTTGTTCCAGTAAATCCTCGATGGAGCACGGCGCCAGGGTGAGTTTCTGCAAGCCGTTCTGGTAGCGGGAGAAGTTCAGCAAGTCGTTGATCAGTTGCATCAGCCGCTGCATTTCTTCGTTTACCGTGTCCAGCAGGTCCGCTTCCCGGGACTCTGGCGGGAAATGCGCGCGCTCGCGAAACAGGCCAAATGCCATGTGCATGCCGGTGACGGGCGTGCGCAGTTCATGGGACGCCCGCAAGACGAACTCGCTACGCACCCGTTCGAAGGCCCGCTGTTCAGTCACATCGTGCAGTACCATCACCGCACCGAGGATGTGCCCCTGGGTATGGATGACCGGTGTCAGGCTATAACTCAGCAACCGCGTCTCGCCATCGACCTCGATACTCAGGTCATCCGGCATACGCTCCAGCGTACCGCCACGCAGTACCAGCTGCAGTTGTTCATCGAGTTCGGGATGCTCCAGCGCTTCCCCCAGGCCTCGCCCGAATCGATCGGTGTCCCAGCCCAGCTGACGCTGCGCTACGGGGTTGAGGTGTTCCAGATGCCCCTGGCGATCGATCATCAGCAAGCCATCGTCGATGCCGTCCAGCACCGCCTGCAAACGCTGCTGCCCCGCCAGCAGCTCATCGACGTTGGTGGCCTGGTGTTCGCGCAGCGCCTCGGCCATGATCCCGAATCGCCGGGTCAGCTGATTCAGCTCCACGGCCGAGGATACCGGCAGCGTAACGTCGAAATTACCCTGGCCAATATGATCCGCCGCCTGCGCCAGGGCCTCGATGGGCTCACCGAAACGCCGGGCGATAGCGTGCGCGGTGACGAAACCAATGATCAACACCGCCAGCCCGACCAGGCCAAGCAACCCGGCGATCAGCAGCGCACGCTCGCGGGCCTTGCGTTCGACGGTACTGATGTCATCCAGCGCCCGCTTGTGTTCGGCAATCAAGCCATTGCGCAGCAGATTGAATTTTTCGGTCAGCTCATCGTTGCCGCTGAGCACACGCGTCGGGTCTGCGGAGACTTCATACGCACCAATGAAGCTCAAATAGTCGGCCTTGGCCTTTTTGAAGCCGTGGTTTTCACCCGGTGGCTCCTGGGCGATACCTTCCTCGAGCAGCTCAAGGTAACGCTGCCTGGCCGCGTCGAAGGCCGCCGGATCGTTCTTTTCGCTGAGCATGATGAGCAACTGATCGCCCAGCGTCTGCCGCAACTTGAGCCCCAGATCCAGAGTGACAAAGTTGTTGCGCACCAGCGCTTCCTGGCTTCCGGCCATCTGCAACACACTGACAAGACCGAGCAGAAGCCCAAGCAGTGCGACGGTTATCAGCGCGGAAATGCTGAGAAACAGCCGGGTCTGCAACTTCATCGCCAGTTTCATCGCCGCGAACTCACAGGTTGTACTGCTTGCGCTTGCGATACAGCGTCGACGCGTCGATCCCCAGGGTCTTGGCGGCTTGATCCAGCGTACCCGCGGTGGCGAGGACGGCACCGATATGGGCCTTTTCCAACTCATCCAGGCTTAATGGGGCTCCGATACGCGGGGCGTTATTGATCGGTGCTTCGGCCATGCCCAAGTGGCTGATCTCCACCCGCTCCTGCGGGCAAATAATGCTCGCGCGCTCCACCACGTTACGCAGCTCGCGAATGTTCCCGGGCCAGCGGTAACCCAGGAGCGCCTCACGGGCTTCGTCACTGAAACCCCGTGCGGGACGCGCGTATTCCTTGACGAAACGGGCCAGAAACCGGTCAGCGAGCGTAAGAATGTCTTCCCGACGCTCGCGCAATGGCGGCAGGTGCAGCGTAATGACATTCAGGCGATACAGCAGGTCCTCGCGGAAACGGCCGTCGCGCACCATGTCTTCGAGATTCTGGTTGGTGGCCGCAAGAATGCGCACATCGGCCCGACGGGTGACCGGGTCACCCACCCGCTCGTACTCTTTGTCTTGAATGAAGCGCAGCAACTTTGGTTGCAAAACCAAGGGAAAATCGCCGATTTCGTCGAGAAACAACGTACCGCCATCGGCCTGGTTGACGCGCCCCAGGGTGCTTTCGCTGGCGCCGGTAAAAGCACCCCGGCTGTGCCCGAACAGCTCGCTTTCCATGAGCTCCGCCGTCAGCGACGGACAGTTGATGGTGATACAGGACTTTTTCGAGCGCTTGCTCCACCCATGAATCGCCTGGGACAACTCGCCTTTACCGGTGCCGGACTCGCCAAGGATCAGGATGTTGGCGTCGGTTATGGCCACCTGACGGGCAGTCTCAAGCACGACCTTCATCGCCGGGCTGTGGGAGTCCAGGCCGTCCTTGGGTTTACGTACCTCACCTTCCAGCGCCTCTAGACGTGCCGACAATTGCCGCACTTCCAGTTGTTTGGCCGTGGCCAGGCGCAACTGATCTGGGCTGCAGGGCTTGACCAGATAGTCGGCGGCACCTGCCTGAATCGCATCCACGGCAGTGTCTACGGCCGAATGCGCGGTGACGATCACCACGCGCATCCATGGGGCCTGGATGCGCATTTGCGCCAGAACGTCCAGGCCGTTGTCCTCTCCCAGGCGCAAATCCAGGAAGCACAGGTCGAAGACCTGACGCTGCAGCAAGGCTTCCGCTTGCGCAGCGCTGTTAGCGGTCGCCACGCTGTAGCCTTCATCTTCAAGGCAATAACGGAAGGTTCGCAGGATGGCAGATTCATCATCCACCAGAAGAATGCGGCCTTGATGCTCAGTGGCGGATTCCATTTTCCTACGCTCCTTAATGAATGATCTTGGTTAGTCCCGGAAAAATCGGGCAAGTTGCATGGTTTATTCTGATCCATTCCTGCCTTAGCAGGGTAGCTAACTCCTGTCCCCTCGCTGGAGCACCCGCAATTGCGCTTGCTCCAAAGGAAACCCCTTATCAGAGATGCCTTGCGTCCATTTCTGACAGCCGCGCCCTCCTCTCAATTCAAAAATATTGCGATCTCTTTCCGATGAGTCGTGCATTACGCACGACGGTGCGAGGGCTCATCGTGCAGGATGCGTCGGGCCATATTCTCCGCATAAGCATAACTATCTGTTTTTTAACGATTTTATAAAGAAAAAAAGCTGGCATGCAGGCTGCAATAACCTGATTAACGCAGGGCAACAACAAATGCCCTCAACCGATTTCCCCAGCGTGGGAGGAGCTTCAGGATGAATCGCCAACGTGCCGCCCAATTGCATCTCTCGCCACTGCATGTTCAGCAAGGCCTGTTTGCGGTACTTGCACTGGTGATCACCTTGATCGCCGGTCAACAGTTTCTTCTGTGGGAACAGAGCAAGCAGCCAGAAGCCCCGCAAGTTTGGTTTGAGCATCCGACCCAAACCCAATTCAGCGCGGCGGGCAGCGGTTTGGTAGATAACACTCCCATGCGAATGATGGACGTCGACCAGGCCCAGCCGGCCAATGAGATGCCTCGTCAGGAACGCTGGGTGTTCTGAGCACATCGACTTGGTGCGCTCGACGCGCCGGGAAAGCAATACCTCAAAATAGAAGCGTAAGGAGAATCACCATGTTGAGCTGGGCAATCACGTTCTTGATCATTGCCATCATCGCTGCAGTATTGGGCTTCGGTGGTATCGCGGGCACCGCCACGGGTATCGCCAAGATTCTCTTTGTCGTGTTCCTGGTGATGTTCATTGCTTCCTTCTTCTTTGGCCGTCGTGGACGAGGGTGAACAAACATGAGCGTTTCGCTATAGACACTCGCAGCCGCCCTGCTACCGGGCGGCAATGCAATGGCAAGCGCAGATCCGAAGTAGTAATGAATTCAAGACGCGAAAGAGGCCCATCGCTTCTTTCCCGCTGCGCCACCTGAGGAAGGCAGGCGCATGACCAAGGGGTCGGGATGTTCTGCCTGCTTCAGGGGCGGAGTGACCTACGGGTACAGGGAGTGCCTGCGCAAGGGCCGGGTCAGGTAAAGCTGCCACGCAAGTTCGCCGGCCAACCACGGCTCGACGGGCTTGCGTAGGGCTTGAGGCTCAAAGAGCCGGTGGGAAATAGTCTGCCGGGGCTTCAAAAGCGACCGTACATCGAGAAAAATAGCCATTCTTTTGCGCTCAACTCTCTGGGCACATCTCGCGATTTTCTGTCATTTCGACACCCTTCCCTACTGTTCAAAAAACATACTGCCTGCGCTGTGATGGCCGGTTCACGGCACTTATGCCTGCCAATATGTCGCATTCGAACCGGTTGGGACGCGCGTTTCACTCAAAAAACATCATGCCGATTCGGCATAGGGTAGGCGTTTACGGCATTAGACGTCGCTTCCTTGCATCGGAATAGTTGCGCCTTTTTTCGCCTGCCAGAGAGCCATTAACAATCGCTCCGGGGCTCCTTATACGGGGACAGGTGCACTGACATTTTCGCCACAAGCGAAGCCGCTCATGCATGTGTTCGAGTCAAACTGAAGTAAGGGTAAAGATATGAAGAAGGCAAAGCTTAGCCTCGCCTGGCAGATCCTCATCGGTCTGGTATTGGGGATTGCAATCGGTGCGCTGCTCAACCATTTCAGTGCCGAAAAAGCCTGGTGGATCAGCAACGTCCTGCAACCGGCAGGCGATATCTTTATCCGTCTGATCAAGATGATCGTGATCCCGATCGTCATCTCTTCCCTGATCGTCGGCATTGCCGGCGTCGGTGACGCCAAGAAACTTGGCCGCATCGGCCTCAAGACCATCATTTACTTCGAGATCGTCACCACCATCGCCATCGTGGTCGGTCTGCTGCTGGCCAACCTGTTCCATCCAGGTGCCGGCATCGACATGAGCACCCTGGGCACTGTGGACATTTCCAAGTACCAGGCCACGGCGGCCGAGGTTCAGCATGAACACGCGTTCATCGAAACCATCCTCAACCTGATCCCGTCGAACATCTTCGCGGCCATGGCCCGTGGCGAAATGCTGCCGATCATCTTCTTCTCCGTGCTGTTCGGTCTCGGCTTGTCGAGCTTGCAGGCGGACCTGCGCGAGCCGCTGGTGAAGATGTTCCAGGGCGTATCGGAAAGCATGTTCAAGGTCACCCACATGATCATGAACTACGCGCCGATCGGCGTGTTCGCACTGATCGCGGTGACCGTGGCCAACTTCGGCTTCGCGTCCCTGCTGCCACTGGCAAAACTGGTCATCCTGGTTTACTTCGCCATCGCCTTCTTCGCCTTCGTGGTGCTGGGCCTGATCGCTCGCCTGTTCGGTTTCTCGGTGCTCAAGCTGATGCGCATCTTCAAGGATGAGCTGGTACTGGCCTACTCCACCGCCTCCTCCGAAACCGTGCTGCCACGTGTGATCGAGAAGATGGAAGCCTACGGCGCGCCAAAAGCCGTTTGCAGCTTCGTGGTGCCGACCGGTTACTCGTTCAACCTGGACGGCTCGACCCTGTACCAGAGCATCGCGGCCATCTTCATTGCCCAGCTGTACGGCATCGACCTGTCGATCAGCCAGCAATTGCTGCTGGTATTGACCTTGATGGTCACCTCCAAAGGCATTGCCGGCGTACCGGGCGTGTCCTTCGTGGTGCTGCTGGCCACCCTGGGCAGCGTCGGCATCCCGCTTGAAGGCCTGGCATTCATCGCCGGTGTCGACCGTGTGATGGACATGGCGCGTACCGCTCTGAACGTGATCGGCAACGCCCTGGCCGTACTGGTCATCGCTCGTTGGGAAGGCATGTACGACGACGCCAAGGGCCAGCGCTACTGGAACTCCCTGCCGCACTGGCGCAGCAAGGAAAAGTTGCCGGCTGGTGAAACGTCCAGCAACTAACGCAATGCCCCCTGTAGGAGCGAGCTTGCTCGCGATGGAGGCCGGAACACCGCGCGTATCCAGAATGCCCGCGTCATAGTGGACGTCCATCGCGAGCAAGCTCGCTCCTACAACAAACCCCGGAGAAATCCGGGGTTTGTCGTTTCTGGCCACCCCGCTATCATTCGCGCATCTTTTGGGGGATTTGACTGATGCTTAATGGCCTGTGGCTTGGCTTCTTCATCGTGGCTGCCGTATCGGCATTGGCGCAATGGCTGATCGGCGGCAACGCCGGGATCTTCGCGGCGATGGTGGAAAGCATCTTCGCCATGGCCAAGTTGTCGGTCGAGGTCATGGTCCTGCTGTTCGGCACACTCACCCTGTGGCTGGGCTTTCTGCGGATCGCCGAGAAGGCCGGGATCGTCGAATGGCTGGCCAGGGCCCTGGGGCCGCTGTTTTTGCGCCTGATGCCGGAAGTCCCGCCCGGCCACCCCGCCATCGGCCTCATCACCCTGAACTTCGCTGCTAACGGCCTGGGCCTGGACAATGCCGCCACGCCCATCGGCCTCAAGGCCATGAAGGCCCTGCAAGAGCTCAATCCCAGCGATACAATCGCCAGTAACGCGCAGATCCTGTTCCTGGTGCTCAACGCCTCCTCCCTGACCCTGCTGCCGGTGACGATCTTCATGTACCGCGCCCAGCAAGGTGCGCCCGACCCGACGCTGGTGTTCCTGCCGATCCTGCTGGCCACCAGTTGCTCGACCATCGTCGGCTTCCTGGCCGTAGCGTTCATGCAACGCCTGCGTGTCTGGGACCCCGTGGTGCTGGCCTACATGATTCCCGGCGCCCTGATTCTGGGTGGCTTCATGGCATTGCTGGCAACGCTGTCGGCTACCGCGTTGGCCAGTTTGTCGTCGATCCTCGGCAATCTGACGCTATTCGGGATAATCATGCTGTTTCTGGTGATCGGCGCGTTGCGCAAAGTTAAGGTCTACGAAGCGTTCGTCGAAGGCGCCAAAGAAGGCTTCGACGTGGCGAAGAACCTGCTGCCGTACCTGGTGGCGATGCTCTGCGCCGTGGGCGTGTTGCGGGCGTCCGGCGCCCTGGATTTCGGCCTGGACGGGATTCGTCACCTGGTGGAATGGGCCGGTTGGGACACGCGCTTTGTCGATGCGCTGCCGACTGCGATGGTCAAGCCGTTCTCCGGCAGCGCCGCCCGGGCGATGTTGATCGAAACGATGAAAACGTCGGGCGTGGACAGCTTCCCGGCGCTGGTGGCGGCGACGGTTCAGGGCAGTACAGAAACCACGTTCTATGTGCTGGCGGTGTACTTCGGCGCAGTGGGCATCCAGCGAGCGCGGCATGCGGTGGGGTGTGCATTGCTGGCCGAGTTGGCCGGCGTACTGGGCGCCATCGGGGTTTGCTACTGGTTCTTCGGGTGAGTCAAACATTTATCGCTGGCAAGCCAGCTCCCACAGGGACTGTGCTTTACCTGTGGGAGCTGGCTTGCCAGCGATAAGGTACGCAGGACCTTCAAGGTCTCGCGGGCGGTGCGACTTTTTGCCCTTGCTTAACCGCCCACGCCACCACCTGCGCCGTTAGCTGATCGCTGACCTGACCGAACCCGGACACCACCGCAGGCACCTTCACATCGCTTAACGGCTGGCGCACTTCAAAGCGTTTGCTGGCGAGAATTCGCTGGTCATAACCGCGAACCAATAAGGCATCCAGGCGCACGACCACACTGGCGCTGGCGCCCTGATATTCCGTCTGAAACGCCTGCAAACTGCCGCCCAGTTCCAGATCCGCCTGGAAGTTGCTGTCATCAGTGCTGAGCAGCGTCACCCGGCCATCACGCTGGAAACCATCGAGCAGGCGATTGCGCAACAGCACCGGCGCCGGGTCGCTCCAGCGTGCGCCCTTGTAGCTGCTGATCACATCGCCCTGGGGAATGACCGCGATATTCGGGCTGTTCAACGCTTCACTGGCCTGGGGTTTGTTCAGGCGCAACGACCAGCGCTGTGACGTGACGTGAGTGGCCGATGTGCTGCTGTGCGCCGATGGCAATCGATAAAGGTCGAAGGGTTCGGACTTGGGCAGGATCGAGCACGAGCTGATCAGGATGACGCTGGCGAGGAGGGCGAGGCGGGTTAGCTTCATGGGGTGAATTCCTTGCTCTTGTCACTGCCCAGCAGGTAACCACTGGGGTTGGATTCCAGGCGTTGAGAAATGGCACGCAACGAGGTGAGGGTTTCACGCAACTCACGCACCGCCGGGGCCAGGCCATTGAGCCCCTGCATGCCGTTGTTGAGCGAATCCTGATTGGTGGTCAGCAGTTTGTTGATCGTCGCGGTGCTCTGTTCCAGCGACTTCATGGCCTGTTCGGCGCTGCCGAACATCTGCTTGCCCTGATCATTGAGCATGCCATTGGCGTTGCGCATCAACGCCGACGTCTGCTCCATCATGGTGCTGGCTTGCTTGCCGACCGCCGCCAATTGCTGCATCGCCTGACGAATATCGCCACGCTGGTCGGCGATGGTGCCGGTGGTGACTTCGAGATGCTCCAGGGTCTTGCTGATGCGCTCGATGTTTTCCGTGGAGAACATCAGGTTGGCGTTGTGCATCAACGTATTCACCCCGGCCATCAGGTCGTTGCTGTCATTGAGCAGACGGGCGATGGGCGAGGGCGAAGCAATAATGGTTGGCAGTTTGCCGTCCTTGCCTTTAAGCGTCGGGCTCTGGGGCGTACCGCCGCTGAGCTGAATGATCGATGTCCCGGTAACCCCGGTCAGCGCCAGCTTGGCCTGAGTGTCTTCCTTGATCGGGGTATCGCCGCCCAGACGGATCCGCGCCAGCACCCGGCGCGGGTCTTTCGGGTCCAGGCGCAGCGACACCACGTCGCCGACCTTGATCCCGCTGTACTGCACCGAACTGCCCTTGGACAGGCCGCTGACCGCCTCGTTGAACACGACCTCGTAGTCCTTGAACTCGGTATCGACACTGGATTTGGCCAGCCATAGGCCGAAGAGCAGGGCGCCTGTCACCACAATCACGGTGAACAGGCCGATCAATACATGATGGGCTCGGGTTTCCATGTCAGACCTCGTTGAGCTGTTGAGCGGCCGTCAGCGCCGCGCGGCCGCGAGGGCCATGGAAGTATTCGTGAATCCACGCGTCGTCGGTTTCCGAGACGACATCAATGGCATCGGCCACCAGCACCTTCTTCTGCGCCAGCACCGCCACGCGGTCGGTGATGGTGTAGAGCGTGTCGAGGTCGTGGGTCACCAGGAACACGCTCAGGCCCAGGGCATCACGCAGGGTCAGGATCAGTTGATCGAAGGCAGCGGCACCAATCGGATCGAGACCGGCGGTGGGTTCGTCGAGAAACAGGATGTCCGGGTCCAGCGCCAGGGCCCGCGCCAGCGCCGCACGCTTGATCATGCCGCCAGACAGGGACGCGGGGTACTTGTCCGCCGCCGACAGCGGCAAGCCAGCCAAGGCCAGTTTCACCGCCGCCAGGTGCTCGGCGTCGTTACGGCTCAAACCCGCGTGTTCGATCAGGGGCAGGGCCACGTTCTCGGTCACGGTCAACGAAGAGAACAGGGCGCCTTTCTGGAACAGCACACCAAAACGCCGTTCGATCAGGGACCGCTCGTGCTCGGGCAGGGTCGGCAGGTTTTTACCGAAGACTTTGACCAAGCCCTCGCTGGGCTGGCGCAAGCCGACAATGCTGCGCAGCAACACTGATTTACCACTGCCGGAACCGCCGACCACGGCCAGGATCTCGCCCTTGTACAGATCCAGGTCGAGGTTTTCGTGCACGCTCTGGCTGCCGAAACGATTGCACAGCCCACGGACTTCGATCACCGCCTCGGCGGGCGCTCGGGGTAAACGACTCACCAGCTCATCTCCATGAAAAACAGCGCGGCCACGGCGTCGAGCACGATCACCACGAAAATCGACTGCACCACGCTGGAGGTGGTGTGGGCACCAACGGACTCGGCGCTGCCGCTGACCTTGAAGCCTTCCAGGCAACCGATCGCGGCAATGAGAAAGGCGAAGATCGGTGCTTTGACGATCCCCACCAGAAAGTGCTGAACGCCGATGTCCGATTGCAGCAGCGACAGGAACATCGCTGGCGAAATATCCAGCGATACGGCGCAGACGACGCCGCCACCGATGATCCCCGAGACCATCGCCAGGAAGGTCAGCATCGGCAATGCGACCAGCAAGGCCAGGACCCGCGGCACTACCAGCAACTCCATGGGGTCGAGGCCCAAGGTGCGGATGGCGTCGATTTCCTCGTTGGCCTTCATCGAGCCGATCTGCGCGGTGAACGCACTGGCGGTGCGCCCGGCCATCAAAATCGCCGTCAGCAGCACACCGAACTCGCGCAGGAAGGCAAACGCCACCAGGTCCACCGTGAACACGCTGGCGCCGAAGGTGGTCAGCACCGTCGCCCCGAGAAAGGCCACCACGGCGCCCACCAGAAAGGTCAGCAAGGCGACGATGGGCGCGGCGTCGAGGCCGGTCTGTTCGATGTGCGCCACCATCGGCGTGATGCGCCAGCGGCTGGGGCGGAACAGGCCACGAACGATGGTTTCCAGGATCAGGCCGACGAACCCCAGCAGCTGCAGGGTGTCCTGCCAGACCGCGTCCACCGCGCGGCCAATGCGGGTCAGCAATTGAATGCCGACACTGATTTCCGGCTCCTTGAGCGGCACGCAGAAATCCGTCAGCGACTGATAGACGGTCTGCAATAACGCGCGGTCGGCGGAGGAGAGAGTGCAATCGGGATGTTCGGCGGATCGGCCCAGGCGCTCGGAACCCAGCAGCTCCACCAACAGCGAGGCCCCGGCCGTATCAAGGGCGCCGAGGCCATTGAGATCGATGCGGGTGCTGTCGTCGTATTGGCCTTCGAGCTTTTCACTCAGGTGCTTGAGGTCGGCGTAATGGGCAAGCGTCCAGTCTCCCGTCACCCGAATCTGCGGCGGGGAGTGCGAGGTGTCCAATTGGGCATTGCCGGCCACTGTGCTGCTGGTCATAAGCTCCGTGCTTTTTCGGCTATTACGCAGAGCTATGTAATAACACGAACTGACTCACTTTTCTTTGACCGGTGTGCTGTCTGCCACCTTGAAGCGCAACACACCGATCAGTTGGCCGTCTTCGGTCAACACTCGCACCTGCCATTTGCCGGCCGGGTTGCCAGGGAAGTTCTGCTTGTGGGTCCAGGCCCGGTAGCCTTCCTTGCGTCCACCGTGGATATCGAGAGGGATGCGATCGACCTCTTTGCCGTTGAATTGCCAGACGTGATAAATCCGCTCGTCCAGCCCGCGTGGCGCGTTGATCGCCGTGTAGGCATAGAGGCCACCACCGCGAATCTGCTCGACGCTGACTTCTTCGAGGCTGGCGCCGGGGGTGCGATCCTGCATCTGCGTGCTGATGGCCACGTCGGTCATCCACAAGGTCGCTGGCGGCACCCACGAACGCAGCACCCAGCCGACACCGCCGATCCCCACGGTAATACTCAGGATCGCCACGGCGTTGCGCACGGTACGGATCGGAAAGATCGACGCCAGGCTGGGGAACGACAACAGCACGGCGATGCCCAGTGCCCATTTGAAGCTTTGCGAGGTAGTCAGGTGCATGATGACCGGCAATGCGGTGAGCAGGGCGGCGAACAGGGTCAGGGTGTGCAGCGCCAGGAACGCCCAGCGCCGGGGCGCCAGCCACTTGTAGTAGAGCGGGTCGATGATGGAAATCAGCGCCGCGATGCCCAGCAGCCCGGTGAAGAACAACTGGCTGCTGTTCCACGTCGTGGTGATGAAAAAGAAGGGCAGGACGAAGAACAGGCTTTCCTGGTGAATCATCTGCGTCGCATAACGCAGCAATGGCTGGGGGATTTCCCGCTTAAAGATTCTGGTGAACAACTTGGTCAGGCTGTTTTCCAGCATCAGCCAGACCCAACTGATCAGCATGATGGTGGTGATCCAACTCGCCAGGCCCTGCTGGCGATCCACCAGGATGAAGCTGCTGATCCCGGAGATGAAACCACCGAGCGCAATGACCCCGGGGTAGCGCTTCATCAGTTCGAGGATGCGCTGGACGATAAGGGTCAGGGTCGGCATTCGGCGGTTCACAGTAGTGGTAGGAAAAATCCCTGACAGGTTACCGCCTCATCCGCGAAAAGTGCTTACTTTCTGCGATGAAAACGCCATGCCGCCAGGCTCAACACCAACAATCCCAATACCCCGGCAATCGCCCACATCAACTGGTCATAACTCACCAACGGCTTTTCGATCCGCACATAGCCCGGTTGCAGGAGCAGTTCGCGCATGGCCTTGTTCGCTTGCGCCAGCGTGACCGCTTGCAATTCTTTTACTGGGCTGGCGAAACGGCCGTTTTCGTAGTCTCCCAAGGCACTCCAATAGTAGTCGGCCAATGCGCTGTTGCCTTGCACCGCCCAGGCCTGTCGAGCGATGGCCGCCTGTTTTAGGCGATTGAAGGTCTCGGCATTGAGGCCGTCCTTGAGCAAACCAGCCTTCAATTCATCCAGCACCTTTTGCGCTTCCGCCACGTCGTCGCGCTCAAGGTCTGCATTCAGGCTCATGAAGCCGACGCCGCCGAACACCTCACGCTCGGCCCAGGGGCCATAGGACAAGCTGTGTGCCAGGCGCAGCTGGCGATAGAGTGCCCAGTCCAGATAGTCCTTGAGCAGGTCGAAGGTTTCGTCGTGCTGATCATCCAGTACCGGCTCCGGCACCAGCCAGTGCAGCTTGGCCCCGCCACCGACGAAGCCGTGAATCAGGTTGCGCTCATGGGCAGCGCTGGCCTGGATCTGTGGCAGGGGCGGGTGCTCTGTCGGGTCGATGGCGGTCAGCGCGCCATAAGCCCGATCCAGATAGGCCGGCAGTAAACGGTCCAGATCGCCGACGACGATCAGCGTCATGTTGTTGGGCGCGTACCAGCCCTTGCGCACGTTCTCCAGCTGTTCGCGGGTCAGGTGATCGACTTCCGCGCGCTCAGGGCATTTGAGGCCCAGCTCCACGGCCAGTTGTTTGCTGGCGGTATTGCCCAGGTCCTGGCGATCCAGCCAGCGTTGCAGGTGCGTGTAGTGGCCGCCGTCCTCACGCTCGACCACTTGCTTGGCGGCGTGGATGGCGTCTTCGTCGAAATGGGTCTGCGTCAGTAGCGCAAGCAGCAGGTCAAGCACCTTGCGCTGGTTTTTCGCCGGGGCTTCGATCACGAACGTGGTGTCGGCGTTGCTGGTGAAAGCGTTCCACTCGCCACCCAGCGCCTGCATGCGCTCCTCCAGGCCGCCTTCACCGCTGGCGTCGATGCCGCTGAACAGCAAGTGTTCAAGCAGGTGCGGCAGTTCCTTTTCGGCGCAACCGAAATCATCCAGGCCGACACCGACCACCAGCCGAATCGCCACATGGCCACGTTCGGTGCCAGGCTTGAGTAACATCTGCAAACCGTTGCGCAGGGTGTAGCCTTCAACCTGGAAGCGATCCAGGGCAAACGAGGGAAGTGAGCCAAGCAACAGACAGGCGAACAACAGACAACGCATAACGAGCTTCCCGGCAATCAATCGGAGATCCGTTTCGTCCTTCCGTCCGCCATCGCGAGCAAGCTCGCTCCCACAGAATCCGGGCTGATCCATTCATTGTGATCAACTCGAAACCTGTGGGAGCGAGCTTGCTCGCGTGACGGCCTTGAGGCTGAATCAATGTTACTGACTGACCACCTTGCCAGACGTTCAAGGCGAATGTGTGATGTCCGCCAAATCGTCGACAGCCAATGCCCCGGTGTCAGACGTTTCCAATACCACGTAGGCACTGCTGCAAAACAGTGAATTCAGACGCTTCATATCGGCAATCAACTCCAGGTGCAGCGAACTGGTCTCGATACTTTGCACGATCTTACGTTGCAAACGGCTGACATGGGCGTGGGCCAGGCGGCGTTCCTGTGCGCGAAAGCGACGTTTCTCGCGCAGCAACTGGCGGGCACTTTCCTTGTCGCCACTGAGAAATACCGACAAGCCCAGGCGCAGGTTGGAGATCAACTGGCTGTGCAGTCCGGCCAACTCCTCCAGCCCCACTTCGGAAAACGACCGGCGCTGGGAGGTTTTCTGTTGCTGGACTTTGCGCAGCATGCGTTCGATCAAGTCGCTGGCGAGCTTGAGGTTGATCGCCAGCTCGATGATTTCCGCCCAGCGCCGGCTGTCCTGGTCACTGAGGTCTTCCCGGGGCATTTGCGCCAGATACAGCTTGATTGCGCTGTAGAGCGCCTCGACGTCATCGGTCAGACGACGCATTTCCTGGGTCACTGCCGTTTGCTTGCCGTGCAGCACGTCGAGCATGGCTTCCAGCATGTTGTCGATCAGATCGCCCATGCGCAGGGTTTCCCTGGCCGCGTTGGCCAACGCCAGGCTTGGCGTGACCAACGCTGTCGGGTCAAGGTGCCGGGGTTTGGCCATGCCGTTGGTTTGCGGGCGCTCGGGCAGTATCCACGCACAGAACCTGGCCATCGGCCCGACACTGGGCAGCAGGATCAGGCAACGCGCCGTGTTGTAGAGCAGGTGGAAGCCGATGACCATTTCCTGAGGGCTGAAGTCGAGGCTGTCGATCCAGTGCACCAAGGGGTCGAGCACCGGAATGATCAGCAACAGGCCGATCATCTTGTACAACAGGCTGCCCAACGCCACCTGGCGGCCGGCGGCGTTCTGCATGCTGGTGCTGAGGAACGCGAGAATACCGCTGCCGATGTTGGCGCCGATTACCAAACCGATGGCTACCGGCAAGCTGATCACGTTGGCGCCGGCGAGGGTCGCGGTCAGCAGGACCGCCGCCAGGCTGGAGTAGGAAATCATCGCGAACAACGCACCGACCAGGGCGTCGAGCAAAATGTCGCCGGTCAGCGAGGCGAAAATCACTTTCACCCCTTGGGCGTGGGTGATCGGCGCGGCCGCTTCGACAATCAATTGCAGCGCCAGAATGATCAACCCCAGGCCGATGCTCACGCGGCCCATTTGCCCGAGCCGCGTCTGTTTGCGCGACAGGAAGAAAATCACCCCGAGAAATATCAGCAGTGGCGAGAGCCATGACAGATCGAAAGTCAGCACCCGCGCCATCAATGCCGTACCGACATCGGCCCCGAGCATCGTTGCCAGGGCAGGGGTCAGCCCCATCAGGCCTTGGCCGACGAACGAGGTGACGAGCATCGCCGTGGCGTTGCTGCTCTGGACCATCGCGGTCACGACGATCCCCGAGATGAACGCCAGCCAGCGCTTGGACATGTTCTGGCCGATGACGTGGCGCAAGTTGGAGCCGTAGACCCGCAAGATGCCGGTTCGGACGATGTGCGTGCCCCAGATCAGCAAGGCCACGGCTGAAAGAAGATTGAGCAGGGTGAGCATGCAGGCCCCCTGTGGTGGTAGCGCCCCAGAGGGGCAAGTTGGCGGTGTCGCGACGTTCTACGTTCTGTACTTAAGCTGTAGTTGGCTAACGGTCTTGGCGCCAGCATCGCATAGCTAAAGTGATGATTGAAACAAAACCGTCATGAAAACAGCTTGATGCAGACAAAGAAAAAGGGGCCTTCAAGGCCCCTTTTGCTCAGCACAGCATTCGGGTTACTGCCCCGGAATGTCCTTGCGCAGTTTCACTGGGTCCTGCTGCTTCCGCTTTTTCGCAATAGCGGTGCGCATCTTGATGTTGATCGCTTCCACCGCCAGCGAGAACGCCATGGCGAAGTAGACGTAGCCTTTTGGTACATGCACGTCGAGGGATTCGGCAATCAGCACCATACCCACGATCAACAGGAACGACAGCGCCAGCATCTTCAGCGAAGGGTGCTTGTCGATGAACGCGCTGATAGTGCCCGAGGCCAGCATCATTACCAGTACCGCCACGACAATCGCCGCAACCATTACCGGTACGTGGGAGACCATGCCGACGGCGGTGATCACCGAGTCCAGGGAGAACACGATGTCGATGATCGCGATCTGGATGATGGTGTAGAGGAAGTTGCCGCCTTTGAGCGAAGGCTCGTCATCGCTTTCGTCTTCACCTTCCAGCGCATGGAACATCTCTTGCGAGCTCTTCCACAGCAGGAACAGGCCACCGAAGAACAGGATCAGGTCACGCCCGGAGATACCCTGGCCGAACACTTCGAACAGGTCGGCGGTCAGACGCATGACCCAGGTGATCGACAGCAGCAACAGAATCCGCGTGACCATGGCCAGCGCCAGGCCGAAAATCCGGGTGCGCTGTTGCATGTGCTTGGGCATGCGGCTGACCAGGATCGAAATCATGATGATGTTATCGATACCCAGGACGATTTCCAGGGCGGTCAGGGTAAAGAAGGCAACCCAGATTTCAGGGTTGGTCAGCCATTCCATGTGTATTCCTTTGAGCGAGTGTTAAACCAAAAAGGGCCCCGACTTCAAACCGCGAAGCCTGGACCCGAATTGGTGAGTCTTGGGCTTATAGAGTGCTGAACAGCGGAAAAATCCCCATCAGCAATGCAGCGACCAGTATGCACATGCAGACCAGCACTGCCCACTTCAGGGTGAAGCGCTGGTGATCACCAAAGTCGATGCCGGCCAGGGCCACCAACAGGTAAGTCGATGGTACCAGCGGGCTCAACAAGTGGACGGGCTGACCGACGATCGAGGCACGTGCCATTTCCACCGCGGTTATACCGTAATGGCTGGCGGCTTCGGCAAGTACCGGTAACACGCCGTAATAAAATGCATCATTCGACATGAAGAAGGTGAACGGCATGCTCACCAACGCCGTGATCACTGCCAGGTACGGGCCGAGGAAATCCGGAATCACCGACAGCAGGCTTTTCGACATGGCATCGACCATGCCGGTGCCCGACAGGATACCGGTGAAAATGCCCGCGGCAAAGATCAGCCCGACCACCGCCAGCACGCTACCGGCGTGGGCTGCGACGCGATCCTTCTGCTGTTGCAGGCAAGGGTAGTTGACGATCATCGCGATACTGAACGCCACCATGAACAGCACCGGCAACGGCAACAGGCCGGCGATCAGGGTGCACATCAGGCCCAGGGTCAGCGCACCGTTGAACCAGATCAAGTTCGGACGACGGGCATCCGGGAACTGCGAGACGGTAATCTCGCTGTGATCGATCTCATCGCCCACCAGGTGCAATTCACCCAGGCGTGCACGCTCACGCTTGCCGTAGAAGTAGGCAATGGCAAGGATGGCCAGGACACCGGCCGCCATCGCTGGAATCATCGGGACGAAGATGGCCGACGGGTCGACGTGCAGCGCACTGGCGGCACGGGCGGTCGGGCCACCCCACGGAGTCATGTTCATCACGCCGCCGGCGAGGATGATCAAGCCGGCCATGATCCGCGGGCTCATGCCGATACGGCTGTAGAGCGGCAGCATGGCGGCCACGCAGATCATGTAGGTGGTCGCGCCGTCACCATCGAGGGAAACGACGAGCGCCAGTACGGCGGTACCCACCGACACTTTCAACGGATCGCCCTTGACCATTTTGAGGATCTTGCGCACGGCCGGGTCGAACAGGCCGGAGTCGATCATCAGGGCGAAGTACAGAATCGCGAACATCAGCATCACACCGGTCGGCGCGAGCTTGGTAATGCCGTCGAGCATCATCGGGCCGATTTTCGGGCCGAAACCGCCGAACAGGGCGAAAACGATCGGGATGATGATCAGGGCGATCAACGCGGACAGGCGCTTGGTCATGATCAGGAACATGAACGTGATGACCATGGCGAAGCCAAGGAAAGTCAGCATGGGAATACTCCAGGCGTAGCGCGGCTAGGGAATGGGCGGATCGGAAGGATCAGCGCAGAACAGGAAGCACGAGGCGTACGGGCGGAGTTGCAGCGAAGCGGCGGATAGAAGAGGGCATCAGGGTCACCATTGTTGTTGTTAAATGGGCCGGGCGAGCAATCGAACACTCGCATTAGCCAGCCGGTCTATTGCCGGCAGTGAGGGCGATCCTAATCGGGGAAGCTTTCAGCCAGCTTTCGCCGATGAAAGCATTGACCGGATGTGCAACCGGTCGTCGGACCAAGTTGAGGCCTTCGCGAGGAGGAAAAGGTATGGCCAACATCCACACAGGCGGCTGCCACTGCGGACAGCTGCGCTATCAATTGAGTGGGCCATTACAAGACATTGCCCATTGCCATTGCTCGATTTGCCGGCGGGTCAGCGGTGGGATCGTCACCACCTGGATCACTGTGCCGGCATCGGCCTTTCAATGGCTGGCGGGAAAACCGGCGCGGTACGACTCTTCGCCAACCTGCGCGCGCTATTTCTGCGGCAACTGTGGGGCGCAACTGGCGTTGGTGACCCACCTGAGCCCGGACAGCATCGACGTGACCATCGCCACCCTCGATCACCCGGAACAGGCCCCGGCCGAACGCCACATCTGGACCGACAGCCGCCTGCCCTGGCTGCACCTGGATGAGCATTTGCCGGGCGAAGCCGAAGAAACGCTCTGATCAGAAAATAGACAGGTCGAGCGGGCGAATCGCGCCCATCCAGATCGCATGCTCGCTGTGATCCAGCAGATCGTTGCCGGTGTCCGGGTGCAGGAACACCACCAATCCCTTGCGGTTGAGCGCCAACCACGGCAGCACATCGCCGATCAGCTCGGGGCCGAACGCCAGTTGGCAGCTCCAGTCCGGGTGCGGGCCGACAGGGCGTTCGTGTACCCGGCCCATTTTCAGCGGGAACAGTTGCGCGGCTTGCTCACACAGGGCCCGCGCCTGCTCGATGGTGCTGGCATCGAAATAGACATGGGCGTGGTAGCCCTTGATCCGTTGCATCTGAATCCCTCTTATACCGAGTCGAACCCTCACCGTTTCCTGCTGGTCAAAAGCCATACAGGAATGAAAACAAGGGAGTTCAGCCATGAAAAATGCCGAAACCCCGGTGGTGAAAGTGGTCCTTTATGGTGCCATGAGTAGCCTGGGCAGTGCGCTGATGGCTGAAATGTTGCGGCGCCAACATGAAGTGATCGCCATTCTCGATGACCTGACGGCGCTCGCGCCGCGTCCGGGTTTGCGTACCAAGGCCGGCGACCTGTTTGACGCGCAACGGGTCAAGCAAAGCGTCGCCGGCAGTTCTGCGGTCATCTGTCTACTAGACGCACCGGGGTTGCCATTCAACAGCGAACACGTGGAAAAAAACATCGTGCCCGGACCGGTCGAGCAGGTGCTGGCGGTGGATGCATTGATCGATGGCATGCAGGCGGCGGGCATCGCTCGTTTATTTCTAGTGGGGGATTTCGAGATCCTGGACGATCCGGAGTTCGACGACGGGTTGCAACGCCACGCCGCCGAAGAAATCCGCGAAGCGCTACAAAGCAGCAACTTGCACTGGACGATGGTGAACGCCCCGCGCGGTGTGCCGGGGCTGACCATCGAGCATTTCAGTCACTTCGGCGGCAACCTCGAGCCGGGCCTGGCCAAACCGCTGGCACGCCTGGCCCGCACGGCGGTGGGGATCGCCGATGAGCTGCGTCTGAACCTGCATATCGGCGAGCACGTCAATTTCATCGCGACCGACAGCTAAACCACAATGGAGGGCAGCGCCATTCCGTTCAACGATTGCGCACTGCTAGCCTGTTCAGCCATCAACCAGTCGACGAACTGCTGAATCAGGGCGCCACGCCGTTTACGCTGCGGCAAAACCACGTAATAACCCAGCCTGGAGATCACCGTTTCAGCAATCGGCCGACACAACAAACCTTGTGCCAGCAAGTTATCCACAAGGTGCCGCCAACCAATGGCCACGCCCTGACCGCCAATGGCGGCCTGAATCAGCAAGGTGTAATTGTCGAAACGCAATTGGCCCGGAGCCGGGGGCGAGGTGATACCCAACTCGCGGAAGACCCCGCTCCAGTCAAACCAGTGACTGCTGTTCTCGCCACGCAGGTGCAGGAGTGGAAACTCCAGCAAAGACCGGGCAGGCAAGGGCAGGGCACGGTCATTCAACAACTGCGGGCTGCACACCGGGAACACTTCCTCGCTGAACAGCCAATGGCTCTCGCCCTGCTTGAAGCGGCCATCGCCGAACAGCACCGCCACATCGATATCGCTACGCAGCATGTTATGGCTGCGTTCACTGGTCACCAGGCTGACGTCGACCTGTGGATTGGCCGCGTGAAAGCGGTGCAACCGAGGCATCAGCCAATAGGCGGCAAAGGCGAAATCGGTGGCGACCTGTAGCACTTCATGTTGTTGTTGGGCGCTGATCGCACTCAATCCTGCATCGATATTCTGCAAACCAAGCTGAACCTGCTCGAACAGGATAGCCCCCGCCTCGGTCAGTTCGATGCCGCGATAGATGCGATCGAACAGGCGAGTCCCCAACTGCTCCTCCAGTCGCTTGATCTGTTGGCTGACCGCCGGCTGAGTGGTGCCCAGTTCGACCGCCGCCGCCGTGAAGCTGCGTTGGCGCGCCGCCGATTCGAAAGCGCGGAGCAAATCCAGGGAAAGTCCACCAAGCGCGTCATACATAAGCTGTACTTATCCTAGTCATTGCCGCCCGTGGGCTTTACCGCGAAGAGTGTGGGTTACATCCTCGATCCCAGCACTCTCGCATAAACATCCACTATGGAATGCCGCGATCACATGAAGCGCAAGAACATTCTTTTCATCATGGCCGATCAAATGGCCGCGCCAATGTTGCCGTTCTACGGTCCTTCACCCATCAAACTGCCTAATCTGAGCCGCCTCGCCGCCGACGGCGTGGTGTTCGACAGCGCTTACTGCAACAGCCCGCTGTGCGCGCCATCGCGTTTTACCCTCGTCAGCGGCCAATTACCGAGCAAGATCGGCGCTTATGACAACGCGGCGGATTTCCCCGCCGATGTGCCGACTTATGCCCATTACCTGCGGCGCCTCGGCTATCGCACCGCGCTGTCGGGCAAGATGCATTTCTGTGGTCCGGACCAGTTGCACGGCTATGAAGAACGCCTGACCAGCGATATCTACCCGGCCGACTATGGCTGGGCGGTGAACTGGGACGAACCGGACGTGCGTCCGACCTGGTACCACAATATGTCATCGGTATTGCAGGCAGGCCCCTGCGTGCGCACCAACCAACTGGATTTCGACGAAGAGGTGGTGTTCAAGGCCCAGCAGTACTTGTTCGACCACATTCGCGAGGATGGCGACCAGCCGTTTTGCCTGACGGTTTCGATGACTCACCCCCATGATCCGTACACGATTCCCAAGCCGTTCTGGAACCTGTACGACGACGCCGACATCCCGTTGCCGGCAACACCGGATCAACGCGAACTCGATCCGCACGCCCAGCGATTGCTCAAGGTCTACGACCTATGGGAAAAACCCCTGCCTGTGGATAAAATCCGTGACGCTCGCCGCGCCTACTTCGGTGCGTGCAGCTATATCGACAGCAACGTCGGCAAACTCCTGCAAACCCTCGAGGATACCGGGCTGATCGATGACACCATCATCGTCTTCTCCGGCGACCACGGCGACATGCTCGGCGAACGTGGCCTCTGGTACAAAATGCACTGGTACGAAATGGCCGCTCGCGTGCCGCTGTTGATAAGTGCGCCGGGGCAATTCGGCGCCGGCCGGGTCAGCGCATCGGTATCCACCGCCGACCTGTTGCCGACCTTTGTAGAACTGGCCGGCGGCTCTCTTGAACCTGGCTTGCCGCTCGATGGCCGTTCGCTGGTCCCGCACCTGCAAGGGCAAGGCGGGCACGATGAAGTGTTCGGCGAGTACATGGCCGAAGGCACCATCAGCCCCTTGATGATGATTCGCCGTGGCGCTTACAAATTCATCTACAGCGAAGATGACCCTTGTCTACTCTTCGATGTAAACAACGACCCGCGGGAGTTGGAAGAACTCAGCCAGTCGCCGCAACATCGCCAGCTGTTCGACGATTTTCTCGCCGAAGCGCGGGCTAAATGGGACATTCCGGCAATCCACCAACAGGTACTCGCGAGCCAGCGGCGCCGGCGTTTCGTCGCCGATGCCCTGACCATCGGCAAGCTGAAGAGCTGGGATCACCAGCCACTGGTGGACGCCAGCCAGCAGTACATGCGCAATCACATCGACCTCGACGATCTGGAGCGCAAAGCACGTTATCCACAACCCTGCCAAAATCAATAATGTTAAGGGGAAGTCCATGCAAAGGTTATCCACAGTACTGACGGTCGGGCTCCTGGCCCTGGGCAGTGCATCGGTGTATGCCGATCAGAGTTGCGAGACGGTGAAAATGGCCGACCCGGGCTGGAGCGACATCGCCGCGACCAACGCCATCACCGGGTTTCTGCTGGACGGCATGGGCTACAAGGCCAAGGTCGACACCCTCGCGGTGCCGATCACCTTCGGCGGGCTCAAGGACGGCCAGGTGGATGTCTTCCTCGGCAACTGGATGCCGGCGCAGCAGGGTTTCTACGATAAATTCGTCGCCACCGGTGACGTCACGCAACTGGCAAAGAACCTCGATGGCACCGAGTTTACCCTCGCTGTGCCGGACTACGTCTGGGACGCGGGTGTGCATAACTTTGCCGACCTCAACAAGTACGCCGACAAGTTCGACCACAAGATCTATGGCATCGGGTCTGGCGCCCCGGCAAACATTTCGCTGCAAGAGATCATCAAGAAAAATGATTTCGGCATGGGGCAGTGGAAGCTGGTCGAATCCAGCGAGCAGGCCATGCTCGCGGAAGTGTCCCGCGCGGTGAAGAAACAGAAGTTTGTGACCTTCCTCGGCTGGACGCCTCACCCAATGAATGTGCAGCTGAAAATGCATTACCTGAAGGGCGGCGAGAAATACTTCGGAGACACCGGCAGCGTCCACACCCTGACCCGCAAAGGTTATGCACAGGCCTGCCCGAACGTCGGCAAGCTGCTCACCAACCTGACTTTCACTCAGGAAATGGAGAACAGCATCATGGCCGAGGTGGTGAACAAGAAAGTCAGCAATACCGATGCAGCCAAGGCGTGGATCAAGGCCAACCCGGCAGTGCTGGACAAGTGGCTCGATGGCGTGAAGACCGTGGATGGCAAGGATGCGTTGCCGGCAGTGAAGGCCAAGCTCTGACTGCCGCCGCTGATCGTTCCCATGCTCAGCGTGGGAACGATCAGCGTCTGTTAACCTTGCGCCAAAACCCAATCCGAGAGGACCCATGGCCCTTCCCAGCCGCCATTCACTCTTCCCATTCCTCACATGGTTGCCCCGGCAAACCCGCGCCAGCGTCGGTCGTGACCTGATCGTCGGCCTCAGTGGCGCGATTCTCGCGTTGCCGCAATCCATCGCCTATGCACTGATTGCCGGCCTTCCACCGGAGTACGGCTTGTATGCGGCGATCATCCCGGTGTTGATCGCTTGTCTGTGGGGTTCGTCCTGGCATTTGATCTGCGGTCCGACGGCAGCCATTTCCATTGTCCTGTACGCCAGCGTGAGTCCCTTGGCCGTTCCGGCGACGCAGGACTACGTCACCGTGATTCTGTTGCTGACCTTCCTGGCCGGGATTTTCCAGTGGTTGCTGGGTTTGCTGCGCTTTGGTGCGCTGGTCAATTTCGTCTCTCATTCAGTGGTGCTTGGCTTCACCCTCGGCGCAGCGGTGGTGATTGCCATCGGCCAGCTGCCCAACCTGCTGGGGCTCGACCTGCCCAGCCAGGCCACCGCACTGGACAGCTTCATCACATTGATCAGACACCTGGGTGAAGTGGATAAGCCTTCGCTCATACTCGGCTTGGCCACCGTCGTGGTCGGCGTCATCCTCAAGCTGTGCTTGCCGCGCTGGCCGACGCTGTTGATAACCCTGGTCCTGGGCGCACTGCTGGTCTGGCTCTGGCCGGCGATGTTCGGTCACGTAAAACTGGTGAGCGCCTTCACCGGCAAGTTGCCGCCTTTGAGCCCGTTGCCGCTGGACCTCGACCTGATCCTGCGTCTGCTACCTAGTGCCGTGGCAGTCGGCATGCTCGGGCTGGTCACCAGCCTGTCGATTGCCCGTTCGCTGTCGGCGCGCTCGCAGCAGTTGCTCGACGCCAACCAGGAAGTCCGCGCCCAAGGCTTGTCCAACATCGTCGGTGCGTTTTTTTCCGGATCGCTCTCGGCCGGTTCCTTCACCCGCTCAGGCTTGAGCTACGAAGCGGGGGCCTGTTCGCCATTGGCGGGAGTCTTTTCGGCCTTGTGGGTGGCGTTGTTCGCCATCTTTGGTGCCGGTCTGATCGCACACATCCCTATCCCAGCCATGGCCGGCAGCATTTTGTTGATCGCCTGGGGCCTGGTGGATCATCGGGGCATTCGTGCGTTGCTGCGGGTCAGCCGCGCCGAGTTCGTAGTCATGGGCCTGACCTGTATCGCCACGCTGCTGCTGGAACTGCAGACGGCGATCTATGCCGGGGTGCTGGCGTCGCTGTTCTTTTACCTCAAGCGCACCTCGCAACCCCGCGTGCAGCATTTACGCGACGGTGACGAGGACATTCTGCGGGTCGGCGGCTCAATCTTCTTCGGCGCCAGCCATTACCTGCAGGTTCGCCTGCAACGGATGCACGGTGCACGGGTGGTGATCGAGGCGCAGCAAATCAACTTCATCGACTATTCGGGGGTCGAGATGCTGCATCAGGAAGCGCGGCGGCTGCTGCGCCAGGACCGCAGCCTGACCCTGCGCCGGGCGCGGCCGCAGGTGGTGGATGAATTGAGGAAGCTGGAAGGGGCAGAGAAATGCCCGATCCGATTTGAGGATTGAAGCCCTTGTAGGAGCTGGCTTGCCAGCGAAGGCGTCCTTGAGTACGCCAAAAGCTTCGCGGGCAAGCCCGCTCCTACAGGGGCTCTGTCAATTGTCGACGAAGCTCGGCCAACACCGGCGCCGTGTCCGGACGCATCCCGCGCCACAGGAAGAAGGCTTCCGCCGCCTGTTCAGCCAACATCCCCAGCCCATCCATCGACACCGCCGCGCCATGTTCGCTGGCCCAACGACAAAACGAGGTCGGTTCCTTGCCGTACATCATGTCGTAGCAAAGGGTCTTGCCCGGCTCGATCAGGCTGCTGGCAATCGGCGGGATATCGCCTGACAGGCTCGCGGACGTCGCGTTGATGATCAGGTCTACCGACTCTTGCAGCCAGTCATAACCACTGGCCGATACCGGCCCCAGGTCGCAGAACAGTTCGGCCAGCAACTCGGCCTTGTCCACCGTACGGTTGGCAATGACCACCGACGCCGGCTGCTCGGCCAACAACGGTTCCAGCGCACCGCGCACTGCGCCGCCGGCACCGAGCAGCAGGATGCGCTTGCCCTTGAGGCTGAAACCGGCATTGACCGTCAGGTCCCGTACCAGGCCGGCACCGTCGGTGTTATCGCCCAGCAAGCTGCCATCGGCCAGTTTGCTAAGGGTATTCACTGCGCCGGCCCGTTGCGCCCGCGCCGTCAGGCTGTCGGCCAGGCGATAAGCGTCTTCCTTGAACGGTACCGTCACATTCGCGCCACGGCCTTCGAGGAAAAACGCCCGGGCACAGCCGGAAAAATCATCGAGCGGCGCCAGCGAAGTGCTGTAGTCGAGTTTCTGCCCGGTCTGCTCGGCGAACAGACGATGAATCAACGGCGATTTGCTATGGCCGATCGGGTTACCGAATACGACGTAACGGTCCATCTGGATTCCTCGTTCAGGCCTTGGCCAACCAATCGCGGTCTTGCAGGAAATATTCAGTCAGGCGTGCTTCTTCGCTGCCAGGCTCGGCTTTCCAGTCGTAACCCCAGCGTACTTGCGGTGGCAGCGACATGAGGATCGACTCGGTACGTCCGCCCGATTGCAGGCCGAACAGGGTGCCACGGTCGTAGACAAGGTTGAACTCGACGTAACGGCCACGACGGAACTCCTGGAACTCGCGCTGCTTGGCGGTAAAAGCGTCGTTTTTGCGGCGTTGCACGATCGGCAGATACGCCTCGATGTAGGCGTCACCGATGGCACGCATGAAAGCGAAGCTGGTGTCGAAGTCCCACTCGTTCAGGTCATCGAAAAACAAGCCGCCGATGCCCCGGGGTTCGTGGCGATGCTTGATGTGGAAGTAGCTGTCGCACCAGGCCTTGTAACGCGGGTAGACGTCCGCACCGAACGGCGCACAGGCCTGCTCGGCAACGCGGTGCCAATGCACGCAATCTTCTTCATTGCCGTAGTACGGCGTCAGGTCGAAGCCGCCGCCAAACCACCAGACCGGCTCTTCACCTTCCTTTTCGGCGATGAAAAACCGCACGTTGGCGTGGGAAGTCGGTACATGCGGGTTGTGCGGGTGGATCACCAGCGACACGCCCAGGGCCTCGAAGCCACGCCCGGCCAGTTCCGGCCGATGGGCGCTGGCCGACGGTGGCAAACCGCTGCCGAAGACGTGGGAAAAGTTGACGCCGCCCTTTTCGATGACCGCGCCATTTTCGACCACTCGTGTGCGTCCGCCACCGCCGGCAGGCCGGGTCCAGGCGTCTTCGACGAAGCGCGTGCCACCGTCTTCGGCCTCCAGGGCAGCACAAATACGGTCTTGCAGGTCGAGCAGGTAGGCTTTTACGGCCTCGGTGCGGGTAGTCATGGCATCACCTTGGATCGGGCAAAGCTACGCGGCGCTCCATTGGAGCGGGCTGGCGCAAATGGGCGCGTAGCATACCACCGCCGAAGCGCTCGTCGCAGTTGACGCAGATCACGCTTAGGAGTCCGATAGGGCGCTTGGTAAAACGATCTCAGGAGAGTGCAGATGGCAAAGCGTATCCAGTTCCGCGCCCATGGTGGTCCCGAAGTGCTTGAGTATGTGGATTACCAGCCCGCCGAGCCCGGCCCGCAGCAGGTCCGCGTGACCAACAAGGCCATCGGCCTGAACTTCATCGACACCTATTACCGCAGTGGCCTCTATCCGCCACCGTCCCTGCCATCGGGTGTCGGTTCGGAAGGCGCGGGCGTGGTCGAGGCGGTTGGCAGCGAAGTGACCCGGTTCAAGGTCGGCGATCGGGTGGCTTACGGCAGCGGCCCGTTGGGCGCCTACAGCGATGTTCACGTCTTGCCCGAGGCCAACCTGGTGCACCTTCCGGACGCCATCAGTTTCGAACAGGCAGCCGGTGTGATGCTCAAGGGCCTGACCGTTCAATACCTGTTGCGCCAGACCTATGAACTCAAGGGTGGCGAAACCATTCTGTTCCACGCCGCTGCCGGTGGTGTCGGTTCCCTGGCCTGCCAATGGGCCAAGGCCTTGGGTGTGAAGTTGATCGGCACCGTGAGCTCGGCGCAGAAAGCCGCACTGGCCCAGGCCAATGGTGCCTGGGCGACCATCGACTACAGCCATGAAAACGTCGCACAGCGCGTATTGGAATTGACCGACGGCAAAAAGGTCCCGGTGGTGTACGACGGCGTCGGCAAGGACACCTGGCTGACTTCTCTCGACTGCGCGGCGCCCCGTGGGCTGGTCGTGAGCTTCGGCAATGCGTCCGGGGCGGTGGACGGGGTGAACCTGGGGATTCTGGCGGGGAAAGGCTCGTTGTACGTCACCCGGCCGACGCTGGCGACCTACGCCAACAATGCCGCGAACCTGCAGCGCATGGCCGATGAGTTGTTCGAGATGATCATCAGCGGCAAGCTGACCGTGGACATCAGCCAGCGTTATCCACTGGCTGACGCAGCGAAGGCGCAGACCGAGTTGTCGGCGCGGCGTACGACGGGATCGGTCATTCTGTTGCCTTGACTGACGCCATCGCTGGCAAGCCAGCTCCCACAGGTTTCGGTGGTGAACACAAATATTGTGAACACCAGAAAACACTGTGGGAGCTGGCTTGCCAGCGATGAACGATGACGCGGTCTTAATCCGGGCGCACAACATGCCCGGTCGCCAGATCCCGGATAACACTCGGGTTCTTGCGCCCACCCAGGTTCCCACCCAACACCAGATCAATCTGACCCCGGAAATACTGCTCCACGCGAATGCGCGTGCGCGCCGCCGGCCGGCCCTGTGGGTTGGCGGAGGTCGACACCAGCGGCCCGACCAGTGCGCACAAATCCCGCACCTGCGGGTGATCGCTGACCCGCAACGCCACCGTTTCATGCACACCGGTAATCCACTGCGGCAACATGTTCTGATGCGGCACCAGCCAGGTGTTCGGCCCCGGCCAGGTACTGGCCATGCGGTCCATCCACAGTTCAGGGAAGTCTTCGAAGAGGAAGTCGAACTGGCGGATATTGTCGGCCACCAGGATCAGGCCCTTGTCCACAGACCGCCCCTTGATCAGCAGCAAACGATCCACTGCCTCTTCATCCCACGGGTCGCAACCCAGCCCCCAGACTGCTTCGGTTGGGTAGGCAATCACCGCCCCTGCGCGAATTGCTCGTGCGGCTTGCTGCACACGCCAACTGTTGACCATGAAAAACTCTCCAGAATAAGGCTCTGAGCAGTTTACCGATCTTCTTTGTAAAACCTAGCTTACCCGCGCAAACCAGCGCCCGTTTTCGCAGATAGCGCGGCCGTCCATTTCCAGCTCCGTCAACGTCGCCAGGACCTTGGGCAAGGTCCAACCGCTGGCATCAACCAGCGCTTCACTGGTGTGGGGGCTGGCATGGAGCAGCTTCAGCAACGGATGGCTCGTTGCGGTCGCGGGGGTTTGTGTTGAAAACGGCAGCTGCTGCCAGCCACGCAGGGCTTCGAGGATATGCTCGATGGTTTCCACCAACACGGCACCGTCGCGGATCAATTGATGGCAACCGCGAGCGCCAGGATGATGAATCGACCCTGGAATCGCATACACCTCGCGCCCCTGTTCCGACGCCAGCCTGGCCGTGATCAATGAACCACTGGCGACGCTGGCTTCGACCACCAGCACGCCCAGGGACAAGCCGCTGATAATCCGGTTGCGTCGGGGGAAGTTGCTGGCGCTGGGAGCGGCGTCCAGTGGAAACTCCGAGAGCACCGCGCTACCCGACGCGATCATGGCGTCGGCCAGTCGCCGATTGCGCTGTGGATAAAAGTTTTCAAGACCCGTGCCAAGTACCCCCACCGTTCGCCCGCCAACATCCAGTGCCGCCTGATGCGCGGCGGCATCGATTCCCAGGGCCAGACCGCTGGTGATGACAAACCCGGCACCGGCCAGGCTGCGGGAAAACGCAGTGGCGGTGTCCATGCCTGGCCGTGAAGCACGACGACTGCCGACCATCGCCAGTTGCGGTTTTTCCAGGATCTGCGGATCGCCCGCCACGAACAGCAACGGTGGCGCGTCGCTGATTTGCGCCAGCAGCGCCGGGTAGTCGGGCTGGTCCCACATCAGCAAATGCTGGTCCTGACGCTCTATCCAGGCCAATGCATGGCTGGCGCCGTCACGAACTTCAGGGGCGCGCCTGGCCTCGCAACACACCTGCGGCAAGCCCAAAGCTCGCCACGCACTGGCAGGTGCGCTGATGGCCTTGGACGCCGAACCGAAGGCTTCCAGCAATTTCCTGAAACGCGCCGGACCGAGTTCCGGCAGACGGTGCAAACGGAGACGCGCTTCCAGTTCTGCAGGGGAAACCGGTGTAACAGGTGGTATCGACATGGATCATCCTTGATCGTTATTTGCACCCGTCGAAACGGGAATAAGCTGTGGATAACTCTGTTGGTAACTTGTGAAGTGAGCTAAGGATTCTGCACCTTGTCCAGCACGGCCAAAGAACGCGAGGCATTGAGCACCAGCCCATAGCTGAGCTTGTCGTAGGTGCGAAAAACCATCAGCAGCCCGGCGCGTTCGTCCGGAATTTTCAAGGGTTGGCCGGTGATCCGGTCGCGCACGGTTTCGCCGGTTTTCATCACCGCCAGCACATTCCCTTCGGCCAGGCCGTCGCGTTGCCCCTTGTTCAGGGTGACCACGTCCAGCGCACCGATTTGCGTGACCCCGCGCGGGACATCGATGATCAGGCCGTTGACCTGGGTGTCGGGCGCGCTGGGCATGAAGGTCGAATTGATCGAGTGTTCCTCGCCGCTGAACAGGCGGTCGCCGAGGCGCACCTCCTGGGTCGTGCGTTGCAGCGCCAGGGTTGCGACGTCGCCTTCGGTGGCGACGATCTCGCCGCCGCCAATGTCATCGGCGTTGATGCCCAGGAACTCCTGGGTCTGCGGGTCGGTGTAGACCTTGCCCTGGCGGAAGATACCGTACACCGGTTGAGCCGGGTCGAAGTGGCCTCGGGCGAAGATGTGGTCGCCCGTGCCGCTGAGTACGCGCTCGGCATCACCGGCAACGATATAAGGCGCCGTGTCGAAATCCTCGGCCTTGTCGACGATGCGGTTGCTCAGCAAAAAGCTGTTGATCGCTTTCAGCGGGATGCTCGGGATGGCGTCGGCCACCGGACTGCTGCGCACCCGGGGCGAAAGCTTGATGGTGCCCCGTGAGGCGCCGCGATTGAGGGTCAGTCGCGGCTGGCCGTTGACGTAGACCAGCGACAGCGTGTCTCCGGGATAGATAAGATCGGGATGTTCAACCTGTGGATTGGCCTGCCAGAGTTGCGGCCACTGCCACGGCTCACGCAGATACTTTCCCGATATGTCCCAGAGTGTATCGCCCGTTGCCACGGTGTACTGCTGTGGAAAACCCTCCCGAAGCTGCACTTGCCCGTGCGCAAAACCTGCCGAGGCCAGAAGCAGCAAGGCGAGTAGTGATTTCCTCATGCGATGAATCCCTTTATTATGTGCATTCGCGTGAAACGCCAGAGCCCTCGGTGGCTCGCTCCCGCCTTGCTTATGAAAAGAAGGGAGCTACGTTTTACACCGGTAGCCTGCATCTTCTTCGGAGCACCCAGGCCATCGACCCGACTTTACTTCACACGTGCAGTAATCAAAGCTTATGGCCATTTTAAACATCCTCGAATTCCCTGACCCTCGCCTGCGTACGATCGCCAAGACAGTGACCGTAGTGGACGACGAAGTGCGTCAGCTGGTCGATGATATGTTTGAAACAATGTATGAAGCGCCAGGCATCGGCCTCGCCGCGACCCAGGTCAACGTGCACAAACGTATCGTCGTGATGGACCTCTCCGAAGACCGCACCGAACCCCGGGTGTTCATCAACCCCGAGTTCGAGCCCCTGACCGACGAGATGGAGCAATACCAGGAAGGCTGCCTCTCGGTGCCGGGTTTCTACGAAAACGTCGATCGCCCGCAGAAGGTCAAGGTCAAGGCCCTGGACCGCGATGGCCAGCCTTACGAACTGATCGCCGAAGGCCTGCTCGCCGTTTGCATCCAGCACGAATGCGACCACCTCAACGGCAAATTGTTCGTCGACTACCTGTCCACGCTCAAACGCGACCGTATCAAGAAGAAACTGGAAAAACTTCACCGCCAGAACGCTTGATGCCCCTCTTCAAAGGCTTGCTGCGGCAAGCCTTTTTCTTTTCAAGATGCTTTGTAATCGAGAGCTTTCATGACTGAGCCAATGCGCATTGTCTTTGCCGGCACCCCGGAATTCGCCGCCGAACACCTCAAGGCCCTGCTCGACAGCCCTTACGAGATCGTTGCGGTCTACACCCAGCCGGATCGTCCGGCGGGGCGTGGGCAAAAGCTGATGCCGAGCCCGGTCAAGCAACTGGCCCTTGAAAACAATATTGCGGTGTTGCAACCCCCGACCTTGCGCAATGCCGACGCTCAGGCCGAATTGGCCGCACTGAAGCCGGATCTGATGGTGGTGGTTGCCTACGGCCTGATCCTGCCGCAGGTGGTACTGGATATTCCGCGCCTGGGCTGCATCAACAGCCACGCTTCCCTGCTGCCGCGCTGGCGCGGTGCGGCGCCGATCCAGCGCGCCGTCGAAGCGGGCGACAGCGAAAGCGGCGTGACGGTGATGCGAATGGAAGCCGGCCTCGACACCGGGCCGATGCTGCTGAAAGTCGTCACGCCGATCAGCGCCCAGGATACCGGTGGCAGCCTGCATGACCGCCTGGCCGAAATGGGTCCGCCCGCCGTGCTCCAGGCAATTGCCGGCCTCGCCGCCGGAACGCTGGAAGGTGAAGTGCAGGACGACAGCCTGGCCACCTACGCCCACAAATTGAACAAGGACGAGGCGCGCATCGACTGGTCGCGGCCAGCGGTTGAGCTGGAGCGTCTGGTTCGCGCCTTCAACCCTTGGCCGATCACCCACAGCACACTGAACGGCGAAGCGTTGAAAGTGCTGGCAGCGAGCTTGGCCGAAGGGCAGGGCGCACCGGGTGAAATCCTCGGCGCCAGCAAGGACGGGCTGATAGTCGCCTGCGGTCAGCAGGCCCTGTGCCTGAGCCGCCTGCAATTGCCTGGTGGCAAGGCACTGAACTTCAGCGACCTGTACAACAGCCGTCGTGAAAAATTCGCTATCGGCACTGTCCTCGGTCAAGCGGTGGACGCTCAATGAACCCACGTCTGGCCGCCGCCAAGGCACTCGCCGCTGTCCTGAACGGAAAAGCCTCGCTCAACAGTTCTCTGCCGACGCAACTGGACAAGGTCGAAGACCGTGATCGCGGCTTCACCCAGGATCTGGCGTTTGGCACCGCTCGCTGGCAGCCGCGCTTGTCGGCGCTGGCGGCCAAGCTGCTGCAAAAACCGTTCAAGGCTGCCGACGCCGATGTCGAAGCGCTGTTGCTGGTCGGTCTCTACCAACTGCTCTACACCCGCGTCCCTCCCCACGCCGCGATCGGCGAAACCGTGGGTTGCGCCGACAAGCTGAAAAAGCCCTGGGCCAAGGCCTTGCTCAATGCCGTACTGCGCCGCGCGCAGCGGGAAAGCGAAACCCTGCTGGCCGAGCTGGAACACGACCCGGTGGTGCGTACCGCCCATCCGCGCTGGCTGCAAAAGTCGCTCAAAGCCTTCTGGCCCGAGCAGTGGGAAGCCATTTGCACGGCGAACAACGCGCACCCGCCGATGATCCTGCGGGTCAACCGCCGCCATCACAGCCGTGATGCCTACCTCGGGCTGCTCAGTGACGCTGGCATTGCCGCCAGCGCCTGCGTCTACAGCCGCGACGGCATCATCCTCGAGGCAGCCGCCGACGTGCGCAGCCTGCCAGGCTTCGCCGAAGGCTGGATCAGCGTGCAGGACGAAGCGGCCCAACTGGCCGCCGATTTGCTCGACCTGGCGCCGGGCCAGCGCGTGCTCGATGCGTGCTGTGCCCCAGGCGGCAAGACCTGCCACATCCTCGAAGCCGAACCGAAACTGGCCGGCGTCGTCGCGGTGGACCTCGAAGCCAAGCGCCTGGTGCGGGTTCGCGAGAACCTCGAACGCCTGAAACTGAGCGCCGAACTGATCGCCGCCGACGGCCGCGACACCGCCACCTGGTGGGACGGCAAGCCCTTTCAGCGCATCCTCCTCGACGCACCGTGCTCGGCCACCGGCGTAATTCGCCGGCACCCGGACATCAAACTGACTCGCCAGCCCGATGACATCGCCGCGCTGGCGCTGCTGCAAGGCGAGTTGCTCGACGCCATGTGGCACACTCTGGAGGTGGGCGGCTTCCTGCTCTACGCCACCTGTTCCACGCTGCCGACCGAAAACACCGAAGTGATCGAGGCCTTCCTCGCGCGCACACCGGGTGCCCGCGAGCTGGACCTGGCCACGACGGCCGGGATCAAGCAGCCCCATGGCCGGCAACTGCTGGCCCAGGAAGGTGGCCACGACGGGTTCTACTACGCCAAGCTGATCAAGATCGCCGCCGCACGCGGTTAAACGGATTCAACGGAGTAACTGGATGAAAATCATCATCCTCGGAGCAGGGCAGGTCGGCGGTTCGCTGGCGGAGCACCTGGCAAGCGAAGCGAATGACATTACTGTGGTCGACACTGACGGCGAACGCCTGCGTGACCTCGGTGACCGGCTGGACATCCGCACGGTGCAGGGTCGCGGTTCGCTGCCGAGCATTCTGCGCCAGGCCGGCGCCGACGATGCCGACATGCTGGTCGCCGTGACCAGCAGCGATGAAACCAACATGGTGGCCTGCCAGGTAGCCCATACCCTGTTTCACACACCGACCAAGATCGCCCGCGTCCGTGAAGCGGCGTACCTGACCCGCAACGAGCTGTTCGACAACGAAGCGATCCCGGTGGATGTGCTGATCAGCCCCGAGCAAGTGGTCACCAACTACATCAAGCGCCTGATCCAGCACCCGGGCGCCTTGCAGGTGATCGACTTCGCCGAGGGCAAGGCGCAACTGGTCGCGGTGCGGGCCTACTACGGCGGGCCGCTGGTGGGTCAGCAACTGCGCCAACTGCGTGAACACATGCCGAATGTCGAAACCCGCGTGGCGGCGATTTTCCGTCGCGACCGGCCGATCCTGCCTCAGGGCGACACAGTCATCGAAGCGGACGACGAAGTGTTTTTCATCGCAGCACGGGCGAATATTCGTGCCGTCATGAGTGAAATGCGCCGTCTCGACGAGACCTACAAGCGCATCGTCATCGCGGGCGGTGGGCAGATCGGCGAGCGTCTGGCCGAGGCCATCGAAAGCCGCTACCAGGTGAAGATCATCGAGATGAACCCGGCGCGCTGCCGCCACCTCTCGGACACCCTCGACAGCACGGTGGTGTTGCAGGGCAGCGCCTCGGACCGTGACCTGTTGCTGGAAGAGAACATCGCCGACGCCGACATCTTCCTCGCCCTGACCAACGACGACGAAGCCAACATCATGTCATCGCTGCTGGCCAAGCGCCTGGGGGCGAAGAAGGTGATGACCATCATCAACAACCCGGCCTACGTCGACCTGATCCAGGGCGGCGACATCGACATCGCCATCAGCCCGCAACTGGCGACCATCGGCACCTTGCTGGCTCACGTACGTCGCGGCGATATCGTCAGCGTGCACTCGTTGCGCCGCGGTGCGGCTGAAGCCATCGAGGCCATTGCCCATGGCGATGCTAAATCGAGCAAGGTGATCGGCAAGGCCATCGAGAATATCGGCTTGCCGCCTGGCACCACCATTGGCGCCATTATTCGCGATGAAGAGGTCATTATCGCGCACGATGATACCGTGATCGCCGCGGGTGACCATGTGATCCTTTTCCTTGTGGATAAAAAGCATATTCGCGATGTGGAAAAGCTGTTCCATGTCGGATTGAGTTTCTTCTGACGATCGTTCCCACGCTCTGCGTGGGAACGCAGCCCGGGACGCAAAGCGTCCATTGAGGCGTTCCCACGCAGAGCGTGGGAACGATCATAAGAGGTGTCACCCATGATCGAATCCCTGGAAAAAATGCTCGCCAAGGGTGTGGATAACTCATTGTTGCGCTTCGGCCTGGGCAAGGGTTACCTGGATCTTGGAGAAAACGCCAAGGCAGTCGAGCATTTCCAGCGCTGTGTCGAGATCGATCCGAAGTACTCGGCCGCCTGGAAGCTGTTAGGCAAGGCTCATCTGGCGCTGGCGGATTTCGCGGCGGCGCGACAAGCCTGGGAGAAAGGCCTGGAAGCCGCCCAAAACCACGGCGATAAACAGGCCGAGAAAGAAATGACCGTGTTTCTGAAGAAGCTCGACCGTCAGGCGCACTGACGGGAGATAGCGTAGGCCAACCGATTCAATACCAGCGTTCTTCACCCGGAGGACGCTTCTTGAAGCGCTTCATGCTCCACATGTACTGGCTCGGATATGCCCGTACATAGCGCTCGACGACCTGGCTCATAGCTGCGCAAGACGTGGCGGTATCGGTGCTGTACATGGCCTCGGGCGCGGCTTCCAGAATCACCTTGTAGCCCGAACCGTCCGGCAACCGCAGCGCATGCAGGAACACACCAACCGCTTTGCCACCGGCGAGCATGTTCGGCACAAACTTGCTGGTCAGCGCCTGAACGGCGAAGAAGGGCACGAAGATCCCGGCGGATTCGGCCGGTTCCGGATCGGCGGGAATACCCACTGCACCACCTTTTCGCACTTCCTTGATCACGCTGAGGATGCCTTCCTTGGTGGAAGCGGCCACCTTGTTGCCCAGCTGCACCCGTTGTTTTTGCAGCAACTCATCCACCGCTTTCAATTTCGGCGGACGATAGAAAATGATCGGTTTGCACTGGCTGCAATAGAAGTGGTTGAGCACTTCCCAGTTACCCAAGTGACTGGTGATGCCCACCACGCCTTTGCCGGAGGCGAGAGCGTCCTTCAATACGTCGAGGCCTTCCACTTCGCGGACCAGGTCAATGGAGCGCTGGGCCGGCCAGATCCAGGCACAGGCGCTTTCGGTCAGGGACTTTCCGATGTCCTTGAGACTCTGGCCCACCAGGCGCTCACGCTCGGCGGGGTCCATGTTGGGAAAGCACTTGGACAGATTGATCCGCACCACGTCGCGGGAACGGTTCGGGGTTTTCCACATGACCCAGCCTATCGCCGAGCCCACGGCTTGAACGGCCCGCCACGGAAGCAGGGCAAACAGCCGCAGAGCGCCTACCAGCAAGGCGCCTTTCAACTTATCCACAGGTCACTCCTGATCTTGTGCTGTGCGCGAGGCGGCTATTCTAACCGCCGTTGACCAGCTGCGCGTAGCGATCGCAATCGCGGGTGTGGTCCATGACCATGCCCGAAGCCTGCATCAGGGCGTAGCAAATGGTCGGGCCAACGAAGGTGAACCCGGCCTTTTTCAAGCCTTTGCTCATCTCCACCGCTTCGGGCGTGATGGCCGGTACTTCGCTGCGATCCTTGAAATGATTGATCTTCGGCACGCCGCCGACAAAGGACCAGAGAAACCCCACCGGGTCCTCCAGCGCCATCCAGGCCTGGGCATTGCGTCGGGCCGCATTGAGCTTGAGGCGATTGCGGATGATCCCCGGGTCGAGCATCAGTTCATCGATTTCCGCGTCGCTCATCTGCGCCACGCGCTGGACGTCGAAGCCGTACATCACCTGGCGGAAATGCTCGCGTTTGCGCAGCACGGTGATCCAGGAAAGGCCGGCCTGGAACCCTTCGAGCAAAAGCAACTCGAACAATGCCTGCGCATCGCGTAGCGGCGTGCCCCACTCCTGATCGTGATAAGCCATGTACAGCGGATCTTCGGTACACCAAAAGCAGCGTGGCATAGGGCTCCAGGGGGCGTGCGCAGCAACGAATCGGGTATACTCCCGCTCTTTAAATCGCAGCCCAAGAAACAGGTGAATTTCGTGAGCCAGCCTACGCCAGCCGTGCGTACCTTCCAAGACTTGATCCTCGCCCTCCAGCAATACTGGGCCGAGCAAGGTTGTGTGGTACTTCAGCCCTACGATATGGAAGTAGGCGCCGGCACTTTCCACACCGCTACATTCCTGCGCGCCATTGGCCCGGAAACCTGGAACGCCGCTTATGTGCAGCCAAGTCGTCGCCCGACTGACGGCCGCTACGGCGAAAACCCAAACCGTCTGCAGCACTACTACCAGTTCCAGGTAGTGCTCAAGCCGAACCCGGACAACTTCCAGGAGCTGTACCTGGGCTCCCTCAAGCATGTGGGCCTGGACCCATTGGTGCATGACATTCGCTTCGTCGAAGACAATTGGGAATCGCCGACCCTCGGCGCCTGGGGTCTGGGCTGGGAAGTCTGGCTCAACGGCATGGAAGTGACCCAGTTCACCTACTTCCAGCAAGCGGGCGGCATCGAATGCTACCCGGTGACCGGCGAGATCACCTACGGCCTCGAGCGTCTGGCCATGTACCTGCAAGGCGTGGACTCGGTCTACGACCTGGTCTGGGCTGACGGTCCGTTCGGCAAAGTCACCTACGGCGACGTGTTCCACCAGAACGAAGTGGAGCAGTCGACCTACAACTTCGAACACGCCAACGTTGAGAAGCTGTTCGAACTGTTCGATTTCTATGAAAGCGAAGCCAAGCGCCTGATCGAACTCGACCAGCCGCTGCCGCTGCCGAGCTACGAAATGGTGTTGAAGGCATCCCACACCTTCAACCTGCTGGATGCGCGCCGGGCGATTTCCGTGACCGCACGTCAGCAATACATCCTGCGTGTACGTACCCTGGCGCGTTCCGTTGCGCAAGCCTACCTGCTGGCTCGCGCCAAGCTGGGCTTCCCGATGGCGACCCCGGACCTGCGTGACGAAGTACTGGCCAAGCTGGAGGCTGCACAATGAGTGCTCTGGATTTTCTGGTTGAATTGGGCACTGAAGAACTGCCACCCAAGGCCCTGAACACCCTGGCCGAGGCGTTCCTTGCCGGTATCGACAAGGGCTTGCAAGCTGCCGGCCTGAACTACGAGACCAAAACCGTGTATGCCGCGCCGCGCCGTCTGGCGGTGCTGATCACCTCGCTGGCCACCCAGCAGCCGGATCGCAGCATCAACCTCGACGGCCCGCCACGTCAGGCCGCGTTCGATGCCGAAGGCAACCCGACTCAAGCGGCACTGGGCTTTGCCAAGAAGTGCGGCGTCGACCTGAGCGAAATTGATCAGAGCGGCCCAAAACTGCGCTATAGCCAGAGCATCGCCGGCAAGCCAACCGCAAGCCTGCTGCCGACCATCGTCGAAGACTCGCTGAACGACCTGCCGATTCCGAAGCGCATGCGCTGGGGCGCTCGCAAGGAAGAGTTCGTGCGTCCGACCCAATGGCTTGTGATGCTGCTCGGTGACCAGGTCATCGATTGCACCATCCTTGCCCAGAAGTCCGGCCGCGATTCCCGTGGTCACCGCTTCCACCACCCGGAAAGCGTGCGCATCGGTTCGCCGTCCAGCTACCTGGCCGACCTGCGTGCCGCTTACGTGCTGGCCGACGCCAACGAGCGTCGCGACATCATCAGCAAGCGCACCGAAGAGCTGGCCACGCGCCAGGAAGGCACGGCGATCGTTCCGCCAGCCCTGCTCGATGAAGTGACCGCGCTCGTCGAGTGGCCGGTGCCGCTGGTGTGCTCGTTCGAGGAGCGTTTCCTCGACGTGCCGCAAGAAGCGCTGATCACCACCATGCAGGACAACCAGAAGTACTTCTGCCTGCTGGATGCCGAAGGCAAGTTGCTGCCACGTTTCATTACCGTGGCCAACATCGAAAGCAAAGACCCGCAGCAGATCATCGCCGGTAACGAAAAAGTGGTTCGCCCACGCCTGACCGACGCTGAGTTCTTCTTCAAGCAAGACAAGAAGCAGAAGCTCGAAGAATTCAACCAGCGCCTGCAAAACGTGGTGTTCCAGGAAAAACTCGGCAGCGTCTACGACAAGGCCGAGCGCGTTTCCAAGCTCGCCGCCTACATCGCCGCTCGCATCGGCGGCAACGCCTCGTGGGCCGCTCGCGCAGGCTTGCTGTCCAAATGCGACCTGGCCACCGAAATGGTCGGCGAGTTCCCGGAGATGCAAGGTGTCGCCGGCTACTACTACGCCCTCAATGACGGCGAGCCGCAAGACGTCGCCCTGGCCCTGAACGAGCAGTACATGCCGCGCGGTGCCGGTGCCGAACTGCCAGCCACCCTGACCGGTGCGGCCGTAGCCATCGCCGACAAGCTCGACACCCTCGTGGGAATCTTCGGGATCGGCATGCTGCCAACCGGTAGCAAAGACCCGTACGCACTGCGCCGTGCCGCATTGGGTGTGCTGCGTATCCTGATCGAGAAACAACTGGATCTGGACCTGAACGACGCCGTGGCCTTCGCCGTGAATGCGTTCGGTACCAAGGTGAAGGCTGCCGGGCTCAACGACGCCGTGCTGGAATTCATCTTCGACCGTCTGCGTGCTCGTTATGAAGATGAAGGCGTCGACGTGGCGACCTACCTGTCGGTTCGCGCCTTGAACCCGGGCTCGGCCCTGGACTTCGACCAGCGCGTGCAAGCGGTACAGGCTTTCCGCAAGTTGCCGGAAGCCGCGGCCCTGGCGGCGGTGAACAAGCGCGTATCGAACTTGCTGAGCAAGGTCGAAGGCTCGGTGCCGACCGTGGTGGAAGCCAAGTACTTCGACAATGCCAACGAGTTCTCACTGTACTCGGCGATCCAGCAGGCTGACCAGGCTGTTCAGCCTATGGCCGCAGCACGTCAGTACAGCGAATCGCTGGCACGCCTGGCTGCATTGCGCGAACCGGTGGATGCGTTCTTCGAAGCGGTGATGGTCAACGCGGAAGACGCCAATGTACGCGCCAACCGTTATGCACTGCTGGCGCGTCTGCGTGGCTTGTTCCTCGGCGTCGCCGATATTTCGTTGCTGGGGTAAGACTGTTTGAAACTGCTGATTCTCGATCGGGACGGAGTGATCAATTACGACTCCGACGCGTACATCAAATCGGTGGAGGAGTGGATTCCACTCCCCGGTTCGATCGAAGCCATCGCGCAGTTGAGCAAGGCCGGCTGGACGGTGGCGGTCGCCACCAACCAGTCGGGCATCGCTCGCGGCTATTACGACCTCGCCACCCTGGACGCCATGCACGAGCGCTTGCGCTCGCTGGTGGCCGAGCTGGGCGGTGAAGTCGGCCTGATCGTCTATTGCCCGCACGGGCCGGACGACGGCTGCGATTGCCGCAAGCCAAAACCCGGGATGTTGAAAAGCATCGCCGCACATTACAACGTATCGCTGACGGATCTATGGTTCGTCGGCGATAGTCTCGGTGACCTGGAAGCCGCCAAAGCCGTCGATTCTCAGCCAGTTTTAGTTAAGACCGGGAAAGGCGAAAAGACTTTGGGCAAGACCCTACCGGCAGGCACTTTGATTTTCGACGATCTGGCGGCGATTGCCGCAGAACTTATCCACAATTAGAGCGCTTTCGACAGATCGGGAGTGCGCTTGAACAGTCGGGCAGTGCCCGTAACGGTAAACGTCGCCATGTCGATACTGCAGGCCATCAGAACATTTCTCTTTTACCTGCTGCTGGGCACCAGCTCTCTGCTGTGGTGCAGCCTGAGTTTTTTTATTGCGCCCTTTCTGCCGTTCAAGGCGCGCTATCGGTTCATCAACGTGTATTGGTGTCGCTGCGCCTTGTGGCTGAGCAAGGTGTTCCTGGGCATTCGCTACGAAGTGAAGGGTGCCGAGAACGTACCGGCACAGCCCTGCGTGATCCAGTCGAACCACCAGAGCACCTGGGAGACATTCTTTCTCTCGGCCTATTTCGAGCCATTGAGCCAGGTGCTCAAGCGCGAACTGCTCTACGTGCCTTTCTTCGGCTGGGCCATGGCCATGCTGCGCCCGATCGCCATCGACCGGGACAACCCGAAAGCGGCACTCAAGCATGTCGCCAAGAAAGGCGATGAATTGCTCAAGGATAACGTCTGGGTGCTGATTTTCCCCGAAGGCACGCGCGTTCCCTACGGCACCATCGGCAAATTCTCGCGAGGCGGTACGGCGCTGGCGGTCAACGCCGAGCTACCAGTGCTGCCGATTGCCCACAACGCTGGCAAGTTCTGGCCAAAAACCGGCTGGAAGAAGAAGCAGGGCGTCATCACCGTGATCATCGGTGCGCCGATGTATGCCGAAGGTAGCGGACCACGCGCCATCGCCGATTTGAACGATCGGGTTCAGGCCTGGAACGAGCAGATGCAACGGGAAATGGGCTCTCTGCCACCGGCTCCACAAGCGCCGGCTGCCAACGATCAGGTGGTTGTCTGAGGTTCTGTGGATAACCTGTGTACCGTTTGTGAGAAAAGCGCTATTTTTTGCTTCTAACTTTATGATTTATATAGATATTTCTTAAACGGTAAAAAACCCGAAAAACGTGCATAAGTTTTTTTCGGGCGCAAAAAAACCGGCTGATATAGCCGGTTTTTTTATGCCTGTAACGTGGGTGTTTCACTGTTGCAGAAGATCAAAAGATCGCTCCAACAGGTGAATGCAATCACAGTGTAGGAGCTGCCGCAGGCTGCGATCTTTTATTCTTTTTGACACAAAAAAGGCCAACATGACGTTGGCCTTTTTCGTTCAGCGGGTTAACCGGGATCAGAAATCCAGGTTGGAAACCGCCAAGGCGTTGCTTTCGATGAAGTCACGGCGAGGCTCGACCGCATCACCCATCAGGGTGTTAAAGATCTGGTCCGCGCCAATGGCGTCCTCGATGGTTACTTTCAGCATCCGGCGAACGCTTGGGTCCATGGTGGTTTCCCACAGCTGGTCCGGGTTCATTTCACCCAGACCTTTGTATCGCTGGATGGTGTGGCGCTTGGTGCTTTCAGCCATCAACCATTCCAGGGCTTCCTTGAACTCGGTGACCGCTTTCTTACGCTCGCCACGCTGGATGTACGCTCCATCGTCGAGCAGAGTGCTCAGCTGAGCGCCCAGGGATACGACGGTCTTGTAGTCGTTGCTGCCAAAGAAGTCGCGGTTGAACGTGACGTAGTTCGACAGGCCGTGGGAGATCAACTCGACCTCTGGCAGCCAGACATTACGCTCACGGTCTTCACGCAGGCTGGCCTTGTAGACCAAGCCAGACTTCTCGACGGTGCGCAGACGCACTTCATACTGGGCCAGCCAATCCTGCATCGCAGCGTGATCGGACAATTGCTCCAGGCTTACGGCAGGCAGGTAGATGAAGTGCTCAGTCAGTTCCTGTGGGTACAGGCGCGACAGACGCTTGAGGGTCTTCATCACCAGGCGGAAATCATTCACCAGGCGCTCAAGGGCTTCGCCGGAGATACCCGGTGCCTCTTCATTCAGGTGCAGGCTCGCATCTTCCAGGGCCGACTGCGTCATGTATTCTTCCATGGCGTCGTCGTCTTTGATGTATTGCTCTTGCTTGCCTTTCTTGACCTTGTACAGCGGTGGCTGGGCGATGTAGATGTAGCCGCGCTCGATCAGCTCTGGGAGCTGACGGAAGAAGAAGGTCAGGAGCAGGGTACGGATGTGCGAACCGTCGACGTCAGCATCGGTCATGATGATGATGTTGTGATAACGCAACTTGTCGATGTTGTACTCTTCGCGACCAATGCCGCAGCCGAGCGCGGTGATCAAGGTGCCCACTTCCTGGGAAGAGATCATCTTGTCGAAACGCGCTTTCTCGACGTTCAGGATCTTACCCTTGAGCGGGAGGATCGCCTGGGTCTTGCGGTTACGTCCCTGCTTGGCGGAGCCACCAGCAGAGTCACCTTCCACGAGGTACAGTTCGGAAAGGGCAGGGTCCTTTTCCTGGCAGTCAGCCAGTTTGCCCGGCAGGCCGGCGATGTCCAGTGCGCCCTTACGGCGGGTCATCTCCCGGGCCTTGCGCGCGGCTTCACGAGCACGTGCCGCGTCGATCATCTTGCCGACAACCAGCTTGGCTTCGTTCGGGTTTTCCAGCAGGAAGTCGGAGAAGTACTTGCCCATTTCCTGTTCGACCGCGGTCTTCACTTCCGAAGAGACCAGCTTGTCCTTGGTCTGGGAGCTGAACTTCGGATCCGGCACTTTCACCGAAATGATCGCGGTCAGACCTTCACGGGCATCGTCACCAGTGGTCGCGACTTTGTGTTTCTTCGCCAGGCCTTCGGCTTCGATATAGGTGTTGAGGTTACGCGTCAGTGCGGAACGGAAGCCCACCAGGTGGGTACCGCCATCGCGCTGCGGAATGTTGTTGGTGAAGCACAACAGGTTCTCGTTGAAGCTGTCGTTCCACTGCAGGGCGATTTCCACGCCGATGCCGTCTTCGCGCTGGATGTTGAAATGGAACACCTGGTTGACCGGGGTCTTGTTGGTGTTCAGGTATTCAACGAACGCGCGCAAGCCACCTTCGTACTTGAACAGCTCTTCCTTGCCGCTGCGCTCATCCTTAAGGACGATGCCAACGCCGGAGTTGAGGAAGGACAGTTCACGAATCCGCTTGGCCAGGATGTCCCAGCTGAAGTGGATGTTCTTGAAGGTTTCGCTGGAAGCCTTGAAGTGGATCTGAGTACCGGTGGTTTCGCTGTCGCCAACGATCTTCATCGGTTCCTGTGGAACACCGTGTACGTAGGTCTGTTCCCAGATCTTGCCGCTACGGCGAACGGTGAGGACGAGCTCTTCAGACAGGGCGTTCACTACCGAGACGCCTACGCCGTGCAATCCGCCGGATACCTTGTAGGAGTTGTCATCGAACTTACCGCCGGCGTGCAGCACGGTCATGATGACCTCGGCTGCCGAAACGCCTTCTTCTTTGTGCACGTCTACCGGGATGCCACGGCCGTTGTCTTTGACGGTGATGGATTCATCCGGGTGAATGATGATGCTGATGTCGTCGCAGTGGCCGGCGAGCGCTTCGTCGATCGAGTTATCGACCACCTCGAACACCATGTGGTGCAGACCGCTGCCATCGTCGGTGTCACCAATGTACATACCGGGACGTTTGCGTACGGCATCCAGGCCTTTCAGCACTTTAATGCTCGTTGAGTCGTACGTATTTTCTTCGCTCAATGCCTTCACTCCCGATGGTCGTGGGTCTGGGTGATACGGCCCTGTTCCACGTGGAACAGGGCGACTGGCGTTTCCGTCTGCCAGCCTTCCCTCAATAATTCGTGGTCTACACAGGTGATAAACACCTGGCAGCGTAAGTCTTCCAGCAAGCGGCAAAGCGCACGGCGGTGCTGCTCGTCCAGTTCGGACGGCAAGTCATCCACCAGATAAATACACTGACCGCGTCGAGCCTGGCTGACCAGGTGACCTTGGGCGATGCGCAATGCGCAGACCACCAACTTTTGCTGTCCTCGGGACAGGATGTCCGCGGCATTGTGAGCGCCCAATCTGAGGCGCAAATCAGCACGTTGCGGTCCTGCCTGGGTATGCCCCATCTGCTGATCCCGCTGAAGGGATCCGGCGAGCACAGCGCTCAGTTCACGGTCTTTGTCCCAGCCCCGGTAATAGCTGAGCGTTAGACCCTCGAGCTCAACCAGTTCGCTCAAGGTCTGTTCAAACACCGGTTTCAAGGCTTTGATATAGGCGCGGCGGTATTCATCGATTTCAGCGCTGGCCTGGCACAGTTCCCTGTCCCAAACCGCTTGAGAAACGGCGTCAAGTGTACCATGCCGCAGCCAAGAGTTTCTCTGGCGCAGGGCCTTCTGCAGCCGTTGCCAAGTGGACATGAAACGGGGTTCCACGTGGAACACGCCCCAATCAAGGAACTGTCGACGAATTTTCGGCGCACCTTCCAGCAAGCGGAAGCTGTCCGGGTTGATCAACTGCAGCGGCAGGATCTCGGCCAGTTGCGCCGCACTTCGCGCGTTCTGTCCATCGATCCGGATCTGGAACTCCCCCTGGCGATCCCGCGAAATGCCCAACGCGCTGTGTCCGCCTTCGGCCAACTCGACCTGACCAAATACCGTGCACGCCAATTGTTCGTATTGAATGACAGGCAACAACCGGGTGCTGCGAAACGAACGCGCGAGCCCCAGCAGGTGAATGGCTTCCAGAACACTGGTTTTGCCGCTGCCGTTGGCGCCGTAAAGAATATTGATTCGGGGGGAGGGGGAGAAGGTCACCGGGTGCAGATTGCGCACCGCGGTGACCGAGACGCGACTTAAGGACATCTAGCTTCTGCTGAACATGATTACAGACGCATCGGCATGACGACGTAGGCCGAGTCGTCGTTGTCGGATTCCTGGACCAGCGCGCTGCTGTTGGAGTCGGACAGGATCAGGCGAACCTGCTCGGTGGTCATCACACCCAGTACGTCGAGCAAGTAGCTGACGTTGAAGCCGATTTCCAGGGAGCCGCCGTTGTACTCTACGCCTACTTCCTCTTCCGCTTCCTCCTGCTCCGGGTTGTTCGCCTGGATCTTCAGCTGACCAGGGGCCAGTTGCAGGCGGATGCCGCGGTACTTCTCATTGGACAGAATCGCCGTGCGGCTGAACGCCTCGCGCAGCGCCTGGCGATCACCGAGCACCAGCTTGTCGCCGCCTTTCGGCAGAACGCGCTCGTAGTCCGGGAATTTGCCGTCGACCAGTTTCGAGGTGAAGGTGAACTCACCGGTGGTAGCGCGAATATGGTGCTGGCCCAGGACAATGCTGACGATACCGTCCGGCTCGGTCAGCAAACGTGCCAGTTCAAGGATACCCTTGCGCGGCACGATTACCTGGTGGCGATCCGGTTGGCCGATATCAGCCTGCATCGAGCACATCGCCAAGCGGTGACCGTCAGTGGCCACGGCGCGAATGACGCCTGCCGAGACTTCCAGCAGCATGCCGTTGAGGTAGTAACGCACGTCCTGCTGGGCCATGGCGAAGCTGGTGCGCTCGATCAGGCGACGCAGTTTGCTTTGCTCGAGGCTGCACGTCAGCGAGCCCGGGCCTTCTTCCACGGTAGGGAAATCGTTGGCCGGCAGGGTCGAGAGGGTGAAGCGGCTACGGCCAGCCTTCACTACCAGCTTCTGTTCATCGACCTTGATGTCGATCAGCGCGTCGTTCGGCAGGCTTTTGCAGATATCCATCAGTTTACGTGCAGGCACGGTGATGGAACCTGTTTCAGCAGGCTCTTCGAGCTGCACGCGACCAACCAGTTCGACTTCAAGGTCGGTACCGGTCAGCGACAATTGCTGGCCTTCGACAACCAGCAGCACGTTGGAGAGCACCGGCAAGGTCTGTCGGCGCTCGACGACGCCTGCGACCAGTTGCAGGGGTTTCAACAGGGCTTCGCGTTGAATGGTGAAATGCATGGTCTAGTCCCTTGCCTTAAAAGCTGCGCTGGTGTTCATCAAGTGGTCAGTGTACGCAGCAGGTTCTTGTAGTCCTCGCGGATGTCCGCGTCGGATTCCTTAAGTTCGTTGATCTTGCGGCAGGCGTGCAAAACTGTCGTGTGGTCACGCCCACCAAACACATCACCGATTTCCGGCAGGCTGTGGTTGGTCAGTTCCTTGGACAACGCCATGGCGACCTGACGTGGACGGGCGACCGAACGCGAACGACGTTTGGACAACAAATCCGAGATCTTGATCTTGTAGTACTCGGCGACGGTGCGCTGAATGTTATCCACAGAGACCAGTTTGTCTTGCAGCGCCAACAGATCCTTCAGGGACTCGCGGATCAGCTCGATGGTGATATCGCGACCCATGAAGTGCGAATGGGCGATCACGCGTTTGAGCGCACCTTCCAGTTCACGGACGTTGGAGCGAATGCGTTGGGCAATGAAGAACGCCGCATCGTGTGGCAGTTCGACCTTGGCCTGGTCGGCCTTCTTCATCAGGATCGCGACACGGGTTTCCAGTTCCGGCGGCTCTACAGCCACCGTGAGTCCCCAGCCGAAACGGGACTTCAAGCGTTCTTCAAGGCCTTCGATTTCTTTCGGGTAGCGGTCACTGGTAAGGATGACCTGCTGGCCACCTTCAAGCAGGGCGTTGAAGGTGTGGAAAAACTCTTCCTGGGAACGTTCCTTTCGGGCGAAGAACTGAATGTCGTCGATCAGCAAAGCATCCACCGAACGGTAGAAGCGCTTGAATTCGTTGATCGCATTCAGCTGCAGGGCCTTGACCATGTCGGCCACGAAGCGCTCGGAATGCAGGTACACGACCTTGGCATTCGGGTTCTTCTTTAATAGATGGTTACCCACAGCATGCATCAAGTGGGTTTTACCCAGACCTACACCACCATAAAGAAACAGCGGGTTGTAACCGTGCTTGGGGTTGTCCGCCACTTGCCAGGCCGCGGCCCGGGCCAGTTGGTTGGACTTACCCTCAACGAAGTTCTCGAAGGTAAAGGTGCGGTTCAGGTAGCTGGTGTGCTTGAGCGCGCCTTCAACCTGGACAGTACGTTGCTCGGCGCGAACCGGAGCCTGCTGCGAACTGGCACCGGCCATGGGGTCGAAGCTATCTCGGGAAGGCTCAAGCTCGGTGACTTCAGCAGTTTTTTGCGTTGCACGCTTGGCGGGTGTTGCAGGTGCAGCCACAGGCGCTGCTGCGGCCGCAGCAGCCTGAACCTGAGACGCCGCAGCGGCGGCCAGCGGCGCATTCGGCGCGGCGCGCGGAGCAGAGCTGCGTTTGCTGCCTATTAATAAGGAAAGCGCAGGCGCCATACCGTTGCCGTGCTCGTCGAGCAATTCCAGGACGCGACTGAGGTATTTCTCGTTGACCCAGTCCAGGACGAAACGATTGGGTGCATAGACACGCAACTCGTCGCCTTCGGCTTCGACCTGTAGTGGACGGATCCAAGTGTTGAATTGTTGGGCAGGCAGCTCATCGCGCAAAAGCTCCACGCATTGCTGCCAAAGTTCCACTGACACGGATATCCCCTAAGTTGAAAGCCGGTGAGGCAAAAACAAGCGGCCATTGTAACGGCCAGACGCCGACTTATCCACACGTAGGTGAGCCATGCACCGAGAAGAATCAAGGTTTTGAACGCATAAAAGACGACCAATGGTCTGTGCATAAGCTCTGTGGATAACCACCTCTAAGCTCATTGCAAAAGTGGGGGCGAAACTCGGTGGATAACCTGCCTGTGGATAAAGCCCGTTTTCACCCACAGGTTTTCCGAGGGCGCAGCACAGGCTGAACACGGTTTTCCACTGTAGTTGTTATTCTCTGTACAGCTTGTGGAACAAGGGCTGAAGGTAGTTATCCACAGATGATGGTGGCCCTAGTCTTTATAAGCTTTACAGAAAAGCTTTAAATACTCTCCTTCTTTAATTTTATGTTTGGCGAAGGGTCAAGGGCCGGAAAAACCTCTGGAGATCTATTTATAAGGAAACGTTGGTTGGAAATTGACCTAGAGGCTTGCTTTCTCTAGAATCCCCGGTCTCTTAAAACGGGGGCCATTCCGGCCCGTTGTGGACGAACCAGGTAACACGACAATGAAACGTACTTTCCAACCAAGCACTATCAAACGCGCTCGTACCCACGGTTTCCGTGCTCGCATGGCTACCAAGAACGGTCGTGCCGTTCTGTCGCGCCGTCGCGCCAAAGGTCGTGCGCGTCTGGCAGTTTGATAAGCCGGCACTGGAGGTGAGTCAGGACTTCAGTCGGGAAAAGCGTCTGCTTACCCCCCGGCATTTCAAGGCAGTCTTTGACTCCCCTACCGGCAAGGTACCGGGGAAAAATCTCCTGCTCCTTGCGCGCAACAACGATCTTGATCACCCCCGTCTCGGGCTGGTTATCGGGAAAAAGAGCGTAAAGCTCTCCGTCGAGCGCAATCGCCTCAAACGTCTGATGCGCGAATCGTTTCGCCTGAACCAGGATTTGCTGGTCGGCTGGGACATCGTTATCGTCGCGCGCAAAGGTTTGGGTGACGTAGAAAACCCCGAATTGATTCAGCATTTCGGCAAACTCTGGAAGCGTCTGGCACGCAGCACGCCGGTACCAGCAGTCAAAACCGAAACTGTAGGGGTAGACAGTCCAGATGCGTAAACTGGCACTCGTTCCGATCCAGTTTTATCGCTACGCCATTAGTCCCCTGATGGCCAGTCACTGTCGTTTCTACCCCAGTTGTTCCTGCTACGCGTTAGAAGCCATTGAAAATCATGGCCTTCTTCGCGGTGGCTGGCTGACCTTTCGTCGTTTAGGTCGCTGTCATCCGTGGAATCCCGGTGGTTATGACCCGGTTCCATCTATCCCTACCTCCCGTTCTTCTTCGATGGCCGAGTAATCATGGATATCAAACGCACGATCCTGATCGTCGCCCTGGCAATCGTGTCCTACGTTATGGTTCTTAAATGGAACCAGGACTATGGCCAGGCTGCCCTGCCGACTCAGAATGTTGCTTCCAGTACGACCGCACCGGGCCTCCCGGATACGGCCACTGGCAATAAAGCGTCCGTCAGTGACGACATTCCACACGCCGCAAACGATACCAGCGCGCCTGCCGAAACTCCGGTTGCTGCAAGCACCGACCTCATCCAGATCAAAACGGATGTGCTCGATCTCGCCATCGATCCACAAGGTGGTGATGTTGCCCAACTGAGATTGCCGCTGTATCCACGTCGTCAGGACCATCCGGAAATTCCATTCCAGCTGTTCGACAACGGCAACGAGCGGACCTATCTGGCGCAAAGTGGCCTGATTGGCAGCAACGGCCCGGATGCCAGTCCTACCGGTCGTCCGGTTTACTCGGCGGAGAAGAAGGTTTACCAACTGGCTGATGGCCAGGACCAATTGGTCGTGGACCTGAAGTTCAGCAAGGACGGCGTCAACTACATCAAGCGTTTCACCCTGAAACGCGGCCTGTATGACGTAACCGTTTCCTATCTGATCGACAACCAGAGCGCACAGCCCTGGTCCGGTGCAATGTTCGCGCAATTGAAGCGTGACGCCAGCTCCGATCCGTCTTCCAGCACCGCCACCGGTACCGCGACTTACCTGGGCGCTGCCCTGTGGACAAGTTCGGAACCGTACAAGAAAGTGTCCATGAAGGACATGGACAAGGCTGCGCTCAAAGAAACCGTCACCGGAGGCTGGGTTGCCTGGTTGCAACACTACTTCGTGACCGCGTGGATTCCGGCGAAGGGCGAAAACAACGTCGTTCAGACCCGTAAAGACAGCAAAGGCAACTACATCATCGGTTACACCGGTCCTTCATTGACCGTTGCTCCGGGTGCCAAGGCTGAAACCAGCGCCACTCTGTACGCCGGTCCGAAAAGCCAGGCTGTGCTGAAAGAGTTGTCCCCAGGTCTGGAACTGACTGTCGACTACGGCATCCTGTGGTTTATCGCGCAACCGATTTTCTGGTTGCTGCAACATATCCACGCCATTGTGGGTAACTGGGGCTGGTCGATCATCTTCCTGACCATGCTGATCAAGGGGATCTTCTTCCCGCTGTCGGCTGCCAGCTACAAATCCATGGCGCGCATGCGTGCAGTGGCGCCAAAACTGGCCGCGCTGAAAGAGCAACATGGCGATGACCGGCAGAAAATGTCGCAAGCCATGATGGAGCTGTACAAGAAAGAGAAGATCAATCCGCTGGGTGGTTGCTTGCCAATCCTCGTGCAGATGCCGGTATTCCTTTCCCTGTACTGGGTTCTGCTGGAAAGCGTTGAAATGCGCCAAGCGCCGTTCATGCTGTGGATTACCGACCTGTCGATCAAGGATCCGTTCTTCATTCTGCCGATCATCATGGGTGCAACCATGTTCATCCAGCAGCAGTTGAACCCGACGCCACCGGATCCGATGCAGGCCAAGGTGATGAAGCTGATGCCAATCATCTTCACCTTCTTCTTCCTGTGGTTCCCGGCCGGTCTAGTGCTGTACTGGGTTGTGAACAACGTGCTGTCCATCGCACAACAGTGGTACATCACGCGTAAGATCGAAGCGGCCGCCAAAGCGACTGCCTGATTTACACTGTGGACAACCACTCAAGACGCCCCCTAGTGGGGCGTTTTGCTATCTGTCACTTTTGTCTGGATACCGGTTTATGAGCGCTCCTCGTGAAACCATTGCCGCCGTCGCCACCGCTCAAGGTCGGGGTGGTGTAGGCATCGTTCGTATTTCCGGGCCTTTGGCCAGCGTTGCGGCCGAGGCCTTCAGCGGTCGCGAACTCAAGCCGCGGTTCGCTCACTATGGTCCGTTCCTCGGTGAAAACGACGAGGTGCTTGATCAAGGCATCGCGCTGTATTTTCCCGGACCCAACTCGTTCACTGGCGAAGATGTCCTGGAATTACAGGGTCACGGTGGTCCGGTCGTCCTGGATATGTTGCTTCAGCGTTGCCTTGGACTGGGCTGCCGTCTGGCCCGGCCGGGGGAATTCAGTGAGCGTGCATTCCTGAATGACAAGCTGGACCTGGCACAGGCCGAAGCCATCGCCGACCTGATCGAAGCCAGTTCTGCACAGGCGGCTCGCAACGCATTGCGCTCCCTGCAGGGCGCTTTTTCGGCTCGTGTGCATAACCTCACGGAGCAACTGATCGGCCTGCGGATTTATGTCGAAGCGGCGATCGATTTCCCGGAAGAGGAAATCGACTTCCTGGCCGATGGCCACGTACTGAGCATGCTCGACAAAGTGCGCGATGAGTTATCCACCGTGATGCGAGAAGCCGGACAGGGTGCCTTGCTGCGCGACGGCATGACCGTGGTCATCGCCGGTCGTCCGAATGCGGGTAAATCCAGCCTTCTCAACGCCCTGGCCGGCCGTGAAGCGGCGATCGTCACCGAGATCGCCGGCACCACGCGGGACGTCCTTCGCGAACATATCCACATCGATGGCATGCCACTGCACGTGGTGGATACCGCCGGGCTGCGCGATACCGATGACCATGTGGAAAAAATTGGTGTGGAGCGGGCACTGAAAGCCATCGGCGAGGCCGATCGGGTACTGCTGGTCGTCGATGCAACGGCGCCCGAAGCGCTCGATCCTTTCGCGCTATGGCCCGAGTTCCTCGAAACTCGCCCCGATCCGGCGAAAGTCACGTTGATCCGTAACAAAGCCGACCTCACAGGCGAAGACATGGCCCTGGAAGTCAGCGATGACGGGCACGTCACCATTAGCCTCAGCGCCAAATCTGCTGGTATTGGCCTGGAGTTACTGCGCGACCACCTCAAGGCTTGCATGGGCTACGAACAGACCTCGGAAAGCAGCTTCAGTGCTCGCCGGCGCCACCTGGAAGCCTTGCGTCACGCCAGTGCATCCCTCGAGCATGGCCGCGCGCAACTGACCCTGGCAGGTGCCGGCGAACTACTGGCCGAGGATTTACGCCAGGCTCAGCAGTCGCTGGGAGAAATCACCGGTGCATTTAGCTCCGATGACCTGTTGGGGCGAATCTTTTCCAGCTTCTGCATCGGAAAATAGTCCTTCTGCCATCCACAGACAGGCCGTTCTGGCCTGTCTGCTTCCTCCATTTCCAAAACACCCCCTCCAGTGCCGAGCAGATTTTTTCCGCTTGAGCGTTTCTTCGCTGCCTGAATTTCCTTCGATCGACGCTTTTCTGTGGATTAAGCCCTGTTAATAACCTCGGCTAAGGGCAGTTGATAACAGGGCCTCAAAACTGAAGATAACCACCCCTGTGGATAAGCACCCCATTCATCCACAGGCTTAAACCGGTTATCCAAGGGCCTCATTGGCACATGACCACAGGGTTTTGAATCTCTGTACACAACGGATTTAAAGACCTGTATCAATCTATCCACAGAAAGGCCGGTCAGTAGAAATAAACATAAAAACAAAGATTTAATAAATTTCTCTCTTTTTAATTTCTATAACCGCCACTTTTCCACAGCTGGTTAAATTTTGTGCAAAGGGTTCTTTAGGAAGGGCGAAGTCCCTATACTTGTCGACCAGGTCCAAAAACCTGAGCTCAAACTATTCCTGAATTACCTACTTAAGCAGGCACGAGGTGCGTGGTGGATTTCCCTTCCCGTTTTGAAGTGATCGTCATCGGCGGCGGTCATGCCGGTACCGAGGCAGCACTGGCCTCAGCACGTATGGGGGTCAAGACCCTGTTGCTGACGCATAACGTGGAAACCCTCGGTGCCATGAGTTGCAACCCTGCCATCGGCGGGATCGGCAAAAGCCATCTGGTCAAGGAAATCGACGCCCTTGGCGGTGCGATGGCCATTGCCACCGATAAAGGCGGCATCCAGTTTCGCGTCTTGAATAGCCGCAAAGGCCCTGCCGTGCGTGCAACCCGCGCTCAGGCGGATCGGGTTCTGTACAAGGCGGCCGTGCGCGAAATCCTGGAAAACCAGCCCAACCTGTGGATATTTCAACAGGCTGCAGACGACCTGATCGTCGAGCAGGAACAAGTGCGCGGTGTCGTTACCCAAATGGGCCTGCGTTTCCTGGCTGATTCGGTGGTATTGACCACCGGTACGTTCCTCGGTGGACTTATCCACATCGGTTTGCAGAACTTTTCCGGCGGGCGCGCCGGTGATCCGCCATCGATCGCGCTGGCTCGCCGTCTGCGTGAACTGCCATTGCGTGTCGGTCGGTTGAAAACCGGTACGCCACCGCGTATCGACAGCCGGTCTGTGGATTTTTCGGTAATGACCGAACAACCGGGCGATACACCGATCCCGGTGATGTCGTTCATGGGCAACAAGGAACAGCATCCACAGCAAGTCAGTTGCTGGATTACCCACACCAACGCGCGCACCCACGAAATCATTGCCGCGAACCTCGACCGTTCGCCGATGTATTCCGCTGCTGGTGAAATCGAAGGCATCGGCCCGCGTTACTGTCCGTCGATCGAAGACAAGATCCATCGTTTTGCCGACAAGCAAAGCCATCAGGTCTTCATCGAACCGGAAGGTCTGACGACAAACGAGCTGTACCCGAACGGAATCTCCACTTCCTTGCCGTTCGACGTGCAATTGCAGATCGTGCAATCGATCCGCGGTATGGAAAACGCACACATCGTGCGTCCGGGCTACGCCATCGAATACGATTACTTCGACCCGCGCGACCTGAAGTACAGCCTGGAAACCAAAGTCATCGGCGGTCTGTTTTTTGCCGGTCAAATCAATGGCACCACCGGTTACGAAGAAGCCGGCGCCCAGGGTTTGCTGGCCGGGACCAACGCCGCACTGCGTGCTCAAGGAAAAGATGCCTGGTGTCCGCGTCGTGATGAAGCCTACATCGGTGTATTGGTCGACGACCTGATTACCCTCGGCACCCAGGAACCGTACCGGATGTTCACATCCCGTGCCGAATACCGCCTGATCCTGCGCGAAGACAACGCTGACCTGCGCTTGACCGAAAAAGGCCGCGAATTAGGTCTGGTCGATGACGTGCGCTGGGCTGCGTTCTGCAAAAAACGCGAAAGCATCGAGCTGGAAGAGCAGCGTCTGAAAAGTACCTGGGTACGGCCGGGCACCGAACAGGGCGATGCGATCGCCGAAAAATTCGGCACGCCACTGACCCACGAATACAACTTGCTCAATCTGCTGAGCCGTCCGGAAATCGACTACGCTGGTCTGGTTGCCGTGACGGGTGGGGGCGCAGAAGATCCACAGGTTGCCGAGCAGGTCGAAATCAAGACCAAATACGCCGGCTACATCGATCGCCAGCAGGATGAAATCGCGCGTCTGCGGGCCAGCGAGGACACCAAGCTGCCTGTGGATATCGATTACACGAACATTTCCGGCCTGTCCAAAGAGATCCAGAGCAAGCTCGGCGCGACCCGTCCAGAGACCTTGGGTCAGGCGTCACGCATCCCGGGCGTGACACCGGCAGCCATTTCCCTGTTGATGATTCATCTGAAAAAACGCGGCGCGGGCCGTCAGTTGGAGCAAAGCGCTTGAGTTCGTTGGTCACCCCGCAACACGCAGAAGAGTTATCCACAGGCGCTCGCCAGCTCGGTGTCGCTCTGACCGAAACCCAGCATGCACAGCTGCTGGGTTATCTGGCCCTGTTGATAAAATGGAACAAGGCCTACAACCTCACCGCCGTGCGCGATCCCGATGAAATGGTGTCCCGTCATTTGCTCGATAGCCTGAGCGTGATGTCGTTCGTCGAAAACGGTCGTTGGCTCGATGTTGGCAGCGGCGGCGGCATGCCTGGCATTCCCTTGGCCATCCTGTTTCCTGAGTCGCAAGTGACCTGCCTGGACAGCAACGGCAAGAAAACCCGCTTTCTGACCCAGGTCAAACTCGAACTGAAACTGGATAACCTGCAAGTTATCCACAGTCGCGTCGAAGCGTTCCAGCCTGCGCAGCCATTCAACGGGATCATCTCCCGGGCCTTCAGCAGCATGGAGAACTTCAGCAACTGGACGCGCCACCTCGGTGACACCGATACACGCTGGCTGGCAATGAAGGGCGTTCATCCCGCCGATGAGCTGGTAGCATTGCCGACAGATTTCCACCTCGATAGCGAACACGCCCTGGCCGTTCCTGGTTGCCAAGGCCAACGCCATCTGCTGATACTGCGCCGCACGGCATGATTGGGAACACAAGCAAGAATGGCTAAGGTATTCGCGATTGCGAACCAAAAGGGTGGTGTGGGCAAGACCACCACCTGTATCAACCTCGCAGCATCCCTGGTCGCAACCAAGCGTCGGGTATTGCTGATCGATCTCGATCCACAGGGCAACGCCACCATGGGTAGCGGTGTGGATAAACACGGCCTGGAAAATTCGGTCTATGACCTGTTGATCGGTGAATGCGATCTGGCCCAGGCCATGCATTTCTCCGAACACGGCGGTTACCAGCTGTTGCCGGCCAACCGGGACCTGACCGCGGCCGAAGTGGTTCTGCTGGAAATGCAGATGAAGGAGAGCCGCCTGCGCAGTGCGTTGGCGCCCATCCGTGAAAACTACGATTACATTTTAATCGACTGCCCGCCGTCACTGTCGATGCTGACCTTGAACGCACTGGTTGCCGCCGACGGGGTAATTATCCCCATGCAGTGCGAGTACTTCGCACTCGAAGGCTTGAGCGACCTTGTGGATAACATCAAGCGCATCGCCGAGCTGCTCAATCCGAACCTCAAGGTCGAAGGCCTGTTGCGTACGATGTACGACCCGCGCCTGAGCCTGATGAACGATGTCTCGGCCCAGCTCAAGGAACACTTCGGCGATCAGCTGTACGACACGGTCATTCCGCGCAACATTCGCCTGGCCGAAGCGCCGAGCTACGGTATGCCGGCCCTGGCGTACGACAAATCATCGCGTGGTGCCGTGGCCTATCTGGCCCTGGCGGGCGAAATGGTCCGTCGCCAACGCAAAAACTCACGCATCGCCGCTGCTCAGGCAACTTAAGGAATCCCCATGGCCGTCAAGAAACGAGGTCTCGGACGTGGACTGGATGCACTTCTGAGTGGTCCGAGTGTCAGCGCGCTGGAAGAACAGGCGGTGCAGGCCGATCAGCGTGAGTTGCAACACCTGCCGCTGGACCTGCTGCAGCGCGGCAAGTACCAGCCGCGTCGCGATATGGATCCCCAGGCGCTCGAAGAGCTGGCGCAATCGATCAAGGCACAGGGCGTGATGCAGCCGATCGTGGTGCGGCCGATCGGTAGCGGCCGCTACGAAATCATTGCCGGCGAACGCCGCTGGCGCGCCAGCCAGCAAGCTGGCCAGGAAACCATCCCGGCGATGGTGCGCGATGTACCGGATGAAACCGCGATCGCCATTGCGCTGATCGAGAACATCCAGCGCGAAGACCTCAATCCGATTGAAGAAGCGGTGGCCTTGCAGCGCTTGCAGACCGAATTCCAGCTGACCCAGCAACAGGTCGCCGAAGCCGTGGGCAAGTCCCGGGTTACCGTGGCCAACCTGCTGCGCCTGATTTCGCTGCCGGAAGTTATCAAGACCATGCTTTCCCATGGTGACCTGGAAATGGGTCATGCCCGTGCATTGCTCGGTTTGCCGGATAATCAACAGGTTGAAGGGGCGCGACATGTTGTCGCACGCGGGCTGACCGTGCGCCAGACTGAAGCACTGGTTCGCCAGTGGTTGAGTGGTAAACCGGAGCCTGTGGAACCCTCCAAACCGGACCCGGATATTGCCCGCCTGGAACAGCGCCTGGCCGAGCGCCTAGGCTCTGCGGTGCAGATCCGCCACGGGAAGAAGGGTAAAGGGCAACTGGTCATCGGCTACAACTCTTTGGATGAACTTCAGGGTGTGCTCGCACACATTCGCTGAAACAATTCCTTATGTAGCGTGCAGTCGGAAATCACTACCTGACAGTTGAATAGGGGCAGAACCGCCCCTATACTCTGCGCGCATTTTGTCGGCACAAATTATGCCAAGTTATTGAATTCTGGCAGCCGACCATTGGAGAGCAATAGTGATGGAAACCCGCACGCCAAACCGCTTGCCCTTCCATCGCCTGGCAGTTTTTCCGGTGTTAATGGCTCAATTTGTCGTTTTGCTGATTGCTGCTTTGGCGCTCTGGCAATGGCATGGAGTCGTTGCCGGGTACTCGGGACTTTGCGGAGGCCTGATAGCCTTGCTGCCCAATGTTTATTTCGCTCACAGGGCATTTCGGTTTTCCGGCGCCCGAGCAGCCCAGTCCATCGTCCGGTCTTTTTATGCCGGCGAGGCGGGCAAACTGATTTTGACGGCAGTGCTGTTTGCACTGGTGTTCGCAGGTGTGAAGCCATTGGCACCGATTGCAGTATTCGGTGTCTTCGTGCTGACTCAGTCGGTCAGCTGGTTCGCTCCCCTGCTGATGAGAACAAGACTTTCGAGACCTTAGGGCGTTTGAGGCAACCATGGCAGAAACAACCGCTTCGGGCTATATCCAGCACCACTTGCAGAACCTGACCTTCGGTCAGCACCCTACCGGCGGCTGGGGCTTTGCCCACACCGCAGCAGAAGCCAAGGAAATGGGCTTCTGGGCTTTCCACGTCGATACCCTCGGCTGGTCGGTCGCATTGGGTCTGATCTTCGTTCTTCTTTTCCGCATGGCGGCCAAGAAAGCGACTTCCGGTCAACCAGGTGCTTTGCAGAACTTCGTTGAAGTATTGGTCGAATTCGTCGATGGCAGCGTGAAAGACAGCTTCCATGGCCGTAGCCCGGTGATTGCACCGCTGGCACTGACCATCTTCGTCTGGGTGTTCCTGATGAACGCCGTCGACCTGGTACCGGTCGACTGGATTCCTCAGCTGGCCATCCTGATCTCCGGCGATGCACACATCCCGTTCCGCGCCGTGTCGACTACCGACCCGAACGCGACCCTGGGCATGGCGTTCTCGGTTTTCGCACTGATCATCTTCTACAGCATCAAGATCAAGGGCTTCGGCGGCTTCATCGGCGAACTGACCCTGCACCCGTTCGGCAGTAAGAACATCTTTGTTCAGGCGCTGCTGATCCCGGTGAACTTCCTGCTGGAATTCGTGACCCTGATCGCCAAGCCGATCTCCCTGGCTCTGCGTCTGTTCGGCAACATGTACGCCGGCGAGCTGGTGTTCATTCTGATCGCTGTTATGTTCGGCAGCGGCCTGCTCTGGCTTAGTGGCCTGGGCGTTGTTCTGCAGTGGGCGTGGGCTGTGTTCCACATCCTGATCATCACCCTGCAGGCGTTCATCTTCATGATGCTGACCATCGTTTACCTGTCGATGGCGCACGAAGAAAACCATTAAGACCAGTCTCGACTAGTCTGATGTCCCTCCCGGTCAAACGGGAGGGTGCTCCTCACGGGGCATCTGAAACGATTTGTTTTACCGCTTTAAATTAAAAAAACCTAAACCATACGACGTAAAAGTCGGGAGGAAAGATGGAAACTGTAGTTGGTCTAACCGCTATCGCTGTTGCACTGTTGATCGGCCTGGGCGCACTGGGTACCGCAATTGGTTTCGGCCTGTTGGGCGGCAAGTTCCTGGAAGGCGCAGCGCGTCTGCGAGAAATGGTTCCAATGCTGCAAGTTAAAATGTTCATCGTTGCCGGTCTGCTCGACGCCGTAACCATGATCGGTGTTGGTATCGCTCTGTTCTTCACCTTTGCGAACCCGTTCGTTGGTCAAATCGCTGGCTGATTACTCGGATCTTCCGGGTAATTTGGTGTGATGGACAACGTAACTGCGAGGTGTTGGCGTGAACATTAATGCGACCCTGATTGGCCAGTCCGTTGCGTTCCTGATTTTTGTACTGTTCTGCATGAAGTTCGTATGGCCACCGGTCATTGCGGCATTGCACGAACGTCAAAAGAAGATCGCTGATGGTCTGGACGCTGCCAGCCGTGCAGCTCGCGACCTGGAGTTGGCCCAAGAGAAAGCGGGTCAGCAACTGCGCGAAGCGAAAGCTCAGGCAGCTGAAATCATCGAGCAAGCCAAGAAACGCGGTAATCAGATTGTTGAAGAGGCTGTTGAAAAAGCCCGTATCGACGCTGACCGTGTGAAGGTTCAGGCTCAGGCCGAGATCGAACAGGAACTGAACAGTGTCAAAGACGCTCTGCGTGCCCAAGTGGGCTTGCTGGCAGTCGGCGGCGCCGAGAAGATCCTGGGTGCCACAATCGATCAAAACGCGCACGCAGAGCTGGTTAACCAACTGGCTGCTGAAATCTAAGCGAGGGCGATCATGGCAGAACTGACCACGTTGGCCCGACCTTACGCTAAGGCGGCCTTCGAGCACGCTCAGGCCCACCAGCAACTGGCCAATTGGTCAGCCATGCTCGGCCTGGCGGCAGCGGTATCGCAAGACGATACCCTGCAGCGCGTGCTCAAGGCCCCGCGACTGACGAGCGCAGAAAAGGCCGCCACGTTCATTGACGTGTGCGGCGACAAGTTCGATGCCAAGGCACAGAATTTCATCAACGTCGTTGCCGAAAACGACCGTCTCCCGCTGTTGCCGGAGATTTCCGCTCTGTTCGACCTGTACAAGGCCGAGCAAGAGAAGTCGGTAGACGTTGAAGTGACCAGTGCATTTGCATTGAACCAAGAACAGCAAGACAAACTCGCCAAGGTTCTCAGTGCACGACTCAACCGGGAAGTGCGCCTGCAAGTTGCGGAGGATGCCGCCCTGATAGGTGGTGTCGTAATCCGCGCCGGCGACCTGGTTATCGATGGCTCGATTCGCGGCAAAATCGCGAAACTTGCCGAAGCATTGAAATCTTGAGTTTGAAGGGGCAGCAGAGCAATGCAGCAACTCAATCCTTCCGAAATAAGTGAAATTATCAAGGGCCGCATCGACAAGCTAGCGGTGACCTCGCAAGACGGTAACGAAGGCTCTGTCTTCTGCGTA